>DBMK01000282.1 GCA_002298885.1 Anaerolineaceae bacterium UBA700
GAGGCCGGCTGGCGCACGCTGCCGCCGGTATCGGTGCCCAGGGCAGCCGCCACCAGGCCCCCGGCCACCGCCGCGGCGCTGCCGCCGCTGGAGCCGCCCGGAACGCGGCCCACGTCCCACGGGTTGAAGGTCGGCCCGTAGGCCGAGTTCTCGGTCGAGGAGCCCATGGCGTACTCATCGCAGTTGGTCTTGCCCACGATGACCACGCCGGCATCCAGCAGGCGCTGGACGGCGGTGGCAGTGTAGGGCGGGACGAAATTTTCGAGGATCTTCGAGCCGCAGGTGCAGCGCACGTCCTCCAGCGCCAGCACGTCCTTGACGGCGATGGGGATGCCCAGCAGCGGCGGTGCGGGCACGACCTTCTCCGGGTCGCGCCGCCAGGCCTGCCAGCGCCGGTCGGCCTCGTCGGCCTGGCGCAGTGCCAGCTCGGGGGTGAGGGTGATGAAGGCGTGCAGGCGCGGTTCGAGCGCCGCAATGCGCTCCAGGCTGGCCTGGGTCAGCTCGCGGCTGGTGACCTGCCCGCTCTCGAGCAGCGCGTGCGCCTGCTGCACGCTGAGGCCGCTGAGCTCGCTCATGGCGACTGGTCCAGCACGGGCGGCACGCGGAACTGGTCGTCGGCGGCCTGGGGGGCGTTGCGCAGCAGGTCGCCGCGCTCCAGGCCGGGCTCCGCCACGTCGGGGCGCAGGGCGCTGCGCGCCGGCAGCACGCTGGAAGTGGGCGGGATGCCGCTGGTATCCAGGCTCTGCAGGCGGGCGGCGTAGTCCAGGATGTCCGAGAGCTGCCGCCGGAAGCGCTCCTTTTCCTCGCCGGTCAGCTCCAGCCTGGCCAAATTGGCGATGTGTTCGACTTCCTCGAGAGTTAGCATGGGGGAATTATAAGCGTGAAACGTGAAAAGTGAAACGTGAAGCGTGAAACGTTTCACTTTTCACGTTTCACGTTTACTTGGCTCAATACCATCGCCGCCAGGATCAATCCGCAGCCCAAAAGCTGCCTTGGCGAAAAGCCTTCGGCGAAGAAGAGGAAGCCGAAGAAGGCGCCGAAGACGGTTTCCAGGCTGAGCACAATGGCCGCGTCCACCGGCGGGGCGCCGCGCTGGCCGAAGATCTGCAGGGTGAAGCCGATGGCGGTGGGGAAGACCGCCGAATAGATCACCGCCGGCCAGGCCAGGGCCACGCGGGCGATGCCCGGCGCATCCAGGGCCAGCCCCGCCGCCAGGTTCAGCCCGCCGCAGATCAGGAACTGGGCGATGGCGAAGGTGTACGAATCGGCCGAGGGCGGCAGGCGCCCGATCAGCACCACGTGGGCGGCCCACAGGATGGCCCCTAGCAGCGCCAGGCCGTCGCCGGGGCGCACCTGGAAGGAATCCTGCAGGCTGAGCAGGGCCACCCCGCCCACCGCCAGCAGCGCCGCCGCCCACGAGGCGCGGCTGGTGCGCTGGCGCCACAGCAAGAAGAGGATTAGCGGCACCAGCACTACGTACAGCCCGGTGATGAAGGCCACGTTGCCCACCGGGCTGCTGGCGATGGCGGCCTGCTGGAATCCGGCGGCGGCGAAGAGCACGCATCCCGCCAATGCCGCCAGCGGCAGGTAGCGCCGCTCCAGCTTCCAGCGCAGCCGCCCCAGCGCCAGCAGGATCAGCCCGCCCAGCAGGAAGCGCGCCGCGTTGAAGTAGAGGGCGCTCATGCTGTCGTTGCCCAGGCGTTGGGCCACGAAGCCGCTGCCCCACACCACCGCAACCAGCAGCAGGGTCAGGTCGGCCTTGAGGCGCGGGGTGAAGACCGGCCTATTCATCCACGCGCCAGTAGCTGCCGCCCCCTCCCTCCCGGGCCATCAGACCGAAGTCGACGAGCAGGCGGCGCAAGGAGGCCGTATCCTCGTTGAAGCGCAGCAGGATCTCGTTGACCTGCTTCTCGGTGTAGCGGGCGCCGGGCTCGAAGGCCTTGACGGCGTAGCGCAGCAGCACCCGCAGCTTCTTTTCCTGAGAGGGGAGCGCCTTGATGCGCCCCTCGGCGCCGACGAAAGCCGCCAGCACCTTGCGCTCGTAAGCGTCGCCCTCCACCTCCTCCGAGAGCCTGGGCAGGTTCTCCTGGGTGAGCAGGTGCTGGGCCATCGAGCGCAGCACTTCGGTCTGCAGCGAATAGACGTAGTAGTGCCCGTCGGCCCGCGCCGCCACCAGCCCGGCGTGCGAGAGGTAGGAAAGGTGGTGGCTGATGGTGGACACACTCAGCCCCAGGTCCTCGGCCATCTGCTGCACGTTGTGCGGGTGCCGGGCCAGCAGTCCCACGATCTTCAGACGGGTGGGGTCCGAAAGCGCCTTGAAAAATTCGAGCAGTTCTTCGTTCTGGATCTCGCTCATATCGACCTCCATAATTACGTTTCGATAATTATAGAAACGTTTTTATGAATTGTCAAGATAGGGAGTTGTTCGCGATTTTCGCTTATTTTTCAGGGAAAAATAATATGACAATTTTTGTGTAATTTAAAGGTTCTTTTCAGGTAAAATGTGTAAAATAAAGAAGAGGAGATCTTCCTGCACATTCGATCCTACCTGGGGGTTTCTAAAAAAGCTTATACTGATCAAGATTTCAAAAGGAATTCCAATAATCCGATTGGTAAGCTTATGAGCAGCAAAATAGAAAAGATCAGAAAACTTAACCACGAGGCCTGGGCTCTTTGCAAAAAAGACGGTCCCAAGGCGATCCTGTTGGCCAGGCGCGTCCAAAGCCTGCTTTCCAACTGTGCACAAGCCCAACCTGTAGATGAATTTGAATGCTTGAAAACCCAGACTTACTGCCTTGATATGCTTAGCAAACCGGAGGAAGCTATCCCAATCGGGTTGAAGGCCAATCAACTGGCTGAACAAATTGGCGATAAATATCTGATCGCCTCCATTCAAAGTATTTTGGGGAGAGCTTATTGGCACATCGATGATTTTCCCACCTCGATGGATTATTACGTGAACGCTTTAAAATTGGTACAGGTCGAAAATCACCCGGACCTGGAAATTTCGCTGATCAATGGATTGGGGCTGGTCCAATATGGATTGGAAAACTATACCGAATCGTTAGGATATTTCAAAACTTGCCTGGAGAAGGCCACCGAAGATGATCTCACCGGCCGCGCCGACGCCAATAATAATATTGCCTACGTTTTGCACATGCTCGGACACGACCGGGAGGCTCTGGAGTATGACATGGTGGCTCTTTCCCTGTTCAACACACTTGGGACTTCAGTGGGAAAGATGGAAACTCTTCATTCTTTAGGGGCCATTCACTTTGCTCTCGGAAATTTTGAACAGGCTATGACTTTTTTACAGGAAGGCATCGAATTATCGCGCCAGAACAACAATCAGCTAATCGAGATCAGTTATATTTTAGAGATCAGCCGCATTCTTCAAATCCAGGGTAAGCTTGATCAGGCCGAAAAAGAGGTCCTGCAGGCCCTCGGGACCGCGGAAAAAATAAATTCGCTCACCAATATCTCCTTGATTCACGAACGTTTGGTCGAGATTTATAAAGAAAAAAAGGACTATCAATTAGCCCTGGAACATTTTGAAGCCTTCCATGCCACTTATAAAAAGATTTTTAACGAAAAATCTGATCGGCGAATCAAGAACCTCGAGGTCCTCCACCAGGTCGAGATTACACGCAAACAGGCAGACCTCTACCGAGAGTTGGCCGCAACCGACTTCTTAACCGGCCTCGTTAACCGGCGGCAATTTATAGAAATCGCTGAAACTGCTTTTCAAAAGATGAAAATCGATAAAGGCCAGTTGGCAATAATTATGTTGGATATTGACCACTTCAAAAATGTAAATGATCAGCATGGCCATAAAGTTGGGGATGAGGTCCTGACGGCTGTCGCATCAAAGATCAAGAAATCCCTGCGGCAGGGAGACGTGGCCGGACGGTATGGCGGTGAAGAGTTTATTGTGTTATTACAAGGTACGTCCTCTGAAAATTGTTCCACCATCGCCGAGCGGATTCGCCAGGCAGTCGCTCAACAGGTAATTCAGATCGACCGGTCGACCGTGAGCGTGACCGTCAGTCTCGGCCTGGCGTGGATAAATTCTGATCGCGAGCTCCCACTGGAGGGCCTGATTAATTGCGCTGACCAGGCCATGTATATGGCCAAACAGCAAGGCAGGGATCGTGTCGTTGCCTGGGCCTGACTCGCACGCCGGTTATGAATCCGCCTGGCTCACCCTGCCCGGGCTGCGCCTGCACGCCGTTGCCGCCGGGCCTGTCGACGGCCCGCCGGTGCTCCTGCTGCATGGCTTCCCCGACTTCTGGTACGGGTGGCGGAACCAGATCGGCCCCCTGGCCTCCGCCGGCTTCCGGGTGATCGCCCCCGACCAGCGCGGCTACAACCTGAGCGACAAGCCCAAAGGGCTGTCATCTTATCGGGTGGACGTGCTGGCGCAGGACGTGGTGGGGATGATGGATGCCCTGGGGTATCCCAGGGTGCGCCTCGTGGGGCACGATTGGGGCGGCGTGGTGGCCTGGATCACCGCCGCGCTCTACCCGCAGCGGGTGGAGCGCCTGGCGGTGTTGGATGCGCCTTACGCCCCGGTGGTCTACCGCACGATGCTGGCCCACCCGGAGCAGATTCTAAAGAGTTGGTACATTTACTTCTTCCAGCTCCCCGGACTGCCGGAGGCCTCCCTGCGCCGCAGCAACTGGCAGGCGTTCGAACGCAACTTGCGCACCACCACCCCGCCCGGGACGTTCAGCGCCGCGGATTTCGAGCGCTACCGCGCCGCCTGGAGCCAGCCCGGCGCCCTGACCAGCATGCTCAACTGGTACCGAGCCCTCTTCCGCCGCCCCTTCCGCCTGCCCCCGGACCCGCGCTTCGAGATGCCCGTCTTGCTCCTGTGGGGCGGCCGCGATTTCGCCCTGGGCCGCGAGCTGGCCGAGGCGAGCATCAAGCTCTGCCCCCGCGGCGAGCTGGTGGTCTTCGAGGAGGCCAATCATTGGATTCAGATAGAGAAGGCGGAGGAGGTCAACCGGCGGCTGCTGAATTTCTTTATTTTCAACCCCAACGTTACCCCCTCAGAAATAAATAATCGAGTATGATTGTTTTTCGGCGGCTTTGCTGCCGAAAAACAACCATAATTAACCCGGAGGAACCGATGCCATCATTGGAGCAGGCCCGCGCCTGGTACGTCGAAGCGGATGCCGTGCACGATTTCAGCCACGTGGAGCGGGTCTACCGCATGGCCGAGCGCCTGGCGCAGGCCGAGGGGGCCGACCTGGAGATCGTGCGCGCCGCCGCCCTGCTGCACGACGCCCTGGGGACCACCCCCGGCGCCGAGGTGCGCGCCAACCACCACCATTCCTCCGCCGAGTTCGCCGCCGAGGTGCTGGCCGGCGAGGGCTGGCCCGCCGAGCGCATCGCCGCCGTGCAGCACTGCATCCGCGCCCACCGTTTCCGCGACAACCGTGAGCCGCCCGCCACCCCGGAGGCCAAAGTGCTCTTTGACGCCGACAAGCTGGACGTGCTCGGGGCCATCGGCGTGGCGCGGGCCGTGGCCTACGCCACCCTGGCCGGCGAGCCGGTCTACGCCGAGCCCTCGGCCCGATTCTTGCAATCCGAAGAGAAGGAGCCCGGCGAACCTCACAGCACCTACCACGAGTACCTGTTCAAGCTGAGTAAGGTCAAGGACCGCCTGTTCACTGCCACCGCCCGCTCCATTGCCGAAGGCCGCGACGCCTATCTGCAGCAGTATTACGCGCAGCTCAGGGCGGAATTGAATGGAGAGAAATAAATGCCGATGAGCGTCCCCTATGGCCCAATCCTGGTCGTCGAAGACAATCCGAACGTGCTGGAGCTGTTGGAGGTAACCTTGCGCTTCAAGGGCTACCCGGTGGTGAGCGCCCGCAACGGGCAGGAGGCCCTGCAGATCGTTGCCCGCCAGCACCCGGCCCTGGTGATCACCGATATTCTCATGCCCAAGCTCGACGGCTACAGCCTGGCCCACGCCCTGCACAAGGACCCCCACATGGCCAGCGTGCCGATCATCTTTATCTCGGCCACCTACACCACACCGGAGGATAAGAAATTTGCGCTTAGCCTGGGCGCAGTGCGCTTTATCGAGAAACCGATCGACACCGAGGACTTCCTGCTGACCGTGGCCGAGATCCTCACCGAAGGCGTCCCCGTCCACTCGCCCCAGATCGACGAGCAGAGCTTCTACACCGGCTACCGGGTGCGCCTGGAGGGCAAGCTGCGCCACAAGAATACCCAGATCACCCGCATCGAGCGCCTGCTGCAGACACTGCCGGCGGAACAGAAGCCGGCCTTTGAAACACTGCTGACCAACGCCGCCAACGACAAAGAAGAGATCCAGGCCGAGCTGGACGAATTGACCCGCATCCTGGGTGAATTAAAAGAATGACCGCCAGGCCGTCGTTATTCGAGCTGAAATCGTGGGCCCTGCAGGCCGGGGAGATTCTGCGGGCGGGTTTCGGGCAGGAGCACCGCATCCACCATAAGGGCACGGTCAACCTGGTCACCGAAATGGACCAGCGCTCGGAGGACTTTCTGCTGAAGGAAATCCGCCAGCACTACCCTGACCACAGCATCCTTGCCGAGGAATCCGGCGCCATGGCCGGGTTGGATTCGCACTGCTGGTACCTCGACCCGCTGGACGGCACCACCAACTTCATCCACGGCCTGCCCAATTACGCCGTGTCGATCGCGCTGACCCAGCGCGGCCAGGTCACGCAGGCGGTCATCTATGATCCCTCGCGCAACGAACTGTTCACCGCCAGCCGTGGCAGCGGCACCTTCCTGAACGACCGCCGCGTGCGCGTCTCGGGCCGCACCCGCTACCACGAGGCCCTGCTGGGCGCGCACTGGCCCAACTCGGGCGACCTGGAACAAGGCTCGCAGCGTTTCCGCGCCATGGCCGAAGGCAGCACCGGCGTGCGCCGCCTGGGCGCCACCGTGCTGGACCTGGCCTATGTCGCCTGCGGTCGCCTGGACGGCTTCTGCGGCGTGGGTCTGAAGCCCTGGGACCTGGCGGCCGGCAGCCTGATGGTGCTGGAAGCCGGCGGCCTGGTCGCCGACTTCGACGGCGAGCAAGGCTGGATGGACTCCGGCAACGTGCTGGCCGCCAGCCCGAAGATCTTCACGCAGATGCTGTCGGCGCTGAACCCGACGCCGGCGGCCTGACGCCCTGGCGCGCTCCCGACGCGCTCCCGAAGCCGGCCCCCGTGGCCGGCTTTTTTTGCGCGTGTCACTTGCGCGGACCCGCGCGCGGCAAGCCTCCGGACAGTTCCGTAAGCCATCCGCACGACCCGTGTCACCGGCGTGTCACGCGTTTTCCGGGTACGATTACCGGTCGTGTAACTTCTGGAGCTCCTGATGGAGTGGCTGCTGGACCCCGCTGCGTGGGTCGGCTTGCTTACCCTGGTCGTCCTTGAGATCGTCCTGGGAATCGATAACCTGATTTTCATCGCCATCCTGGCGGACAAGCTGCCGCCGTCGCAACGCGACCGCGCGCGCATCCTTGGCCTGAGCCTGGCGCTTGTCATGCGGCTTGGCCTGCTGTCGGTCATGTCGTGGCTGGTCACCCTGACCACCCCCCTGTTTTCGATCGGACCGCTGTCGCCCTCGGGGCGCGACCTGATCCTGATGGCTGGCGGTTTCTTCCTGCTGTTCAAGGGCACCATGGAGTTGCACGAGCGGCTCGAGGGCGGGCAGCATGGCGGCTCCTCGGGGCCGCGCGTGTACGCCAGCTTCTGGGTCATCGTGACGCAGATCGTGGTGCTGGACGCGGTGTTCTCGCTGGACTCGGTCATCACCGCGGTCGGCATGGTGGACCACCTGGCCATCATGATGATCGCCGTGGTCATCGCCATCGGCATCATGCTGCTGGCCTCCAAGCCGCTGACGCGCTTTGTCAACGCCCATCCGACCGTGGTGGTGCTGTGCCTGGGCTTCCTGCTCATGATCGGCTTCTCGCTGCTGGCCGAGGCCTTCGGCTTCAAGGTGCCCAAGGGCTACCTGTACGCCGCCATCGGCTTCTCGGTGGCGATCGAGGCCCTGAACCAGGTGGCGCGGCGCAACCTGCTCAAGCTGGACGCGCGCCGGCCCATGCGCGAACGCACCGCCTCGGCGGTGCTGCGCATGCTGGGCAAGCGCCCGCCGGCCGACGAGCCCGACCTGCCCAGCGCCGACGGCCCTGCCATCCCGGCCTTCGGCGTCGAGGAGCGCAACATGGTCAGCGGCGTGCTGACGCTGGCCGAACGCTCGATCCGCTCGATCATGACGCCGCGCACCGACGTGTCGTGGATCAACATCGACGACGACCCCGAGACCATCCGGCGCCAGATCACCGAGGCGCCGCACAGCTTCTTCCCAGTCTGCCGCGGCTCGCTCGACGAGGTGCTGGGCATCGCCCGCGCCAAGGACCTGGTGGCCGACCTGATCACCGAGGGCCGGGTGCGCCGCAACCGCCTGCGCGACCCGATCATCGTGCACGAGGCCATCGGCATCCTGCGCCTGATGGACACCCTCAA
>DBMK01000176.1 GCA_002298885.1 Anaerolineaceae bacterium UBA700
GGCGAAAACGCCGCAAAATTCCCCGATCGCTCTTTACTGTAAAATTGAAATACACTACCCGGCGTGATATACTGTGTTTGCAGATTTTCTGCATATACTGATATTCGGACAGGAGCAGCGGATGGACGCGACAATTCAAGTACGCGGTCGAGGCGTCATTACGCTTCCGGCCGAGCTGCGTGAGAAATATGGGATTGAAAACGGAGACATTTTTCGCCTGGTTGACCTGGATGGCATTTTTGTGCTCACCCCGATGGTGCCGATGGTGCCCGAATTGGCCCGTGAGATCGAGCAGGCTCGCCTGGAGGCGGGTTTGAGCATCGAAGAGTTAATGCAGGGCCTGCGCGAGCAGCGTGAGCGCTACAACCAGGAGAAATATGGAAATACCCCGAACCCCTAGGCTGCGCATTTTTATCGACTCGGACGTGTTGTTTGCCGGTTCGGCGTCACCCTCCGAGCAAAGCGGCAGCCTGGTCCTGCTGCGCATGGCGGAAATCACCTTGATCGAGGCGGTCGCCAGCCAACAGGTACTGACTGAGGTGGAGCGCAACCTGGAGGCCAAAATTCCACGTGCGCTGCCGGCCTTCCACCTGCTGATCAGCCGCTGCCTGAAGGTAGTGCCGGATCCTACGTTAGAGGAAATCCGGGCGGTGGCGTACGCCGCTGACGCAAAGGATTTGCCGGTCCTGGTTGCCGCCGCCCGCGAAAAGTGCGCCTTCCTGGCTACGTTCAACGTCCGGCATTTTCAGCCTGGCTTGCCCAGTGTGACAGTGCTTAAACCGGGCGATTTGGTGTTACGGGTGAGATACCTTTTGTCTCACCTGAAATCAGACGAGGGATACGACTGAAAGGGTAATGACTATGAATGTTTTAGAAGCCATAAGCCATAAAAGAGCCATCCGCCAATTCAAGGACATGCCCCTACCCCAAGAGGTAATCCTGGCCATATTGAATGCCGGGCGGCGGGCGCAATCCTCCAAGAACAGCCAACCCTGGCAGTTTATCGCCATTCAGGATAAGCGCATCTTGCAGGAAATCTCCACCCTTGGGCCGTTCGCCGGGCACTTGGCCGGGGCGGCGCTGGGCGTTGCCATCCTCACTCCCGATCCGGCGCAAAAGGCTTCGATCATGTTCGACGCCGGGCAGGCGGCCGGCTACATGCAGTTGGCCGCCTGGGAGCTGGGGGTGGGTTCCTGCCCGGCAACCATCTACGAGCCCGAAAAGGCGCGCGCCTTGCTGGGTTTCCCGCCCGAGCTGCACCTGCGCATGATGCTTTCCTTTGGCTATCCGCTCGATCCGGCACTGCTCTCCGCCCCGCCGCGCAAAGGCGGCCGCGAGCCCCTCACCCAGTTCATCCATTGGGATAGATATTAGGCTCGTAAAAATTTTTGCAGGATTTCACCACTGCCCCAAAGGGGTGCTTCGCGAAGACACAGAGGCACTGAGAAAACCTTTTAATATCTTAAAGGTTTTCTCAGTGCCTTAGTGTCTCTATAGTGAAATTTCTATGACTTTATCATTCAGTTGCTGGTTCTGGATTCATCTTTGCTCGGGTGGATTGGGTCAGGGTGATGATAATAACTGCTCCGATGATGACCGTGGTGGCGATGAGGACGCGGGGGGTGAAGGGCTCCTGGGCAAGTAGGTTGCCGACGACGATGGCCACCAGCGGGTTAACGTAGGCGTAGGTCGAGACCAGCGTGGTGGGGGCGTTGCGCAGCAGCCAGGTGTACGAGCCGAAACCCACCAGCGAGCCGAAGACGATCAGGTATGCCAGCCCCACCAGCGACTGCCAGGTGACCGCCGCCAGGTTGAGCTGGCCCCACTCGCCGGTGAGCGTGCCGGCCACGACCATTGCCGCCCCGCCGCACAGCATCTCCATGCTCGTGCCCAGCAGGGGCGAGGCCGGAAGGTCCGCCGTGCGGCTGTAAAGAGACCCAATGGCCCACAGCAGGGAGGCAACGATCAGAGCGACGGTGCCGAGCAGGTCGAGGTCGCCGCCCAGCCCGGTCAATTCGCTCGGGCTGACCAGCAGGGCAATGCCAAAGAATCCGATGACCACGCCCAGGACGGACGGCCAGCGCAGGCGGTTGTTGGCCAGGTGATTGCGCCGGAACAGCGCATCCAGCACCACCATCCACAGCGGTGAAGTGCCCACCGTCAGAGCGGCGATGCCTGAGGCCACGCGCTGTTCGGCCCAGGATACTCCGCCGTTGCCGCCCAGCAGCAGAAACAGGCCGATAATTGCCGCCGAGCGCCATTGAATGCGCGCAGGCGCCGCATCGCCGCGCCAGCGCCGGAAGAGATACAGGATGCCGCCGGCGACCAGGAAGCGCAGGCCACCGGCCAGGAAGGGCGGGATGCTTTCGACGACGAAGCGGATTGCCAGGTAGGTGGACCCCCACACAATGTAAACACTGATCATCGCCAGCCAGATCGAGCGAGGACTGGCTTTTGGAGTAATGGAAGTATTCATAAGGCCATGTTTTACCACGATCCTGCAAAAAGACTAAGCGCTTATCTTATCATCTAATTTTGCCGCAGTTCGGGGAACGAGTGTTTTGGGTTATTTGGGGCAGCGAAGCTGCCCCAAATAA
>DBMK01000046.1:0-5842 GCA_002298885.1 Anaerolineaceae bacterium UBA700
TGGACAGCGTGACTGTCCAAAACCGCCTCTTTATCATTTAACGATTAGAATAATTTAAATATTTATCATAAATCCGATAATTATTAGCTGTTTTTAAGGCATTTGGCGCCTACAGGCTCTATACTCATAACGTGGTTATTAACGTCTGCTGCTGAGTGGAATCGAGCCCTCAGCCAGAAAGGTGATTAAAAAAATGAAGGAAAATCCTTTACGCAAACTTGAAAGTTACGGCCAAAGCATCTGGATGGATTTCATCAGCCGTGACTCGCTCGATTCGGGCGAGCTTAAGCGATTCATCGAAGAAGATGGGGTCAGCGGCGTCACCTCCAATCCATCCATTTTTGAGAAAGCCATCACCGCCGGTCACGATTACGACGAAGCCATCCACCGATTGGCCCTGGACGGCCGTGATGCCGTCGAAATCTACCAGAATCTGACCGTTGAGGATATCCAGCGCACCGCCGACTTATTCCGCCCGATGTATGACAGGCTGGAAGGTAAGGACGGATTCGTCAGCCTGGAAGTCTCGCCCCACCTGGCGCACGACACCAACGGCACGATTGCCGAAGCGCGCCTGTTGTGGGCCAGGGTCGGCCGGCCGAACCTGTTTATCAAAGTCCCGGCGACCCGAGAGGGCCTACCGGCGATCCGTCAATTGATTTCCGAGGGCATCAACGTCAACATTACCCTTCTCTTCGGGCTGCCGCGCTATCGCGAAGTGGCGGAAGCCTACCTGTCCGGGTTAGAGGCCCTGGCTGCTCGCGGCCGTCCATTGGATCGGGTGGCATCGGTCGCCAGTTTCTTCCTCAGCCGCATCGACACACTGGTGGATCCAATTCTCGAAAAGCTGCAAACCCAGGACGACGCACCCGCCAAAACAGCCAACAGCCTGCACGGCCTGGTCGCTATAATGAGTGCCAGGGTGGCCTACGACATCTACCAGAAGGTATTCAACAGCGAGCGTTTCCAAAAGCTGGCCCAGAAAGGCGCACGCACCCAGCGCCTGCTGTGGGCAAGCACCAGCACCAAAAACCCGCAATACAGCGACGTGAAATATGTGGAGGCTTTGATCGCGCCACTGACCATCGACACCCTGCCAGTCGAGACCATTATCGCTTACCGCGACCACGGGAAACCTGTCCGCGACTCGCTGCTCGTCGACCCGGATGACTCCTGCCGGGTGCGTGAACGCCTGGCGGAAACCGGCATCGACCTGGACAATGTGACCCAGCAGCTTGAGGACGAAGGCGTCGAGAAATTTAATAAAGCATACGATCAGCTCATTGCCGCCCTTACCGAAAAACGCCGCCAGGTTCTTGCCGAGCCCGCCCATCGCTGATCGACTGACTGATTGACTGACCGACTGAAAAACTTGCCAACAAGGAGGGAATTATGACCACAACTGCAGCACCCATCAAAGCGCTGTTCCTCGATATCGGGGGCGTCTTGCTGACCAATGGCTGGGACCGGGCGGCCCGCCGCCGGGCGGCGGAGATTTTCCACCTGGACTATGACGAGATGAACGAGCGCCACCACTTGACCTTCGATACGTACGAGTTGGGGAAATTAACCCTTGACGAGTATTTACACCGGGTCATTTTCAATGAAAAACGATCGTTCACACTGGATGAATTCAAAGCCTTCATGTACTCTACAACGCAAGCATATCCGGATATGATCAGCCTGATCGAGGAACTGAAACATCGCTACCACTTGAAGATCGCTGCCGTCAGTAACGAAGGCCGCGAGCTGACCATCGTGCGCATCAATAAGTTTTACCTGGGCAAGATCATCGATTTCTTCATCGTGTCCAGTTTCGTCCACTTCCGCAAACCGGATGCTGAAATATACCGGCAGGCTTCGGACATCGCCCAGGTGCCGCTGGAGCAGGTCATTTACATCGACGACCGCCCCTTGTTCGTCGAAGTAGCGCGCGGCCTGGGTTTCCGCAGCATCCGCCACGTCAGTTACGAAACGACGAAAGCTGCCCTGGCCGAAGCCGGCCTGATCGTGGCTCAAGATGGCGTTCCAACTCGCTGAGGCAGTATGAGCAAATCCAACCATACCGTCCCGGCTACAATCGTAGTTATTTTTGGAGTAATGGGCGACCTCACCTGGCGCAAATTGGCGCCGGCCCTTTACAACCTGCACTTCGAGAACATCCTCCCGGAACACTTCGCCTTGATCGGTCTTGACCGCAAGACCATGCCCCTGGATGAACTGCGCCAGCACCTGCGTGACGGCATCGACCAATTTTCACGCCGCGGCAAGACTCAGGACGAGCTGTGGGGCCAAATTTCGGCCAACCTTTCCTTCATCGGCGGCGATTTTGCCGACCAGACGACTTATACCCAACTGGCAAACGCCTTGAAAGCCCAGGAAAAGGCGTGGGGGGAAAAAGCCGATTACGTCTTTTACCTGGCGACGCCTCCGCAAGCCATGGAGGCGATTGTATCCGGGCTGGGCAAAGCCGGCCTGGCCCAGTTCCGGCAGCGCTCGCGCATCGTGGTCGAAAAGCCGTTCGGCCGTGACCTGGCCTCGGCCAGCGAGCTCAACCGCATGCTCACCGGAGTCTTCGATGAATCCCAGGTATACCGCATCGATCATTATCTCGGCAAGGAGACCGTCCAGAATATTCTGGCCTTCCGCTTTGCAAACGCCCTGTTCGAGCCGATCTGGGACCGACGGTACATCGACCACGTGCAGATTACCGTAGCCGAAACGGTGGGCGTGGAACACCGCGGACCGTATTACGACCATGCGGGAGCTTTGCGCGATATGATCCAGAACCACCTGCTGCAAATCCTGACCATGATCGCCATGGAGCCAATGGTCTCTTTTGACGCCAACGAGATCCGCAACAAGAAAGTGGACGTCCTGCGCGCCATCCGCCCCATCACCGAAGAGCACGTCAACCGCGTTGCCGTGCGCGGCCAATACGACTCGGGCTGGATGCAGGGCCAATTCGTCCCCGCCTATCGCTCCGAGACCGGCTGTGCCGAGGATTCGCCCACCGAAACCTTTGCCGCCATCAAGCTGTTCGTGGATAACTGGCGCTGGCAGGACGTGCCTTTCTACCTGCGCACCGGCAAGCGCCTGCGTTCGCGCGTTTCCGAAGTGGCCATCCAGTTCCGCCCGGTGCCGCACCAATCCTTCCCCACGTCAGCCGCAGTCGGCTGGCAGCCGAATAGCCTGATGCTGCACATCCAGCCAGAGGAGGGCATCGTGCTGCGCTTCCAGGCCAAGCAGCCCGGGGCGACCTTGCGCCTGAGCCCGGTAGACATGCATTTCTCTTATAAAGAAACATACAAGATGGAGTCGCCCGAGGCATACGAGACCCTTCTGGCAGACGTGATGCTGGCAGATGCGACCTTGTTCATGCGCGACGACCAGGTGGAAGCCTCCTGGTCGCTCATCGAGCCGATTCTCAATGCCTGGGAGGGCACCATCCCGGTCGATTTTCCCAACTACCAGGCCGGCACCTGGGGTCCCGAAGCCGCCGAGGTCCTCATCGCCCAGGATGGCCGGAGCTGGATGCAGCCCGTCGTACAAGAGGAAAAAGAGCCTTCCCAAACATAAAATGAATTGACCCATCCCAGGATTCGTAACAAGGGGCTGAATCTGGCTATAATGGAATAAATTTACACCCGCCAAATAATAAACGGGGGCAATCGATAATGGTCCAAAGTTGGATTTATTTGGACTATTAAATCCTGTTCAAATTTATGAGACTCTTTTCGTTCTTCATGGATGTAACTGCGATTCAAGAACCCAGAACAAAAAGCGCTGAAAAGGCTGTGCCTGTATGGCGCCGTCCCGGCGTAATCCTGGCCGTTGTGATTATCCTGGCCATGCTGATGGGCCTGAATTTGACGCCACAGTTTGGCCAATCGGTTGACGAACCGGCAAGAATTCGATATGCCGCACTCTCTCTGCAGGCTTATTCCGGAAAACTTGAAAATCCGCACGTTTTAGCAGATGAGAAAGGTGCTTTCTATGTCATGGCGGCGTATATTGGCGCCAATATCTTCCAGACGCTGATTCCCGGTTGGAAATTCATCGATGGTTGGCATTATATGAGTTTTCTGACCTTTCTCATGAGCGTCTTTTTTTTCTTCAGGCTTTGCCGGCGCCTGATCCGGCCAGGTCCGGCCCTGGCAGCGACCCTCATGTTTGGAAGCCAGCCTCTGTTATTGGGTCAAGCCTTTATGAACCCAAAAGATATCCCTTTCATGGCGTTTTTCTTGGGAAGCGTAACCCTTGGCCTGGAAATGGTGGATCACCAGTTGAGTCAAAAGGTGACTCCGCAAGCTGCAATCTCTTTTCGCCGCTGGCTAGCCGCTTTTCCTGGCCAGGCGGCGGGAATATGGAAATCTGTCTCGCATCGCAGACGGCGACTTTGGATTGGCCTGGTGTTGGCTTTGGTTGTTCTTGGAATAAGCTATATACCCATCCATTTGGGGTTGGCCTGGTTGATTGACCAGGCCTACCATGCTGACCCTTCTAGCGGATTGGGGCAGCTGTTCCAGCGGATCGCTCAGCACAATGGGCAGATACCGGTCGAGGCTTATATAGCAAAAGTTCAGACTTTGCATGCCTGGTTATCGGGATGGGTAGCAGCAGGCCTGGGGATCGCTCTATTCTGGTCGTTGATTTCTATATTTGCACTTCAGCCGGGAATCTGGATGGCTGGACTTTTTCTAGGGTTTGCCAGTGCCATTCGAACCCTGGGACCTGCCACCGGTTTGCTCGTAGTGGTCTATTTTCTGGTCAAAGCTGGCCGTAAAGCAGTCCCAGTCGTGCTGGAGTACCTGGGGATAGGCGCGTTGACCACCTATGTCTTCTGGCCATATCTTTGGAGCAATCCTATACAGAATTATCTGGCCTCATTCTCCGAGGCTGCCGACTTCCCCTGGACAGGCGATAACCTTTTTGGTGGAAAGTTATATCAAAATCCAATCTTACCCTCTGGCTACTTCACTACATTGTTCGGGATCCAATTCACAGAGACGGCCTTGGCGCTTTTTTTGGTTGGCCTGGTTCTGACTGCAATTTTATTATGGAAGAAAAAAACATTGCGCCTGGACCTGTTCCTCCTGGGGGCATGGTTCGTCGCGCCAATCGCAGCGGCTCTTTTACTCCACTCTTCCGTTTACACTAATTTCCGCCAGTTCTTATTCGTGGTCCCCCCATTGTTCGTCATCGCCGGGTTCGCATGGCAGGCTATATGGGATCGATTACAGCATCGGGCGATCCTGTTTGCTCTGGTCACCGGGGTGGCGCTATTGCCGGCCCTTTATTGGGACGTCCATCTCAATCCGTATCAATATACTTATTACAACAGCCTGGTTGGCGGGGTGACTGGCGCCTTCAACATTTACGAGGGTGATTATTGGCTTACCAGCAGTAAAGAAGCAATTGAATATGTCAATCAAGTTGCTCCGCCCAATTCAACTGTCTATTTCTGGGAGGTCAGCTACACAGCCGAACCCTACGCCCGAGCCGATCTCAAACTGATTTCTTATTTAAAAGCGGTTCAATCGCCGGTTATTAAATCAGGTTACATGATAGTGTCGTGGATCCGTGTCAGTAATGAATCCATCTTCCCCAATTCCCCAATTCTTTATCAGGTCAGGCGGGATGGAAATATCTTCGCGGTAGTAAAAAAGGTCGAACCGGGCGACCTCTTATCGGCTCAATAACTTCGCCTGTATTCTTTTTGATATATTTATTTATTTCTTAAACAATCGTAGGGGGTACGCGCTCTTCACACAGTTGCTCAGTGGTTAAATCTCAGTTTTTTCTGTATGAAATTTAATTCAAAGGCGGAGAGGGTGGGATT
>DBMK01000046.1:5978-19713 GCA_002298885.1 Anaerolineaceae bacterium UBA700
TCGAATATCATCCCCTTCTGGGGACCCACGATACTCGTATCTTTAAATCAAAGGCGGAGAGGGTGGGATTCGAACCCACGATACCTTGCGGTATACTCGCTTTCCAAGCGAGCGCGTTAGGCCAACTGCGCTACCTCTCCGGGACGCCCGGGCAGGCCGTTCTGCCGAGCGCCAAGATTATATCATAAATAGTGTAAAATAATTCCCATGGTTGGGTGGGATTTTTCCGTCTTCTGGCAGATCGGCCAGGCAATCCTTCAGGGTCACAATCCGTATTCGGTCGGCTACTCGGTTTACCCTCCGGCAACCACCTTCCTGTTCGCCCCTTTCGGGGTTCTGCCGTTCCTCCCATCCTTCGCCATCTGGACTGGCATCAACGTCATCCTCTACCTGGTCACCCTGCGGCGCGCCGGCTTGAAGCGTTCGATCTGGGCCTGGTTCGCGTTCACCCCCCTGCTTTTCAACCTGCTCTCCGGCCAGCTCGACGTTTTCTTCTTCTTCCTGGCTGCCTTCCTCCCATTCGGAGGCTGGCCGGCAGTTGCAGCCGGCGTGCTTCTGACACTCAAGCCGCAGCTTGCCCTCGTCGTCCTTCCCTGGTTCCTGGTGCGTTGGGTCAAAAACAACCCGCGGCTGCTGCTCGTCTGGGGCGCCACCAGCCTGGCCTTGCACCTTCTACCACTGCTCTTCGATCCTGACATATATCAGAAGTGGCTCACCTCTCTGCAAGGAGTCTCCGAGATGAAAATGGGCGTCAGCTCCGGAGTCTTTTCGCTGACCGCTTTCGGCGTGCCTGTGTGGCTTGCTGCCCTCGTTGCTATCCCGGTTGCCGTGTGGGGGCTTTTCCAGGACGAAGCTACCAGCCGGGCCGCCCAGCTCCTGGCCTTCCCGATCACCATCTGGTACGACGACGTGCTGCTTGCCGGCAGTCTCCCTGCCCGCTGGCTGGTGCCCTACAGCGTGGTCGTTTTTGCAGCCGCATATTTTCTGCAAAACAACCTGCCTCTCGCCACCATCCCAATCGTCGCGCTGGCCTTTCGGCTATACGCTAAACGCCAGACTTCGACGTCCGCTCATTCTGAAATAACAGCGTAAGGAATTACTGGTATTGTCATTTTTGCCAATCCTGGTTATAATACTTTCACTTCGGGCGGTTAGCTCAGTTGGTTAGAGCGTTGCGTTGACATCGCAAAGGCCGTAGGTTCGAGTCCTATACCGCCCACCATATAATAGCTGTGACCAGGACGAGTAACCGGCGGAAGCTCCGCCAGAGAGAAGGGGTCCAGGCTGAAAACCCTTTCGAGAATACCCCCGGTGAAAACCCCCTGCGAGCTTGAACCCGAACCACCTCCAGCGGTGCAGTAAGGTGAACGGGCGGCCCCGTTACAGGCCCTACGAGTTACCCTGCCCACGCAGGGGAAACTGGGTGGAACCGTGTGAGCATGCTCTCGCCCCAGGTTGGGCGGGAGTTTTTTGTTAAGTTGTAAGGAGGCCAAAATGCCAGAGCAGAAAGAAGAACGATACGAAGATTCATTCCTTTACCGCGTCCGCCATTCGTCCGCGCACATCATGGCCCAGGCCGTGCTGGAGAAGTTCCCAGGCGCCAAAATTGCCATCGGACCAGCCATCGAGGATGGATTTTATTACGATTTCGACCTGCCGCGCTCGCTGACTCCGGATGACCTGGCGGAGATCGAAAAACGCATGCGCCAGATTATTGCCGGTAATTATCCCTTCGTGCGCAAGGTCATCACCGCCGACGAGGCGCGCCAGGTTTTCGCCGACCAGCCGTACAAGCTCGAGCTGATCGACGGCCTCGAGCACGGCGGCACTGACGAACACGGCAATGTTTTGACGGAAAAACCGGAGATTTCGCTGTACACCCACGACAAGTTCACCGACCTGTGCCGCGGGCCACATGTAGAGCGCACCGGGCAAATCAACCCATCCGCTGTCAAGCTGATGAGTATTGCCGGGGCTTACTGGCGCGGCGACGAGAAGCGCCCCATGCTCCAGCGCATCTACGGCACGGCCTGGCAGTCTCCTAAGGACCTCGAGGAGTACCTGTGGAAGCTCGAAGAGGCCAAGAAACGCGACCACCGCAAGCTGGGCAAAGAGCTGGGCCTGTTTTACTTCTCCGACGACGTCGGCCCCGGCCTGCCGCTGTTCACGCCCAAGGGCGAGATGCTGCGCCACCTTATGGAGGACTACGTGCGCCAGACGCAGACTCGCTATGGCTACCAGCACGTTTGGACCGGTCACCTGGTCAAAGAGGACCTCTACAAGCGTTCGGGTCACTACGACAACTACAAGGACGTCATGTTCCCGCCGATGGTCGATGAGAACGTCTCGTTCCGCCTCAAGCCCATGAACTGCCCCAGCCACATGACCCTTTTCAAGGAAATGGGGCGCCATTCTTACCGCGAGCTGCCGATGCGCTTCTCTGAATTTGCTACGCTGTACCGCTACGAGAAGACCGGCGAGCTGAACGGCCTGGTGCGCGTGCGCTCACTCACCCAGGATGACTGCCACACCTTCTGCACAGAAGAGCAGATCGGCTCCGAGTTCAACCTCAGTTTGCGCCTGATCCGCGAGGTGCTAGAGCGTTACCGCTTCACCGACTACAAGGTGCGCCTCAGCCTGCGCGGCAAGACGGGAAAGTTCGTCCAGGATGACGAAAAATGGGACAAGGCCACGGCCGCCCTGCGCGCCGCCCTGGACGAGAACAAAGTGGTTTACTTCGAAGCTGAGGGCGAAGCCGCCTTTTATGGTCCCAAAGCCGATTTCATGGCCAAGGACGTGCTCGGCCGCGATTGGCAGCTTTCGACGATCCAAGTCGATTTCATCCAACCTGCTCGCCTGGGCCTCACCTACATCGGAGAGGACGGCGCCGAGCACGTGCCGGTGGTCCTGCACCGCGCCGTAACCGGAACAACCGAGCGCTTCATGGGCGTGCTCATCGAGCACTTCGCCGGCGCCTTTCCGGTGTGGTTGGCGCCTATCCAGGCTGTGATGGTCCCGATTGCCGACCGCCACGTAGATTTTGCCCGCCAGATCGCGGCGAAGCTCGAGGACATGGGTATGCGCGTGCAGGTGGACGATCGCGGCGAGCGCATGAACGCCAAGATCCGCGACGCCCAGAACCAGAAGGTGCCCTACATGCTGGTGGTAGGCGATAAAGAGATGGAGAACAACCAGGTGGCCCTGCGCCTGCGCTCGGGTGAAAATCCGGGACCTGTTGAGCTGGACACCTTCATTCGCCGCTGGCATGAGGATATGGAAAAGGGTAATTAACCCTAAAATTTATAAGATTATGTGGTTTTTGGCCGCTCGTGCGGTCAAAAACCACATTTTTATGAAAAACCGATGAACAAAAATTGTTGACGATAATACCCCATTTATGGTATCATGTTCACCTATTAAGCCTCGTTCCGCGGGAACGAGTCGTTCTAGCTATCTAAAGGAGAGTACTATCAGCGCGACCAACTTTCGGATAAACGAGACCATCCGGGTACCTGAGGTCAGGTTAATTGGCCCCGACAACGAAAATATAGGCGTCGTCCCTATCGAGCAAGCGCTCAAAATTGCACGCGAAGCTGAGAAGGACCTGGTGGAGGTCGCCCCAACCGCACAGCCACCTGTTTGCCGGGTCATGGATTTTGGCAAGTTCCTTTACGAGCGCGAGAAAAAGGAAAAAGAAGCCAAGAAAGCCCAGACCAAGATCGAGGTAAAGGAAATCCGCCTGCGCCCAAAGACGAATGAGCACCACCGCGGCTTCAAGACCCGCGACGCCCGGCGCTGGCTCCTGGATGGAAACAAAGTGCGCGTTACCGTTCGCTTCCGTGGTCGTGAGATCACCTACCCCGAACTGGCGCTGGAGGATCTGAAAGAAATCGCTGAAGAACTTGCCGACGTTTCAACCATAGAGGCAGTCCCGGGCATCGAAGGGAAAGTGATGACGATGGTCCTGGCGCCTTCCAAGTTCAGCGGGAAGAAGAAGCCCGAAGCTGAGATCAAACCTGCTGAACCGGCAAAAAAGCCGGAAACGCCCAAACTCGGATAAGTCGCTACCTCTTTTTGATACTGGTTTCGTTAGTATGCGGCTGCTAACACAAGCCGCACCATTTTGTCACGAGGAGTTTCGCTGTGCCAAGGAAAGCAAAAGACGGAAAAGTCAAGCTCAAGACCCATAAGGCAACCTCAAAACGGTTCCGCCTGACCGGGTCCGGGATGTTGGTGCGAACCAAGGGCGGCAAGAGCCATCTGCGCCGCCGCACTTCCAAGCGCACCAAGGTCCTGTTCGCTGAAATGATCCCCGTTCAGGGAGAAAAGATCATCCAGCGCGTCAAACGACTGGCCCCCTTCCTTAACGAGAAGGCCTAGGTCGAACGTTCGTATTCATTTTTAGTGCGGCTGTTGGGTGCACACAACAGGTGACTGGTCACCGGCGCCCAGGGGTTCGCAAAGGAGCAAGCAATGCGTGTTAAGGGAGGCCCGAAAGGGCATCTGCGTCACAAGAGAATATTGAAAGCCAACAAAGGTTTCTTTGGCTCTCGTCACCTGCTGATCCGGCGGGCAACTGAAGCCCGGTTGAAAAGCCTGTGGTATGCCTACCGCGACCGCCGCCAGCGCAAGCGCGACCTGCGCAAGCTGTGGATCGTGCGCATCAACGCCGCCTCTCGCCTTAACGGCGTGAGCTACAGCAAACTGGTCTTCGGAATGAAGCAGGCCGGTATCGTGCTCAACCGCAAGATGCTTGCCGACCTGGCCGTGCGCGACCCGCAGGCCTTCTCGGCGGTAGTCCTCAAAGCCAAAGCAGCCTGAGCTGCCAGCGGAATCCTCAACGGGATGGCGTTGCCATCCCGTTTTCTTTTAAAGTAATAACCCATGATGCCTTTATCCAAATTTAATCCCCCGGACCCTTCCCTGATGAACTTTAATAAACAAATACAGTACCCTATTCTTTCGTGCATACTTGCGCCGCCTGGGGCTAACCCGCAAGGTTCTTCGAGAAGCCGCCAGGCTACGAAAACCCAAGCCCGCCAAGACGGGCGGATTGGACGAGCAATCATTAAGTCGGCCTTGGCCGACTTGAATTTTAGGCAGCCTGGGGTTTATAACCCCAGGCGTATCAGTCAGATTAACCGCTAAAGTTGCGGTGATATTTTGTTAATTGTCATAAGGGAAGGAGGAGCAATCCTTCTCTAGGAAACTACTCTCTGAGATTCTTTATACGCCTGTCCGTACAGGTGCCCCATGACCGTTAGCGTGTAAGTTGACGTGACCACCACCCCCACGATACACGCCGCCAACCCGAAAAAGGCGATAAAACTGCACAGGATCTGGCCGACTACTACCAGAAAATACGGTAGCGGCGCTTTACGCACCAGGCTGAAAATCCGCCCCAACTGAAACCCGGCAGCGAACGATTCTTCCTGCGCCAGGAAATTCCCGTAGGCGGCGGTGATCACCATGGTCATTAATACGGAATAGGCAAGTATCAATGGGATGAGGCACACGCAGGTGACCAGGAAAAAGCCGTCCAACGTCCTGTCGCCGCCGAAAGCTGTGGTTGTGAACACGAAAAGGATCATTACCGGCACCAGGATGGCCATTGCCGGCAGGTTATAAACCAGGCTGATCAGAAAACTCTGCAGGCCGCGCACCATATCTCGCGCCAAATCGATCTCGGGCAGCATATGGGCTTGCGGATCGTCGCGAATCACCCGCCGTGCAATTTCCAACGACCACCCGAAAACGAAAATCCAGCCCACGACCGGAATTAATGTGATTAATGAAGCCATCAAGATCTTCTTGATCCAATCCGGGTCTTTGAATTGAAAGGTCAATGCGCGGCCAAAATCCATTTTTCCTCCTGAATCATAAAACTGCAGCGTGGAAAGATTATTGGTTGGACAACAATTCTTTCGAAGTCGAGTCCAGCTCCTGCAATATATCCGGAATCTGACCGGCTTTGGTGAACGGCTGGAAAATCTGCCAGGCAGCGTCTTCCAAGACGCGTTGCTCGATCCTCCACCAGCTTTGTACCGGCATGGTGCCGGCGCGGTCCAGCCAGGCCGCGGCCTGGCTCCACTGCGGGTTCGCATTCTTGTAATCCGCCATCAAATCGAGCGCTGAAATGCGAACCGGGAGAACCGATCCCGCTGCGGCCAAACGCGCTTGGATTCGCGGCAGGGTCATCCAGCGGATGAAGAGCCATCCAGCCAATTGTTGCGCCGGCGATGCTTTCAGCACGGCAAACGAAGTGCCGAAAGTCTGGATTTTCTGCTCCGTCCGGTCGGTCGGGTAAGCCAGGACAGTCCACTGGTCGCTGCTCTTTTGTTGGGCAAGGTTGGATGCCTGGGTGGGCAACTCATCTACTGTAGCCGAATAAAAAAGAGCCTGGCGTTGGGCAAAATATGCAAATGGCGTGGGGTTACGGCTGGTCCAGATGCAATTGTCGTCGAACAACTTTCGCAGAGTTGCGAAAGTGGCCTGGTTGGTCGAATTATCCAGGACGAGCGCGTCTTGCGGCAGTTGGTTCGGAATCCCGCCGCCGGCTGCCAGCCAGCTATAAATCACCGGGCTAGAGGTATCCACGATCCATCCACCTGTCCCGTACAGGTCGGGGTTATAGGTCAGTCGGTTGGCTTTGGCCGCCGCGCAGGATTGGGCACCGAAATCGGCCGGGAAAATGGGAGGGCTGGAAAACCCAAGCTCTTTGGCCCAGGTCTGGTTATAGACGAGCACCGGCATCGTGCGCAGGGCCGGAAAAGAGTAACTCACCGCCCCCGGGCCTATCTCCTGCCAGAAGACGGGGAAGAAATCGCTGGTCTCTTGCGCCGAAAGACCCCATTGTACGTCCGTGTAATACGGTTTCAGGTCGACTACCGTAGATGAGCTCTGCTGGAGGTGAGCAATGTTCTCAGGCGGGACTGCCACAACACCGGGCAGCGATTTTTTCTTTACCCCGTCGCTCAACTGGGCATCCAACGCAGAAACGCTTCCCAGGCCTGTCACGCTAACGGTGATACCCCATATATTGCTCTGGTTAAATTCGCTCACCGCGGCTTCCACTTCTTTTGCCAGGTCGCCCGACCAGGGGTGCCAGAATGCTAGCTGCACCCCGCGCAGATCTGCCGCGCTCACCCCCAATGCAGACGCTGGCGTGGCCGAAGCAACTGGCGCCGGTTTCGGGGTCGACCCGGCCGGCTGCGTCAGGACGGCGGCTGCCGGGGTTGGTGTCGGAATATCCGCCGGTACAGGCGCGGATGCCGTGCCCGCCTGGCAGCCGGTTATCACCAGGCTGATAACGATGATTGAAACCAGGATGCGCATTCGTCCAATTATAACGTATGAACGCCGTAGCCCATTTCAGTCAAAATCAGCCGGCCGCTCGGGATGGCGCGCAAGCTCAGCCACGCGTTGAATCACGTCCGGCGTGGTGCGCGGCAGCGAAAGCGGCGGCAGGTCGTCCAAACTGAAAAACTCCGCTCCCCCGGTCTCGATGCTGGTCTGGGGTGAGCCCCCCACCAGGTCGCACAGGAAGTAAATTTTATACGAGTGGTAAATATAACGCGGAAAGCCGTGTAAATTCCGGTCGTAGATGGCCAGCAGGCGCGTGGCTTTGACCCGGTAGCCCGATTCTTCCCACACTTCACGCTCCACGGCCTGGCTGGGCGGCTCGTCCACATCCGCCCAGCCACCAGGCATGGTCCAATGCCCGTCGATCAGCTCTTTAACTAAAAGAATCCGGCCGTCTTTGAAGACGACACCGCGGATATCAATCTTTGGCGTGGCATACCCAGCTTGGGCATCGAGCAGGTCTTTTATTTCGCCGTAATCGATTTGGCTGTAGGTCGAAATGATCTCGGAGGTCACCTCGCGGATCTTGTGGTAACGCTCGATATCAAATGCATTCTGTGTGTAGGATAGTCCTGCCTGGGCTAAGGCATCCAGTTTCTGCGCCCAGATCAGCCATTCGGGGTGATCGGTCATTCAATGCTCCTTGGGGATAAGGGTTTTGTCCGAAATGTAGGGGCACGCGGGATTCTGCTAGACTTCTGCTTTTGAAGAATTCCCCTTGCCCCTACGGGGTGCATGATTAATTCAACCAGGTTCGTTTTCAGAGAACCCTTCCCATTTGACTTTTATTATATCCAAAGTATAATACTAGCAACAATTCAATATTATCTGCTAAAAGTAGTACGCCAAGGCCTAACCGACAGAGAAGGAGTGCCGCGCTGAGAGACTCCTGGGAAATGCCTGGCCGAAGTCGTTTGGCAATGCTGCCGAAGAAATCTGCCTAGTTTTGATGGTGGAGAGTAGAACGGCACGGGTAAGCCCGTTAGCGCTCGAGCCGGATGGTAGTCCGGGGAAGTGCGCAGGCTGATTTCAGCCGCGAATTGAGGTGGTACCGCGGAAGCAACCCTTTCGTCCTCCAGGATGGAAGGGTGTTTTGTTTAAAAGGATCAAACAATGGCAATCTCTAAAACGTATTTGCCTGCCGAGGTTGAGCCGGGCCTGAACGAATGGTGGCAGTCGACCGGTGTGTACCGCTTCGATCCCGATTCGGATAAACCGGTCTACTCTATCGACACACCGCCGCCGACCGTCTCCGGCAACCTTCACCTGGGACACGTCTATTCCTACAGCCACGCCGATTTCATGGCGCGTTTCTTCCGCATGAACGGGCATAACGTTTTTTACCCCATGGGCTTCGACGATAACGGCCTGCCGACCGAGCGCCTGGTGGAAAAGCGTCTCAAGATCACCGCCGCCCAGGTTGGGCGACAGAAATTTATCGAAGCGTGCCTGGCCGTCAGCGAGGATGCTGAAAAAGAATACCGCTCGCTCTGGCAGCGGATGGGATTATCGGTCGACTGGGGCTACACGTACCGCTCCATCGACGCTCCGGCGCGCAAAATCGCCCAGCTTTCTTTTCTGCGAGCTCACCACAGCGGATTGGCCTACCGCAAACTGGCCCCGGCTATCTGGTGCCCGGAATGCCGCACGGCCATCGCCCAGGCCGAGCTGAACGACTTGGACCGCCAGAGCGAATTCGTGACCCTTGACTTCAAATTGGCCGGCGGCGCCACTCTTCCAATTGCCACCACCCGCCCCGAACTGTTGGCCGCCTGCGTGGCCATCTTCGTCCATCCGCAGGATAGTCGTTACGCCGCCGTCGTCGGGCAAACGGCGGCGGTCCCGCTCTACGGGCAAGACGTTCCCATCCTGGCTGACGCCGCCGCCGACCCAACCAAGGGCACCGGCGCAGTGATGTGCTGCACCTTCGGCGACCAGACCGACGTGAGCTGGTGGTACACCCACCATTTACCCCTGGTCGAAGCCATCGACCGGGACGGGCGCATGACCGCCCTAACCGGCGCTCTGGCAGGCCTGCCGCTCGGCCAGGCGCGCGCCGCCATCAAGCAAACCCTGGAGGAACGCGGCCTGATCCTCGCCCGCACTCCCACCACCCAATCCGTGCGTGTGCACGAGCGCTGCGATACGCCGGTGGAATTCATCATCGTCCCCCAATGGTTCATCAAGGTGCTGGATAGTATATCGGCTTATTTACAGGCCGGCGATCGCATCCACTGGCACCCCGAGCACATGCAGGCACGTTACCAGAACTGGGTGCAGGGCCTGACCTGGGACTGGTGCGTCTCGCGCCAGCGCGCTTTTGGCGTGGCCTTCCCACTGTGGTACTGCCGGGACTGCGGCGAGGTGATTCTGGCCGGCGAGGATCAGCTCCCGGTGGATCCGCTGCACCAATCGCCGCCAGGGCCGTGCCTTAAATGCGGCAGCACTGCGGCTATTCCGGAGGCGGACGTGATGGACACCTGGGCCACATCCTCGCTCTCACCGCAGATCGTGGGCCAGTGGCTCTCCAACCCCGCCCTTTTCAACAAGGTATTTCCGTTCAGCCTGCGGCCCCAGGCCCACGAAATCATCCGCACCTGGGCCTTTTACTCCATCGTCAAATCGGATTTCCATTTCTCCGAGCTGCCCTGGAAGGACGTCTTGATCTCCGGCTGGGGACTGGCCGGCGAAGGGATGGGCAAGATCAGCAAGAGCCGCGGCGGCGGGCCAATGCCGCCCCTGGAGATGATTCAACGCTATTCCGCCGACGCCGTGCGCTATTGGGCCGCCTCAACCGGCACCGGCAAGGATTCGATCATCAGTGAAGAGAAAATCCAGATGGGCGCCAAGCTGGTGACGAAGTTGTGGAACGTCGGCCGCTTCAGCCAGCCGTTCGTCGGCCAGGGCCGCCCGGTTGAGGATACACAGTCCTTCACTGCAGCCGACCGCTGGATCCTCTCGAAGATGCAGGGTTTGATTCGCAATGTTACCCAGGCTATGCTGGCCTACGAATACGCCGCGGCCAAAGGAGAAGTGGAAGCTTTCTTCTGGAGAGACCTGGCGGACAACTACCTGGAAATGGCCAAACAGCGGCTGTATTCGCCGCCCGCCCCGGGGCATGGCGGCGCAACTTTTACCCTGCACCACCTGTTCTTGAACACCTTGAAGCTGCTGGCTCCCTTCCTGCCTTACGTCACCGAGGCGATTTACCGCGAGCTGTTCGCTGATTCTGAGAGTGTGCCCTCGATCCATTCGGGCCCCTGGCCCATCCCCCAGGCGCGCTTCGAGGATGCCCAGGCGGAAGCACTGGGCGACGTGCTGGTGGAAATTGCCACGTCCGTGCGGCGATATAAAAGCGAACAAAACCTGAGCCTGGGAACGGAATTAAACAGGGTACAATTAGCGCCGGATTCGTCCGCCCTGGCTTCGGCTTTGACCGGCGCAACGGTCGACTTGATGAGCGTCACCCGCGCCCGGCAGATCGAAGTTGCTGCCCGGCTCTCCCCCGGATTGATTGAGCTGCCCTGTGGAGATGGCAAGGTGAAGGTGGGGATCGAAGTTTAAGATCAGGAGACATGCATGCCAGAAAACACGCTACCCAAGACCTACGATTTTACTTCCACCGAGCAGCGCCTATACGATTGGTGGGAAAAGAGCGGCTTTTTCCAGCCAACCAACGACCCCAGCGCGCCGGGCTTCGATCCTTCGCGCAAGCCCTTCGTCATTTCGATCCCCCCGCCAAATGTGACCGGCGAGCTCCACCTGGGCCACGCCATGTTCGTTTCGATGGAAGACCTGATGATCCGTTACCACCGAATGAAGGGCATACCTACCCTTTGGGTGCCGGGAACAGACCACGCCGGTATTGCCACCCAAATGCTGGTTGAAAAATCACTCGAAAAAGAGGGCCTGCATCGCGAGGAATTGGGACGCGAGGAGTTCCTGCGCCGCACCTGGGAGTGGAAGCGCAAGTACGGCGGCATGATCACCACCCAGATCCGCCGCCTGGGCGCCTCCTGCGATTGGAAGCGCGAGCGCTTCACTCTGGACGAAGGCCTGAGTAAGGCCGTGCGCGAGGCTTTCGTTCGCCTGTACGAAAAAGGGTTGATCTACCGCGGTCCGCGCATGATCAACTGGTCCCCCGGCCTGCGCACTGCGGTATCCGACCTGGAAGTAGAATATTCGGAAGAGCCGGGATTCCTGTATTACTTCAAATACGTCCTGGCGGATAACCCCCAAGAGTACATCCCGGTAGCCACCACCCGCCCTGAGACGATCCTGGGAGATACGGCGGTAGCCGTACACCCGGAGGACGAGCGCTACAGTAAATTCGTTGGGCGCAAGGTGCTGGTGCCCATCCTCAACCGGGAGGTACCGGTCATTGCCGACGACTACGTGGACCGCGCTTTCGGAACCGGGGCGCTCAAGATCACCCCTGCCCACGATCCAAACGACTACGCCATCGGGCATAAATTCGGCCTGGATGAAATCAACATCCTCACCGATGACGCCCGGATCAACGAAAACGGCGGGCCGTATGCCGGCCTGGACCGTTTTGACGCCCGCAAGAAACTGTGGGAAGATATGCGCCGCGCCGGCCTGGTGATCAAAGAGGAGCCCTACACGCTCAACGTGCCCCGCTCGCAGCGCGGCGGCGAGATCATCGAGCCGCGCATCTCCACCCAGTGGTTCGTGCGCATCCAGCCGCTGGCCGAGGCCGGGCTGAATGCCGTGCGTGAAGGCCGCACGCGCATCGTACCCGAACGCTTCACCAAGGTCTACTATAACTGGCTCGAAAATATCGAGGATTGGTGCATCAGCCGCCAGTTGTGGTGGGGGCATCGCATCCCGGTGTGGTACTGCGATACCTGCAAGAGCATGACCGTCGCCCGCCAGGACCCGACCCACTGTGCTACCTGCGGCAGCCAGGCCATCCACCAGGACCCGGACGTGCTCGATACCTGGTTCTCCTCCGGGCTGTGGCCCTTCTCGACCCTCGGCTGGCCCGAGGAGACCCCGGATTACAGGTACTTCTACCCGACCTCGGTGCTGGAGACCGGATACGACATCCTCTTCTTCTGGGTGGCGCGCATGATTATGGACGGGCTCGAATTCACCGGGCAGGCGCCGTTCCACACGGTTTACCTGCACGGCCTGATCCGCGATGAGCACGGCCAAAAAATGAGCAAGACCAAGGGCAACGTGATCGATCCGCTGGTGGTGATGAACGAGATGGGCACGGATGCCCTGCGTTTCACCATGTTGGTCGGCTCGACGCCGGGCAACGACATGAATTTAAGCCTGAAAAAAGTCGAAGCCAACCGCAATTTTGCCAACAAGGTGTGGAATGCCGGCCGGTTTGTCATCGGCGTCCTTGATTCGGCGCCGGACGGAGCGCAAAAAGCTCCCGAATGGACACTGGCCGATTCGTGGATATGGGCCCGCCTGGAGGCGCTGGTGCGCGAGGTGGACCGCCTGTTCAGCACCTACCAGTACGGCGAGGCTGGACGCCAGATCTACGATTTCTTCTGGAGCGAATTCGCGGACTGGTACCTGGAGATCGCCAAGCACCAGATGGCCGAAGGCGGCGACCGCGCCTATTACACCGCCCAGACCCTGGCGCGCCTTCTGGATGCCTGCCTGCGCCTGCTGCACCCCTTCACACCTTTCGTCACCGAAGAGCTGTGGGGGCACCTGAAACGCGCCCTGCAAGGGCACCCCTCGCTGTATACACCCGCCGAGGGTTGGGCTGAGGCCCTGATGGTCGCCCGCTTCCCCGAACCCAGGCCGGCGGAAGGCTGGGAAGAGCAGAAGATCGCCGATTTCAGCCTGGTCCAGGATGCAATCCGGGCCGTGCGCAACCTGCGGGCCGAAAAGAAGGTAGCCCCTGGCAAACGCATTCCCATCATTATCGCCGCTGGCGAAAGACTGCCTGTCTTCCAATCACAGGCCGCCAGCCTGGTTTCGCTGGCCTTTATCGACCCCCAGGCTTTAACCCTGGTGGAATCCCTGCCCGAAAAACCGCAGGGTGCGGTTGGTCTGGTGGTAAGCGGGGTGGAAATTTACCTCCCCCTGGCCGGGCTGGTCGATACGGACGCCGAGCGCGCCCGCCTGCAGGCAGAGTTGGCCGAAGTCCGCAGCCAGGTCGAACGCCTGGAAAAACTGCTCTCCGGCGACTTCGCCAAACGCGCCCCTGCCCCGTTGGTGGAAAAAGAGCGTCAGAAGCTGGAAGGATTTAAGGAAACAGCGGCCAAGTTAGGCGAACAGATACAGCAACTGAGCTAAATTAAAGAATCGTAGTGACGACTTTAGTCGTTGCTTGCCTGTCAGAGCGACTAAAGTCGCCACTACAATGGCGCTACACCATTAGAAT
>DBMK01000043.1 GCA_002298885.1 Anaerolineaceae bacterium UBA700
CACGGCGTCGAGCTCGACCTGCGCCGCCCCCTCCTCGCCTCCTCCCCCCCCGCCCTCCAGCAGATACTTTCTTCCTGGTTATAAAAAGGTTTGCAGTGCAGCGCACTGCAAACCTTTTTAAGCCTATATCCTGATCGTTTTGGCTGGGCTTCGCCCGGCCAAAACGATCTTCCTACACTTTATTTGTACAGCAACGCGGCGATTGCAGGATCGTCGATGTTGGTCTTGTCATACCAGTGGAAGCCGGTGTCGATGAACTTGGGCAGCGTCTTGCCAGCCTTGGCATCCACCAGCGCCTGCACGGACTTGTAACCAATGCCGATCGGGTCCTGGGTGACAGCGCCCGCCACAACACCGGAGCGGATTTCGTCCAGCAGCTGCTGGCCGGCATCGTAACCGATCATGACGATCTTGCCTTCTTTGCCCAGCTCTTTGGCGGCGTTCATTACACCCTTCATCGAGCCTTCGTTGCAGCCGAAGTAACCCTTCAGGTTCGGGTGGCCGGTCATAACGGCCTTGGCGATATCGGTGCTCTTCAAGGGATCGCCGGCGCCGAATTCGGTGTCGATCAATTTCAGCTTGGGATACTTATTGTTGATCTGGTCGGTAAAGCCCTTGGTGCGGTCGATGCCGGTGCGGCTGGTCTGGTCGTGGCAGATGAGAGCCACTTCACCGCCGTCCGGGCCAATCAGGGCAGCCATATGGTCGGCAACGGTCGCCGCGGCGGCAATGTTATCGGTGGCGGCGGTGGTCAGGGGGATGTCGCTGTCAACACCGGAGTCGAAGCCGACCACGGGGATGCCTGCGTCCTTGGCTTTCTGCAGCAGCGGGATGGCGGCCTTGCTGTCCAGGGCTGCAAAGGCAATGCCGTCCGGTTTCTTATCCAGGGCGGTCTGCAGCATTTCCATCTGCTTGTCGACCATGGCCTCGGTCTCGGGGCCTTCGAAGGTGACGTCGACGTTAAAGTCTTGGCCAGCCTTCAGTGCGCCTTGCTTCACGGCCTGCCAGAACTGGTGCTGGAAACCCTTCGAAATCATAGCAATGTAGGGTTTCTTGGCGGCTGGTGGGTTGGTGGCGGCGGGGGCGGCCGTGGTTGCGGCCGGGGTCGCGCAGGCAGACAGCATACTGGCAATCACCAGCAGGCTCAACACAACGAACAGGACTTTATTGGTCTTCATTTCTATTCTCCTTTATAGATTGTGGACATCTTACACAAGTTATTGGTCAGATTTCACCACATCGAATGCAGGGCTGTTCTCTTCGCCGTATTCAGGGTTGGCTTCAACGTCCAGTTTCTTGGACAGCGTGCGTTGAATGTTCTGCGGTGGCAGTCGCAGAAGCGCCCTCTCACCTCCTTTCAACTCGTAATTACGCCCGGCTGCGCCGGCGGCGGATGATATCCAGGTAGACCGCCCCGATCACGATGATGCCGGTGACCACAATTTGCCATTCCTGCGGCACCGAAATAATACGCAGGCCGTTATCCAGAACGCTCTTGACGAATGCCCCAATCAACGTGCCCAGGATAGTGCCCTCGCCGCCCGCCAGCGATGTTCCGCCGATCACCACCGCCGCAATCGCGTCCAGCTCGTAGCCCGCCCCCAGGGCCGGCTGGGCCGAATTGAGGCGTGAGGCGATCAGCACGCCCGCCAGGCCGGCAAAAACGCCGCACAGGGTATAGATGGCAATCTTCCAGCGATCCACGTTGACGCCCGAAAGGCGCGTGGCTTCTTCGTTACTGCCCAGCGCCACATTGTAACGCCCCAGCACCGTCTTGGCCAGGATCAGCCCGGCAATGATTGCCGCGGCGAAGAAGATCAGCACCGCATTGGGGATATTGGCGGACGGGATGACCGAGCCAACCACCGAGCCCATTGCAATGTTAGAAAACTGAGGATAGTCACTGAAATAGATCGGGTGGAGCTGCGAAATGACCAGGCTGAGGCCCTTGGTAATGTACATCATGCCCAGGGTCGCGATGAACGGCGGAACCTTCATCTTTGCGATCACTACGCCGTTCACAAATCCGCACAGCGCCCCGGCCAAAATGCCGCCCAGCACGCCTAAGAACAGGGGAATGCGTAATTCAGTAATAAAGACAGCCGTCATGACTGCCGAAAAGGTCATCACCGTGCCCACCGAAAGGTCGATACCGCCGGTGATGATGACGAAGGTTGCCCCCAGAGCCAGCACGCCGTTGACCGAAGTGGCCAGCAGGATCCCGTTGATATTCTCAAAGGTCGGGAAGAAGGCCGGTGAAAGGATCGAAAATACGATGAACAGGATCACCAGCGCAGCAAAGGCCAGCACCCGCCGGGCGGCGCCGCCGCTGATCAGGGTTCGTTTCGCAGTAACCGTTTTGGTTTCCATAAGTTAAGCCTGTCCGAATTCGGTCTGAGGTGGGATGGGTTCAGTCAAAAGGCTCTCGCCGCGCTGGGTTGCGAAAGTCATGATCTTTTCTTGGGTGGCCTCGGCCACCTCCAGTTCGCCGGTGATCCGCCCTTCGCACATCACCACCACCCGATGGCTCATGCGCAGGATTTCCGGCAGCTCGGAGGAGATCATAATGATAGCCTTGCCCTGCTGCGCCAGGTCGTTCAACAAGCGGTAAATCTCACTCTTAGCGCCTACGTCGATGCCGCGCGTGGGCTCATCGAAGATTAAAATTTCGGTATCGGCGGTCAGCCACTTGCCGATAACCACCTTTTGCTGGTTGCCGCCCGAAAGGTTGCGCACCAACTGCTGCAGGCTGGGAGTTTTGATCGATAGGGCGTCGACGTAATGCTCGCCCGTGGCGTGGATTTTGGCGTTGTTGACCCAGCCGAAATATCCCAGGAACTTCCTGAACGTCGCCAGGACGATGTTGTTCTGCACGTCCATCCCCAGCGTCACGCCAAAGCGTTTGCGGTCCTCGGACAGGTAACCAATCCCATACCGCACGGCATCGCCCGGGCTCTTGATGTTAACCCGCTTGCCGTGCACGTAGATCTCGCCGCCGTCGATCGGGTCCGCCCCGAAAATGGCCCGCGCCACCTCCGTGCGCCCAGCGCCCACCAGCCCCGAAAAGCCCAGGATTTCGCCGCGCTTGAGCTTGAAACTGACGTCCCGGATCACCTTGCCTTGCCGCAGGTTGCGCACCTCCAGCACCACGTCCTGGTTTTTATCCTCCGGCACCTCCGGGGTCGATTCGTAGATCGTGCGCCCGACCATCATATTGATGATCTTGTCGATGCTCACTTCGTCGGTCTTCACCGTGTCAATGTAGTGCCCATCTCGCATCACCGTGATGCGGTCAGAGATCTTCTTCAGCTCTTCCAGGCGGTGGGAAATGTGCACCACGCCAACGCCCTTATCGCGCAGTTGGCGGATGATGCGGAACAGGTCGTCGATTTCGGAGTCGGTCAGGGCGGCGGTAGGCTCGTCCATGATCAGCACATCCGAGTTGTACGAAAGCGCCTTGGCAATTTCCACCATCTGTTGCTTGGCCACCGAAAGATCGGCCACCTTGGTGCGCGGATCCAGCTTCATATGCAGGGTGTCAAACAACTGCTCTGCTTTGGCGTTGATCTCTTTTTCGTCCAGCCAGAAGGGCAGCCCTGCCCGCGGCTCGCGCCCGATGAAAATATTTTGGGCCACCGTCAGGTGGTACATTAAGTTTAGTTCCTGGTGGATGATGCTGATGCCGAGGAGCTGGGCCGAGCGAGGGGTGGGGATCTCTACCTCGCGCCCTTTGAAAACGATTCGCCCGGCGTCCTTGTGGTATACCCCCGCCAGCACCTTCATCAGCGTCGATTTTCCCGCCCCGTTTTCACCGACCAGCGCGTGCACCTCGCCGGCTCGCAGCTCGAACTTGCACTGGCTGAGCGCGTGCACACCCGGGAAGCTCTTCTCGATTCCTTCCATCAAGACTAAAACTTCACTCATGGAATATCCTTTGATCAGTGAAAATCAAGGTCTCGTTGTAAAAGAATGGCGCAGGTATTGGCTATCTTGTAAATCGGGAAACTGGCATGGTAACGATACCATAATAGCATAACCAGTATCACTTGTCAATAGTAAGGGGTTGGCCCCACCAGAGCGTTGCCGCGGGCGTCCGCCGGTAGCAGTTCGAACAGGTTCACCCAACTGCCCACGTCCGCCCAGCCCAGGTCCACCGGAATCACGGCCGCGTCCTGGGCGTTTTCCATGATGCCATAATCAACGCTTTGCCGGGCCACCTTGGTCCACGTCTGGCGTAGGGCATCGCCGTAGCTGGAGCTGTCCAGGTAGCTGGCAAGCCCTTCGAGCTGGGCGGAAAGGTCCGGCATCTGGCGCTCGAATTCCTCCAGGATGCTGTTGACGTGCCACACGAACATACCGCTGTTCCACGTATAGCCGCCCGCCGCCATCCGCCGCGCCGTGTCCGCATCTGGCTTCTCCACGAAGCGCTCCACCCGGAACGCCTCCAGGGAGCCCACGTCGCCCAGGCGCTCACCCTGCTGAATGTATCCAAAACCTGTCGCCGGCCCGTCCGGGCGAATGCCCAACGTTACCAGGAAGCCCTCGCGCGCCAGCCCGGCTGCCGCCTCCAGCGCCCGGTGGAAAACCTCCAGGTTGGCGATGGTGTGGTCGGCGGTCAACACCGCCATCACCGCGTACGGGTCATGCTGGCGCAAATGGATCGCCGCCAGGCCGATAGCCGCCGCCGTACCGCGCCCTTCCGGCTCAATGAGGAAATTGGCCGCCGGGATGTTTGGCGCCTGCCCGATCAACCGGGCGGACTGCCCGGCGGGTGTAACCACGTATATCCGGTCCGCCGGGAACTGCGGCGCCAGCCGTTCCACCGTGTTTTGGAACAGGCTGCGCTTGCCCGCCGCCTTCTGCGCCCAACCGGGGCGCTCTCTCCGGCTCGCATTCTCCAACCGCTTCTCTTGTTCTCCTGCTAAAATCACCGCGTAATACATATCTACTCCTAAAAATACTTTCTCTGCCTCCTCCGGGTCGGCGCCCGCAAGAGGCGTGGTTTACGATTAAAATCCGCGCAATTTCGTGCTTTCGCGCCGCGGCAGCCCGGGGGCCGGTTTGCGGCTGAGCACCACGTATTCGATGCCCTGTTCCCGGCAGAACTTACGCTTCTCGGGGCGGTCGCCGTCCTCGTTGACCGCGAACAGCTCAGGCCGGATGCGCTCCACTTCCGGAGCATAGTCCAGCCAGTCCCACCCGCTGGAGATGAGCGCCTGCTTCACGTAGCGCACCGCCTGCACCATGTAGCGCCGCTCGTCCTGGTTGAACAACGGGTGCCCGGCGCCCTTCAGGAACTCCACGTTGGCGTCGTTCCCCACCACCACGTACAGGTCGCCCAGCCCGCTGACCTCCTCGAAGAAGCGCACGTGACCGGAATGCAGCCAGTCATAGCAGCCCGAGACGACCACCTTTTTAACGCCGCCCGCGCTGGCGCCCACATTCACCGCCGGGAAACCTGCCAGCGCCTCCGCACCGATCACCCTGATTTCAGCCCCGTCGATATCGCCCAAGGCCGCCACCAGGCGTCCCACGCCGGCTTCGTCCGCTGCAAACAGGTCCGGCTTCAACGCTAATGCCGCCTGGCGCAAGGCGCTGTCCGTAGTCCCCTCAACCAGCCTCACCTGGCTGACGTAGCGCAAGGCGCCCACAAAGTACTCGCGCTCAGCCTGGGGGAACTTTGGCACCTGCCCGGTCAGCGCTTTCACGCGCTCGTCCGAATCCAGCAGTACGCTCACCTCCCCCAGCCTGCCCGCCTCCTCCAGAAAGCGCACATGTTTCGACCTCAAATCATCAAAACTTCCCGCAACAACTATTTTCGTCATTTTCTTACAATACTTTACTTTATCCACGAATTGGAAGAATAGAGAATAGAGAATCGAGATTAGAAAATAGAGAATTGAAAATCAAAAAATTCTTTTTCCACTAAATCCACCAATTGAAACGAATAGCACGAAACAAACAACTTGATCAAATCTAAAATTCTTTATCCGCTAAATCCACCAATTGAAACGAATTGAACGAAACAAAACTCTTGAATTCAAATCGAAAATCGAAAATCGAAATTCGAAAATTCTTTACCTCAAATCAAAAATCTAAATTCTAAAATTCCTTCTTCCCGACCCTAACTTTCACCCGGAATCCTCCCGCCACGTCTTCCCTCTCCGATATAACGAACAGGTATCCTCCCCCGCACCCCGAGTACATCGCCCCGGCGTAGCGGGATTGGTAATAGCCCAACACGGCCATCAGGTCGGTGGTCAGGGTGGGATGGCGTACGGTGTGCGGCAGTAACGCCTCCCAACAGCGCATGCTCTCGTTCAGCGAGGCGCCCAGCGCAGCCGCGTCGCGGGCCAGGATGGCGTCGTAGCAGTCCTTGCCGCTCTGACCCAGCCGGCGGGCCCACTCGGGATCCAGATTCTTGATTCCCAGTGGGCTGTAACCTTCCGGCCGCGGCGCCACGGCCACCACCTGCAGCACCCGCTCCAGCCAGCCTATCACCTCGGGGTCGTTATTCGATTCGACCTGCGCCGGGAAGTACCCCCCCTCCACCGCATAATCGTAATCCAGGCGGCTCACCCCGGGATAGATCAGCCCGGCCATGTCCTGCGATCCAGAAGGGTCCGCTCGGGTGCTGTTTTCGCGGGCGTACAGCTCGCGCACCAGCTCGGCCGGGCTGCGCTCGGGCAGCCCGCCGGCCCACAGGCGGGCGGCGATCTTGCGTGTGCTGGTGGCCATCCCGCAGCGGTCCATGAACGGGAAAACCGGCTGCAGAGAAACCACCACCATCGAACCCGGCGGGGTTGGATTCAGCCGCGAAATGAACGGCTGGTCGATCCAGCCGCCGGCCAGCGCCATGCGGTAGGGAATCTTGCCGATTGCCGCGGTGATGTCCGGTGCACCCTGTGTACCCTGTGCGCCCTGGGCGCTCAGTTCGCTCAGGGCAGCCGGTTCTGCCGCGCCTTGCAAGGCCGCAGGATCAGTCATGGACGGTGCGTTTGCCTGCTTTGCGGTCGGCGTACTGCTGCTCGATCCAGGTGTAGGTCTTGCGCAGGCCCTCTTTCAAGGGGATGCACGGTTCCCAGCCCAGCACCTGGTTGATGAACGTGTTATCGCTGTTGCGCCCGGCCACGCCCTTGGGGGCGTCCAGGTTGTAGGTGCGGTGCAGCTTCACCCCACCGATTTCCTCGATGTAATCGACCAGGGTATTGATCGAGACCAGCTCGCTCGTGCCCAGGTTGATCGGCGTGGCGATCAATTGGTCGCAGTGCATGATCTGGTCGATGCCAAACACGCAGTCGTCGATGTACATAAAGCTGCGCGTCTGCGTGCCGTCGCCCCAAATATCGATCTCGTGTTTGCCAGTGTCTTTGGCCTCGATCACCTTGCGGCTCAGCGCCGCCGGCGCTTTCTCGCGCCCGCCGTACCACGTGCCGTTCGGCCCGTAGACGTTGTGGAAGCGGGCGATGTGCGTTTCCAGCCCGCGTTCAGCCCAATATTCCTGGCAGAACATTTCGGAGATTAATTTCTCCCAGCCGTAGCCTCGTTCGGCCATCGCCGGGTAGGCATCCGATTCCTTCAGGGCGCGCACGTTGGGGTCCTGCTGCAGCGTGGTGTTGTAGGCACAGGCCGAGGAGGAGAAGAAGTAGCGCGTTACCCCGGCCCGGTAGGCGGCCTCGATCAAGTGGGTGTTGACCAGGATGCTGCGCAGGCACTCCACCCGGAAATGCTCAATAAAGCCCATCCCGCCCATATCCGCGGCCAGGTTATACACTTCGGTCGCCCCCTCCACCGCCTTGATCGCGTTTTCCTTCTCGCTCAGGTCCATGCTCAGGCTTTCGACGCCTGGCACGCGCTGATACCATTCCGGCAGTGGTTTGCGGTCGATGGCGCGGATGCGGGTGAAGCCCTGGTTGTGGAAATAGCGGGCCAGCGATCCGGCGATGAACCCTCCCGCCCCGGCAATGACGATCAAATCATCCTTGTTCATCCCGGGATAGGTGGCGGCGATTAAATTCTGGGTCATATTTTCCTCCAAAATAAAAGATCGATCCCATCAGTGAAGTCCAGGTGCGGCGCGGCCGCACCTGCCAGACCTTACCGGCGGGTGGATGCGGCGCTGCCGC
>DBMK01000200.1 GCA_002298885.1 Anaerolineaceae bacterium UBA700
GTTTCGGCTGGCGTCGCCAGCCGAAACCGTTTATAAAAAACGCTGCTAGACGATGCGGTCGCCGGGGGCGCGGCCCATCGATTCGGCGGCGACCAGGAAATCCGTCGCCGAGACCATGCCGACGAGGTTGCCTTCCATGTCCTCGACTGGCAGGTGGTGGAAGCGGTGCTCGTGCATTACCCGGGCGCATTCTTGCAGGCTCATGGTGGGGGTAACGGTGATGAGAGGCGAAGTGCATACGTCCCTCACGCGGGTGTTGGAGGGATCTCGATCCTGGGCAACGATCTTGTCGCATATATCGGTTGACGTCAAAATACCATATCCCGGGAAATCGGCCTTGGGGCTGACGATCAGGCTGTGGATATATCTCCGGCGCATCAAGGCCAACGCTTCAGCCACAGTCGCATCCGGGTCGACGTAGACCACCAGATCTATCATCCAATCCTTTACGGTGAATTGCATATCCTTCGTCTCCTTTCGGTTCGGTGGCAATGGGTTGAGGTGTTTTCAGTATAGCAAAATTATGCAGAGTCTTCAAATGATATTGTTAATCATTTTTGTCACGCAAGAGGGTGAAAGTCCTGTCTACTCTAACCAGGATTCCATCTCAGAGATAACAGCATAGGCGGTGAGGTCGAGGGTGACGGGGGTGATGGTGACGTAGCCCGCCGCCAGCGAGCCGATGTCCGTGCCCTCCTCGCGCACGCCGGTGGGAGGCTCGCCGCCGATCCAGTAGTAGGGCCGGCCGCGCGGGTCCTTGCGCCGCAAAAGCTGGTCGCGGTAGATGCGCAGTCCCTGGCGGGTGATGCGCGTGCCCAGGATCTGCTCCTCAGGCAGTGCAGGAACGTTCACGTTGAGCAGCACGTTCGGCGGCAGCTTGTGGGCCATCACCATTTCGGCCACCCTGCCGGCGGCGCGCGCCGCCGGGCCGTAATCCGTAACCTGGATTTCCTCCGAGCCGTCGACCGAGAAGGCCAGGGCCGGCAGTCCGGCGATGGCGCCTTCCATGGCGGCGGTGACCGTGCCGGAATAGGTCAGGTCGTGGCCCAGGTTGGCATAAGGGTTGATCCCCGAGACCACCATGTCGATCGGCTCGGTTACCAGTCCTAGCAGGGCCAGCGCCACGCAGTCGGAGGGGGCGCCGTCGCAGGCCAGGGCCGGCGTGCCGTCGGCCAGCTTCACCTCTTTGGCCCGCAGCGGGCGGTGCAAGGTCTTAACGTGCCCCGAGGCCGACCAGTTGCGGTCCGGAGCCAGCACGGTCACATTCCCCAGCTTCTGCATGGCCTGGACGAGCGCCAGCAGCCCCGGAGCAAATACGCCATCATCGTTGGTTGCCAGGATGTGCATACCCTCACCTTAAAACTTTTGATGGATTGTATCAGAATGCATCCAAGCACTCCAGGTGTTGGATTCGCAAGCTTATGGATGCTTATTTCCACCTCACCCCCCAGCCCCCTCTGCCACAGGCACCCTGGCACCGCCCGCCAGGGCAGGCGTGCTTCGCGATCCACGGAGTGGAGAGGGGGAGAAACCATCTCCTTACGCGCTCATCCTCTCAATCCAATGGAGAGAGTAACTGTCTATTACCTGGTGAGGATACCTCACATCTACTTTCCTTACGCGCTCCCCCTCTCCTGACGGTTTTTTCGTCAGGAGAGGGGGACGGGGGGTGAGGTTTTTTGACGGCCAGCTGCGCCTTCCGCCTCTCCCCAAATCCTACTTTACGCTCCAATCCCCATCCTTCGGACAGAACTGCTCATACTTGGGCGAAATCCACAGCACCATGGTCGGGTCCTTCGTGGGCGCGTCGCGGATAGCGCAGGGCTGCTTGTCCAGGCCGGCCAGTTGGGAGAAAAGGCCCTCCAGGATGGGCGGATCCAGCCAGGGCTGCACGATCACCAGCGTGTCCTCGCCGCGGATGAAAGCCGCCGTTTCGGCTGGCAGGGTCGAGCCCTCCAGGGCCACCCGGTGGAGCTGGTGCGGGTCCGGTGGAAGCTGGTAGACCTCGGACTGCCGTTGGATGCCGGTGATGCCCCAATTGGGGGCGGTTAAAAACAGGTAATCCGGTTCGTTCAGGATGCCCTGGTCGCGGGCGCGCTCCTGCAGGCGCAGGAAGAGGATTTCCACGCTGGTCTGGCCGATGCGGCGCCGGGGCGACAGGCTGTAGGCCTGGTAGAAATTCGTGCCGATGATCGCCGCCGCCAGCACCACCACCAGGCCGTTGGCGATGCGGGAAGGGGTAGACGCCTCCCGCAGCGGGCGGAGCGACAGCAGCACCGCCGCCACCAGGACGGCCAGGAGAAAGGCGAACAGCAGCGGATACGAGGTGATACCGATGGCGGTCGCGGCAAAGACGCCCAGGCCGGCCGCCGCCGCCCACACGGCTCGCCGCGGCAGGCAGGCCAGCGCCCCGCCCAGCCAGACCAGCCCGGCAGCCGCCAAGCTGCACAGCCAGGGCAGCAGCATGAACATGCGCGTGGCCGATGGATAATCGCGCCCGGCGGTAACGCCCACCGCCACTACCATCACCAGAAAACTGGTCAGCCAGTAGCCAGCGGCTTTTTCGCGCCGGGCCAGCTTAATCGTCCAGGCCAGCCCCAGCGGCACCAGGGCACTGCTGATCACATCCACGTACGAGGCGACCACGAAGTGGCTTTCCTGGGCGGCGTACACGAACGAGAACAGGGAGTAGATCAGGTTCGAGCCCAGGTTGTAGGCAAGCTGGGCCCCCACCAGGCTGGAGTTGTGGAAAGTGGTGCCCGAGACCATCGTCTCGAAGAACTTGGGCTGGAAGAGCAGCGGCGCCGCCAGCATGCCCAGGGGCAGCGCCAGGCGCAGCCATCGCCCCACGGCTCCCCGGCTGGTGGGCGGGTCGAAGAACAGCAGCAGCAGGCCCACCGGCGCAAAAGTGTACACTGCCGCCGGGTAGACGTAGAAGCACAGGCCCAGCGCCAGGCCCAGCAGAGCGTAATACAGCGGCCGGCGGGTACGCACCGCCTGCCCGCCCAGGCCCAGCCCCAGGCTCAGCACGAACAGCGCCTGCAGGTTGTTGTAGCCGATCTTTCCGAAGGTCATCAGATAATGCGAGACCGCCAGGAGCAGGGTGCTCAACAGGGCGATGCGGCGCGAAAAGAAATTCTTGAAGAACAGGTAAAAGAACGGCAGCGAAAATGCGGCCAGTGACAGGCTGCTAAAGCGCCAGCCGAAATTATTGGTTCCCAGCACGCCCATCGAAGCTGCCTGGATCATGGATGAGAAAAACGGGTGCGTGCCATAGACGCCGTCGACGGCGAACAAGTGGGAGGAGATGGCCGAGGGTTCGAACTGGGTCAGGATCTCGCGGGCGTAGCTGAAAAAATCGTACTCATCTCCGATTACTGAAAAGGTATAGGAGTTGATCTGGACCGTCAGGGCCACCTGGGCCAGCAGCACCATCCAGCCCACCGCGGGCACCCGGCGCCAGGAGCGCCCCAGCAGCCCCAGCGCCAGCAGAAGCAGCATACCGGAAAGGAAGCGGCCGCCGGGATCGACGTAAATGCTCCGCAGCAGGGCTACCAGCGCTGCCTCTACCAGGATCAGGGGCAGCGCCCAGTCCGGCAGGCGCTTCAACGCGGCGGAAAGCGGCAGCAGGGGCAGCTCCGCCAGGCAGCATCCGGCCAGGTAGGCCAGGATCATCGCCAGCAGCTCAGCGCCCGGAAGCCGGTTGAGCACCGCCGATACCAAAGCCACCACCGTAAACCCCAGCACGGCTGCGATCTGCAGGACGTATCCGGCCAATCGCTGGCGCGAATCGACCCGGTCCGCCGCGGCGGGCCAGGCGCTGGGGATGGATGCAGGGCGGCCTGCGGCGGGCGCGGCGGCGCTCTCCGCCGCAGGTACCGGCGGCGGGCCGGCGAGCGCATCTGCGCCGGGCAAGAATAGGCCGCGCAGCGCCGGCGCGGTGGCCGCGAACAGCACGATCAGCCCCAGAAAGCAGGCCGGGATGACCGGAAAATAGCCCGGCAGCACCGTGCGGCACAGGAATTCCACGCTGCACATGCTCACCCGCCATTCATCGGCTAAGGAGTGCAGCGCCGGGTCATCCAACCAGCGGTCCAGGTACACGAAGGCCGGCGGAATGACGGTTAGAGCGAACCCAATTGCGGCTAATAAAACCTGGCTGGTTATCCTCGGCCAGGCTGTCCCCGTTTTTACTTCCCTTTGCATATCCCTGTTTCCGCTAAAAGATCGCAGGCTCGCCCGGGTTCTGCCCCGCACAATCCGGGCGCTCCGGCTCATTGATTGAATGAAGCCATCTCGGCCGCCAGCTTTTGCTCCAGGGTGCTGCGCGCGCCTTCAGGCAGAAAGGCCGCCCTGGCCCCCTGGAGGACACTGTCCGCCAGCTCCGCCGGCGTGAGCCCCAGCGCCTCGACGGCCAGGCAGTACTCGTCGCCGAGGGTGATGCGCGAAATGCTCGGGTCGTCCGTGTTGAGGGTCACCTTCAGGCCGGATTGGAGCATGCGCTTGAGGGGCTGCTGGGCCAGCACCGGCACCGCCCCGGTGTGGTAATTGCTGGTCAGGCAGACCTCGAAGGGGACGCCCCGTTCGCGCGCCAGGTCCACCACCCGCGAGTCCTCCATCACGCGCACCCCGTGCCCGATGCGGTCGGCGCCGAGCAACTCGATGGCCTCGCGCACGTTGGCTGCCCCGCCCCATTCGCCGGCGTGGACGGTGAGCGCCATGCCGCAGGTTTTGGCCTCGCGAAAGATGGAGGCGAAGGGCTGGGCCGAAAAATCAGCCTCGTTGCCGGCCAGGTCCAGGCCGGCGATGCCCTTCTCCTTGCGCTCGATCGCCAGGCCGGCCACCTGCTCGGCAAGGGCCGGGCTCTCGTGCCGGTTCACGCTAGCGATCAGCCGCACCGGCAGGTTGAACTCCTGGGCGGCCTGGGCCGCGCTCTCGGCCACCCAGTCCATCACGTCGGGCAGCGAATAGACCTGGGCCCGGCTGAGCGCCACCGGGGTAAAGCGCAGTTCAAGGTAGCGCACGTTGTCCTCGGCGGCGTCCTGGATGGCCTCGCGCGTTACCCGCCGGATCACTTCATCCGAACGGTAGAACAGGCGCAGGTACTGGAATTTTGAAAGGAAATTGGTAAAATCCAGCCTGTCGCTGGCCTGCATCTGCACCAGCGCGCCCAGGTCGGGCGAAATCGGCAGGGTGATGCCGTGCTGGCGCGCCACCTCCACCAGCGTTCGAATGCGCAGCGAGCCTTCGAGGTGCCGGTGCAGGTCAATCTTGGGGTAAGACTGATAAAAGCGTTGCTGAGATGAAGGAGCATACCAACCCATGAATTTTGTCCGCGCCCGGGAGATGTTAAAATTATTATAGCAGGAATCGTATTAACGACTTCAGTCGTATGCCCGGTAAAGCAGGAATCGTAGTGACGACTTTAG
>DBMK01000027.1 GCA_002298885.1 Anaerolineaceae bacterium UBA700
TCCTAATTATTAGTTTATCTAATTATATCACAAAACGGGTGGATTGCGGGTCATTTTTTTTGTGCAATGCGGGGTACCCCGCATTGCACAAAAAAAATGACCCGCAATCCACCCGTTTTGTGATATAATTAGATAAACTAATAATTAGGATATCTAATCAATATGGACGCAGATTTAGACCAAACCGCAGCTTTGCTGCTCGAAGTTGTGCCCCTGGTGATGCGCACCATCAAAGGCGAGATGCGACGCAGGCGGGCCGAGGGGCTCTCGGTGCCCCAGTTCCGGGCCATGCTCCACGTCAACCGCCAGGCCCAGGCCTCGCTGACCGAGGTGGCCGAATACCTCGGCCTGACCAGCGCCACCACCTGCCGCATGATCGACGACCTTGTAGGCCGCGGCCTGGTGCTCAGCCAGCCCTCCACCGTCGACCGGCGCAAGATCGTGCTCACCCTCACCCTCGCCGGGCGCGCCAGCCTGGAGGCCGCCCGCCAGGGCACCCTGGACTGCCTGGAGGGGATGCTGGCTCCCCTCTCCGGCGCCGAACGTGCTGCCATCCTCCAGGCCATGGGCATCCTGCAGCGCGCCTTCACCCCGCAGGCCGCACCGGTGGATTAATTTATTTTATGGAGGCGTGATTCTCACGCCTCCATAAAATAACAGGAACCCTTATGAGCTTCATCGAAACCCACGATCTAACCAAGACCTTTGCCACCCTCGTCGCCGTCGACCGCCTGAACCTCAACGTTGAATCCGGCGAGACCTTTGGCCTGCTGGGCCCCAACGGCGCCGGCAAGACCACCACCCTCAAGATGCTCACCACCCTCATCCCGCCCACCTCCGGCCGCGCCACCATCGCCGGGCTGGACGTGTCCCGCCGGGCCGACGAAGTGCGCCGCCTGATCGGCTACGTGCCGCAGATGCTCTCGGCCGACGGCACCCTCACCGGCTACGAGAACCTGCTCGTCTTCGCCCGCCTGTACGATATCCCGCGCAAGGAATGCGACGAGCGCGTGCGCCAGGCGCTGGCCTTCATGAACCTGGACGACTCGGCCGACAAGCTGGTGCGCACCTATTCCGGCGGCATGATCCGCCGCCTGGAGATTGCCCAGTCCATGCTCCACCGCCCGCCGCTGCTCTTCCTGGACGAGCCCACCGTGGGCCTGGACCCCGGCGCCCGCCGTGCCGTGTGGGAGCACATCGAGCAGTTGCGCAGCCAGTTCGGCATCACCATTCTGCTCACCACCCACCTGATGGAGGAGGCCGACGCCCTATGCAGCCGGGTGGCCATCATGCATCACGGCAAAGTGGTCGCCATCGGCTCGCCCGACGACCTGAAGGCCCAGGTGGGCGGCGACGTCTCGCTGGACGACGTGTTCATCCACTTTACCGGCGACGAATTGAACTCTGGAGGCAGTTACCGTGAAACATCTCGAACCCGGCGTACCGTTCGGCGCCTGGGATGAGCTGGCCCGCACGCCAGCCGCCCCCGGCCCGTTCCACAGCCTGTACCGTTTTATCGACAAGACCCTGATCATCTGCGACCTGGAAGTGCGCAAGCTGGCGCACGACCCCACCGAGCTGCTGACCCGCGCCGTCCAGCCCGCCCTGTGGCTGCTGGTATTCGGCCAGGTCTTCAGCCGCATCCGCGCCATCCCCACCGGCAACCTGAGCTACATCGACTTCATGGCGCCGGGCATCCTGGCCCAGAGCGTGCTGTTCATCGCTATCTTCTACGGCATCTCGATCATCTGGGAGCGCGACCTGGGCATCATCCACAAATTCCTGGCCAGCCCCACCCCTCGCCCGGCCCTGGTGCTGGGCAAGGCCCTCTCGGCCGGTGTGCGCGGCCTGGCCCAGGCCGTGATGATCTACCTGCTGGCCCTGCTGCTGGGGGTGCAGATGAACTGGAACCCGCTGGCCTGGCTGGGCGTGATCGTGGTGGTCATCCTGGGCGCAGCCTTCTTCTCCACCTTCTCGCTGATCATCGCCTGCCTGGTCAAGACCCGCGAGCGCTTCATGGGCATCGGCCAGGTGCTGACCATGCCCCTGTTCTTTGCCAGCAATGCCATCTACCCCATCTCGATCATGCCGGGCTGGCTGCAGGCCGTTTCGCAGGTGAACCCGCTGACCTACGAGGTGGACGCTCTGCGCGCCCTGATGGTGCAGGGCGGAACCAGCTCCACCGGCCTGGGCCTGGACTTTGCAGTGCTGTTCATTTCCACCGCCATCCTGGTGCTCATCGCCTCGCGCCTCTACCCGACCATCGTACGTTGAGAGTTAGAAGCCCATCCCCCCAACCCCCTTCCCTGAGGGAAGGGGGAGAAGATTCTGTGGATTTTCTGGCGCAAGCGCCAGAAAATCCACAGAATCCTTTCTCCCCTCCCCCTTCGGGGGGGCCGGGGTAGGGGCTTTTGAAACGCCAAATCATCTGTTTATCAGCACGGACTGAATTTATAATAGCTTTAGATTGGAACCAACGCTTCATGACCGACATTGAATCAAAGGAAATCGAAACCGGCCTCGTCTCTGCGCCGGAGGCGCCGGCCGTGGCGCGCCCGGCCCTACCCAAGGCGCTGGCGGCCTTCCAGTACCGCAACTACCAGCTCTGGTTCGGCGGGCAGCTTGTCTCGCTGGCCGGCACCTGGATGCAGAGCATTGCCCAGGGCTGGCTGGTGTATCAAATCAGCCACTCCGAATTTGCCCTGGGCCTGGTGGGGTTTGCCGGGGCCATCCCTATCCTTTTCATCACACCCTGGGGCGGCGTGGTGGTCGACCGGGTGCCCAAGCGCACCCTGCTGGTGATCACCCAGATCATCATGATGATCCTGGCCTTCGCCCTGGCCGCGCTCTACTTCCTCAACGTGGTGCAGGTTTGGCACATCGTGGTGATGGCGGCCCTGCTGGGCGTGGCCAACTCGTTCGACGCCCCCGCCCGCCAGGCCTTCGTGGTCGAAATGGTGGGCCGCGAGCACCTGATCAACGGCATTGCCATGAACTCGATCATGTTCAACGGAGCCCGCGTGGTCGGCCCCGCCCTGGGCGGGCTGCTGCTGGCCGCCGTGGGCGCCGGCTGGTGCTTCTTCTTCAACGGGGTCAGCTTCCTGGCCGTAATCGCCGGATTATTGGCTATGCGCATTCCAGCCGCCCTCCCCAAACCGCCTCAGGCCGCCAGCGCCTGGCAGCAGCTCAAAGACGGCATCACCTATACCGCCCACCACACCGACATCCTCTCCCTCCTCGCCCTCGCCGCCGTCTTCGGCGTCTTCGGCTTCTCCTACTCCGCCCTGCTGCCCGCCTTCGTTGACCTGGTCTTCCACGCCGGCGCCAACGGCTTCGGCTTTCTCAACGCCGCCGTCGGCCTGGGAGCGGTCACCGGCGCTTTTCTGGTGGCCCAATACGTCGACCGCACCCGCCGCGGCACGTGGGTGGTGATCGCCAACGTGGGCTTTTCGATCCTGCTCATCCTGTTTGCCTTCAACCAAAATTTCCCCCTGGCGCTGGGAATCGGCTTTGGGCTGGGCGTATGTTTCATGACCCAGAACACCAACATCAACAGCCTGCTGCAGACCGGGGTCAGTGACGAGATGCGCGGCCGGGTGCTCAGCCTGTACACCCTCAGCTTCTTCGGCCTGGCGCCCTTCGGCAGCCTGCTGGCCGGCGGCCTGGCCCAGGCCTGGACCCTCTCCGGCACCGTGGCCCTCCTGGCCACCATCACCCTCGTCGGCTCGGCCATCATCTTCCTGGCCAATCCCAAGCTGAGAAAGCTGGTGTAATCAATATTGTGGATTAAAAAAATTTGACCCACCCCTTCGGGGTGGGTCAA
>DBMK01000363.1 GCA_002298885.1 Anaerolineaceae bacterium UBA700
GTTGGTGAGGCGTATCGCCTCACCAACTCTCTGTTTTTAATTCGATTTTGCTTAGCTGGGCAGGATGGAGTTCAACAGCAGGCCGATGCCGGCCAGGATGATGAGCAGCGGACCGAACCAGGTCCAGTTGAGGTTGAAGAGGAAGACGGCGGTGATCATGGTCAGCACCAGGCCGCCGATCAACGAGCCGCGGGCTGGGGCGGTGAGGCGCCCGCCGGCATTCTGGTAGAGGCGCCAGGCGGTGCCAAAGGAGCCGACAGCGGGGATGAGGATAAATAGCGCCCACCAGTTGTTCAGGGCAAGGGCGCCCAGGTTCTGGGCAAGGAAGATGACGCCCAGCAGGATCAGGATTGCGCCGCCAACCCATGCGCCGCCCATGCGCCCGCCGCGTGCTTCCCAGCGCTCCTCACGGCGGCGCATGCGTTCCTCGTGGCGAGACATAAACTCGGGCTGGCTGCTGCTGGCAGGGGTTTCTTGTTTTTGCGGATTATCGTCCATCATAGCCTTCCTTGGTTGTAGACATGATTACTTGATTTGATTGTATATCGTTTCTCAACATTATTTACGGTATAACTCCAAAAAAGTTCCAAAAAAGTCGGTCAGTTTGTCAGTCGTTCAGTCGGTCAGTCTTTCAGTCAGTCAGTTTAACCGCGAATTGCACGAATTGGAACGAATGAACACGAATGATTCAATAAAACATTCATGTTCATTCGTTCCATTTCGTGCAATTCGTGGATAGGCAGGCTGACTAACCAACTGACCGACTGAAAGACTGACAGACTTCGAGTTATTACAGCAGCATGCCAACCCCGTTGATCACAAAATGGCTGATCACGCCGGGCCAGGTGTTTTTGGTACGCTGGGCCACGAAGGGGATTACCTGGCAGGAAATGAGCATGAATGGAACGGCGTACCACTTGAACATGTGAAAGCAGGCCCATAGAGCGCCGTGCAACATCCAGGTGTTCTTGCCAAAGGCCAGCTCCTGGCGGGGCAGGATGTAGCCGCGCCACCACAGCTCTTCGCCGAAGATGTTGAGGATGAGAATCGCCAGATTCATCCAGATCGTCGTTGCGCCTGCGGTGATATCAGGAAGGGTGAAGTTGATGGCTTTGTAAAACATGGGCAGGAGAACGGTGAATGCCAGCGAGACGAGCCCGAAGACGAGCGTGCCAATCCCGGCCCATTTCCAAACTCGTCCATCCATGCTGGTGAAGCGCATGCGCTGGCAGAAGGAGGCCCAATTCAACGGATTGCCTTCCAAAAGGTAACCGGCGACCGCAGCCAGAATCAGGCCGATGTTCACCAAGCCTAGGGCGAGTGTATACGCAGCGGGCCGCTCCAATCCGCCCGCCATCAAGGTTGGCCACAACCAGAGCAGGGCAGCAGACAGGGCAGCCGCCGGGATGCCGAAAAGGAAGAGCGATGCCAGGAGGCCAACCGGTTTCAAGGGCTTTGGTTCGGATTTGGATTCAGAGGTCAGGGCAGCGGAAGTCGTCATAATCGATTCTCCCGGGGTAATGCGTCCACAAAAACGGTTTCGATCAGCCCTTGGGGTTGGCGGTCGTAGGCTCAGTGCCGACCAATCCAGCGGTGGGGGCCGGGGCAAGCAGGCGGCGGCGAGGCTTCATGCCGAACAGGACACGCAGCAGGTTAATGCGGCGGATCAAGAACTCATAAACCAGCATGATGAAGGCGAAGGAGCTGATGGCGATGATCAGGAACTTGAGCGGGTCCGGGATGAGCCAGCGGGTGACGAAATAACCGAAGACCAGGAGCACAGTCTGGTGCATGACGTAGAAGGGCAGCACGGCTTCGTTAGCATAGGCCAGGAAGGGAGTAGTGAAGTTGAGACGTTTCAGGCCAAACCCGAGAATGGCCAGCGACCACATCCAGGCGCCCAGGCCGAAGCAGCCGTAGATCAGGTTGTAGCCCAGGCTGCCGTAGGAGGGGTTGGTGTAACTCGTGCCGGCGTACAGCATGCCGGCCGTCGAGGCGATGGCTAATATGAGCGATACCCACTTCCAGCGGCTGATGGTTTCCTGCAGACGGTCGTGCGAGATGATCAGGAAGCCGTAGAGGAAGAAGGGAATGTAGCCGAGCAGGCTCCAGCCGCCCCAGTTGCGGTCGCCCAGCAAGGAGTAGGGGCTGATGCCGGCGGTCACCAGCACCACGGGCAAGGCCAGCAGGTACATCACGCCGGGCAGGGCAACAACGTTTCCCAGCCAGCGCATAATGCCTGCCCCGCGCCTTTTGAGCAAGTAGAACAAGGGCAGGAAGAGCAGGCTGAAGACGAAGAGCACCAGCAAGTACCACAGGTGCAGGCCCATCCAGGCGAAGTTGCCGCCCTCCCCGTAGAGACCTTCGAAATAGTGCGGGAAGAACTGGAAAAACGTGCCGCTGAACTGGTGGTGGGTGAGGCGCTCGAGGTACACAGCGATGGAGATGTGGGTGAACACGCCCACCACCAACGGCACGGCCAGGCGCATGACCTTATCTTTGACGAATTTGCCCGGTCCGCCCTTGCCCAGGGCGTAAAACAGGCTGGCCCCCGAAACGAGGAAAATAAGCGGCATCATCCAACTGGCCAGGAACATGGTCCAGGCCTGGACAGCCATTGAGGTAGTGGAATTCTTGACGTGCCAGTCCATGGTGTCGAAGAAACGGCCGGAATGGAAAATGAAGACGGTCAGGATGAGCAGCACGCGCAGCCAATCCAGGTCATAACGGCGTTGGGGAAGAGCTTTATATGCGTTCATAATCTTTCTCCTTGCACTTAAAAGAACGGAACTTAATGCCAATTACGAATCTCGGTTGGATTTGTTGCAGCGGAATTTGGCGATGACCGCCTGGTCTTTTTGTGTAATAATCAGGGGGGCGGCGCGATCCGGGGCGGTGTGGCAATCTTTGAGGACAGATGCGGGCCAGTTCGAAATTGGGGAGGATTGATGAAGCATTGCAGTCGTTTTTTATGGTCCAGCCTGGCGGCTGCCGGGTTGGTTTTGCTGGTTGTGGGTTGCGGCGGCCAGCCTGAGCCGATCAGCACCAATATTCCGACGCCGGTCCAGACTTCGACGCCGGAGCCTCCGGCATGGATCGGCGAGGCGGCCGAGGCCTGGAATTTGCTGGCCCAGCGCGGTGGGATGGTCTGGGACGGCTGGGGCCAGACCCTGCCGCCGCTCTTGATCAGCAAGGGTAGCGACGATTTCCTGGCCGGGCATCCGCACCCACCGGACGGTTTCGAACTCGCCGAGGGATTGAAAATTAGCCGAAAGGACGTCTTCCGACGCGCCGGTCACCTGGTGCCGGCCCCATCGGCGACCACCTGGAACGTGGCTGGCGTCTGGTCGGTGGCCGTGCCGGAGCGGAGTGAGTTCCAGGCGGCTGTCGACAAGGTCATGGGCCAGGGCAAAGTAACCATTGACCCACCGGCATACGTGCGCTCCACGGTGCACGAGGCTTTCCACGCCTACCAATTTACATTAGTGAACGGGAATCCGCCGGATTTTGGGAGTACCGCCATGGAAAAGGCAGTGATGGCTGACCTTTTAAGCCGGCCCGGTGTCGATGCAGCTTATACGGCCGAAGGCCAGGCCCTGGCCAGTGCGCTGCGTATGACCGGCAAGGCGGACATCCTTGCACAAACGCGCGCTTTCCTGAAACTGCGCCAGGAGCGTCGCGCCACGCTTGCTCCCGCAGCAGGCGCTTACGAGCAGTCGATGGAATGGACAGAGGGGCTGGCCCGTTACGCAGAGGTGAGCCTGGTCCGGTTGGCCGGGGGGGAGGATTACAAACCCACACTGGCCAGCCTGAATTACCCTTCACCAGAGAAAACATGGGAGCAGTTCTTGAACGACCTCTCTCGGCCCACACAGGACCCGGATATTTATTGGGGGCGCTACTACCTGATGGGCGCCGGCCAGGCCTTCCTGCTCGACCAGCTATTGCCGGGTTGGAAGGAACGGGCGCTCGTCGAGAGACAATCGTTGGAGGCGCTCTTGCAGGAAGCAGTTAAATAATCTAGATTCATGGTGTTATTTTTGGCTGCGGAGCAGCCAAAAATAACACCATATTCACATCTCCGGCGGCGGGCGCCACTGCTGGATTAGGGCGCGCATCTGGGCCAGGACACCCGAGGTCAGCTCTTGAAGGGTTTCCAACTGGGGGACAACCTGGGAGGGGTCCTTATCCTGCATGACCCGGATGGATTGGGCCATCAAGGAAATGCTAAAGATAGTCTGGCTGATCGAATCATGCAGCTTCTGGGCCAGGCGGTCGCGTTCCTGGGCGGCGGACAGCGCTTCGATGCGGTCGGCGTAAGCCTGGAGCTGGCGGTTGGCTTCTTCCTGCTCGGCGAGTAGTTTTTCGCTGCGGCTGACGCCGGCGGCAAGCTGTTTATACGCCACCTCGTAGGAGACGATCAATGCGCCGCCGGCCAGGATGGTTAATCCGAGCACCGGGCCGGCAGTTGGCCCGATGGTGATGGCCAGCGTGCCAAGCAGGCCGGCGGCGTAGAGCAGGCTGAGGGCCAGCGCCCAACGCCCGGGGAGGTAGGCAAAGGCCTGCACACAAACCATGATGTAGAGCAGTCCCCACATGTCCTGGTATGGCGGAAGCGTGCCCAGGGATTGGATTAGCGCCGCCTGGAGAGGGAAATAGACCAGCGGATAAACTTTGAAGCGGCGGAAGAAGCGTGGATCGCTGAGCAGCAGGAGCAGGATTGCCGCCAGTAGCCCGGCGCGGGGGAGAAGGTCGGCAGGCTGGAGGACGTAGCCGCCCGGAATGTTGTAGGTGAAGGTGCGCAGGGCGGCGGCGCCAAACAGGAGGAATCCCAACCAGGAAAAAGCCGGCCGAAGGAGTCGCTCGGTGGAAGACGGGTCCTGCTGGCTCATGCGTCCAGCTCCTCGACCCGGATGAAAGTGCCCCGACCTGGGATCGAATCGAGGGTCAGCTTCCAGTGGATCTCGCGGGCGCGCTCGGCCATGCCGCTCAACCCGTGATGACCCGGAGGACGGACTGCGCCGATCAGTTCCGGTTTAAAACCGGCGCCCTGGTCAGAAATTTCCAGGCAGGCCGGTTTTTGGTCGAGGCGCAGGCGCAGAAAGGCCCGGCGCGTGCCGGCGTGCTTGGCGATGTTGTTGAGTGCTTCCTGGGCGATGCGGTACAGCCCGGTGGTCACCTCGGCGGAGAGCGTGCGCTCACCGACAATCTCGAGGCTGATTTCAAGCCCATCCCGGCTCTTTCGTTCGGCCACCAGGCGGCGCAAGGCTGCCGGCAGGTCCTTCTCCTCGGGTAGGGCCAGGCGAAGCTGGCTCGACAGGAGCTGGATCTCTGCCACGGCGCTGTGGGCCAGATCCTGCACCCGGTCGAGCTGGGCGGACATGCGTCCCGGATCCTTGATGGCCAGGATCTGGGCGGCCTGGACAGCCAGGTTCATGCTGAAGATGGTCTGCGTGGCCGAATCGTGCAGGTCGCGGGCCATCCGGCTGCGCTCGGTGAGGGCAGCCTGCTCCTCGGCCTGGGCGGCGTATTGCTCTAGTTTGCGATGAGTCTGGGTCAGGCTGTCCAGCAGTTCCCGGTTGCGTCGGCGAGCGGCTTCAGCCTGGCGCACCAGGTGGGCGTAATTGCCTGTAAAAAAGCAGCTTGTGGCGAATAAGAAACCGATAACCAGGCTGGACGGCTGCCCCTGCCAGCTCAGCAGCACTTCTGCGATGGCCAATAGGCTGAATCCGGTGATCCAGGCGAAACCCAGGCGACGGCCGAAGAAAAGCACGGCCTGGAGGCTGAGCGGGACGAAGAGGAGGGACAGGAAATCGAGGTTTGGGTTCTGCGGGAAGAATGCCAGGACGAGGGCAGCCTGCAGGGCGAGATAAGCCGCCTGGATGGCTCGCGGGCGGGCATCCAGCCAGTTGGAGGCAAACAGCAGCGCGCCGTAGGCGAGCAAGATCAGGGAAATGCGCACGATAGCTGAGTCGGCGCGCATAAAAACCTCGGCTCGTACGGCGACGGCCAGGTAGATGGCGTAGATGGCTACGTTGCGCAGCAGGAACTGGACGGAGCGCGGCTCGACGGGCGGATTGGGGCTCTGCGGAGTCGATGGCTCAGCCGGCGCCATGCTTTATCGCCCATACTGCGGCCTGGGTGCGATCCTCGAAGCCCATTTTGGCGAGGATGCTGCTCACGTGGGCCCTGACGGTCTTCTCGGCGAGGGACATTCGCTCGGCGATCTCACGGTTGCTCAGGCCTCCAGCGACCAGGCGCAGCACCTCGCGCTCGCGTTCGGTCAGCTCGTTCAGGGCCAGGCCGGCTTTCGCAGCGCCGGGCTGGATGGGGGCCAGACCTCCGGGATGAGAGTCTCCCGTCACCAGTGACATCAGCTTTTTAGCAATATCAGGATGGAGCTGGGTCTTCCCCTGGTGGGCATCGCGCACGGCCTGCACCAGTTCGTTGGGGCGAATATCTTTCAATAGATAGCCCTGCGCCCCGGCGCGGATGGCTGGGAACACTTTATCGTCCTCGCCGAAGCTGGTGAGGATGATCACGCGCGCCGCCGGGCACACCGCTTTGACCCGAGACGTGGCCTCGACGCCGTCCATCTGCGGCATCACAAGGTCGAGCAGGACGATATCGGGTTGGAGCTCGCCGGCCAATTGGATGGCTTCGGTGCCGTTGGTGCCTTCACCGACCACTTCCATATCGTCTTGCAAGTCGATGAACATGCGCAAGCCCTGGCGGACGACGGCGTGGTCGTCGACGATGAGGACGCGGATCTTGTGGGTCTGCTCTTCAGGTGGAGGCGGTGCGGATGGAGCGCGGCGGGAGGGGGCGCGGCCGCTGCGCAGCTCTTTCTGGATGGTTTCTAGCTCGGCGCCCACCAGGCGAACGCTGTCGGTGCGGGCCGGGCTGTCCTTGCGCAGCATTTGCCTGACCAGCTCGCAGAGAGAGGCGGGCGCGTCGCTGCGCAGGTTCTGCGGATCGGGCAGCGGTTGGTTTTTGATCGCCCAAATCACCTCGAAGGGGGAATCGCCGTCGAACGGGCGGCGTCCGGTGAGCATTTCGAACAGCACCACGCCGAACGACCAGATATCTGAGCGCTCGTCGATGTCCTGGTTCTCGACGGCCTCCGGACTGAGGTATTGGAAAGTGCCCAGGATCGAACCGGCTGTGGTGAGACTGGGCAGCCGCCCGACGCGCGCCAGGCCAAAATCGGTCAGGTGGGCACTGCCGTCCTCGCCGAGCAGGATGTTGGCCGGCTTGATGTCGCGATGCAGGATTTCGAGGTAGTGCGCCCGGCTGAGAGCGTCCGAGAGCTCCAGACCGAGGGTTATTACGCGGTCGAGGGGCAGTTGGGGCTGCTTGAGCAGCAGGTCCGCCAGGGAGCCGCCGCCCACATACTCCATGATGATGTAGTGCTGGCTACCTTCGTCGACAGTGGCTAGGACTTTGACGATGTTGGGATGGTTCAGGCGGCGCAGGGCTTCGCCCTCGCGCTTGAAGCGCTCGACCATTTCAGGCATGCTACCGACCAGCTCGCTGCGCAATTGCTTGATGGCAACAGTTTCGCCGGTGAGCGTGTCGGCGCCGAGAAAAACGCTGCCGGTGGCGCCGCCGCCGATGGAACGGTCCAGCCGGTAGCGGCCCGCTATCAGAGCTTTGTCGTTCGCCATCTCTCCCTCCCGTGGAAATCCGTACCTTATTTATTATTTTACATGAAAGCGTGCGTTACGGCGCGTGAAAGCCGGATTATTACCTCATCACCCCTTGTCATATCAAAGATAATCCAAAAGTTTTATTGTAAGTGGGCGGCTGAATGGATAAAATGAAATTGTCCGCAGATAATAATTAAACCAATCAATAAAGCTTTTTTTACCGGCGAGGGCCAGTATGGCTGCCTTTTATATTTATGGATTGATTGGCCTGGGTCTGTTTTCTCTCTTTTCGGCTGGTTTTTTCGCATTTAAGCTGCCCAAAGAAAGGCTGACGTTCGGGGCAAGTTTCACTTCCAGGGAATATCGCCGGTTGTACGGCGCCCTGGCGCTCAGTGTTACCTTTTTCGCCCTGGCGGCCCTGACTGCCGGGGATTTCAATGCTGCCGGCAGCCTGGTTGATAACCGGTCCGCAGCCCTGGCCCAGACGCGGCTCAATCTATTGGGCTACCTGGTGGTGCTGGCGATCCTCGCTGGAGGGATCCTGGGAGGAAAGGCAGTCTGGAACCTGGCGCTGAGAGGGATGCGCCTGGTGGCCTCGCCCCAATGGGCGGAGCGGCGCGTGCGCGGGATCACTTTAAGCCTGATGGGAACCATCGCCGGCGCGGCGATCATGGTGATCGTAGTTGCCGGCGGGGTAAGCCTGCTGTTTTCCAGTGACCCTGGCGGCGTCTTCCGGGGAGCCATCCAGGACGAAGGCGATTTGTTCGCCCGTTTTGCTGCCCAGTCGGCGCAGCTTTTCGCCGGCCCGGACCCGGGCAGCCCGGTGCTTGCGATTCTGGATAAAAATACGGCGCTGGCGCTGCTGGCCAGGACCCCAACCACTGCAACGAGTGGATTGGTTTCGGTGATCGTTACCGACGGCGCCTTTGCGCAGCAAAAGGGGTGGGTGGATGCAGCGCTGCTCAGCCGGACGCGCAACGTAGGGCTGGTGGGCTACCTGGGTGATTTTGTGACCGGACTGGTTCACCCGCTCACCTTGAAAGCCATCGGTTTTGGCTGCCTGCTGACCGGAGCGATGATCGGCCTGGTTTCATTATTCTTATGCCGGGTGTATTTCCGTTATGCCGAGCTGACTTCAATCCTTCTGGGCATTCTGATCCTGGTGTATCGCTTTACTCTTTTCGATGCTGCGGGTATTCCGGGGGCCGCGTTTCTGATACCTGAGGCGCTGGTGGTGCTGCTGTTCGATTTCTTGCTGTCCAAGATTATCCCGCGGTGGCGGATCCCCGAAGGCGTGACTTCCCCGCCCGCCGATTCAGCTTAATATTGAGGGGCTATTTCCTTTTTTTGAACACAGCTTATAATTAAAGTATCGAAAGCGTCTTTTCAATATAGAGGCTAAGCCAATTTGTGTGCATTTTGCAGACATCGTTCTGCAAAATGCACCTGTAATTGACCAATTATAAATACGCGTATCCAAAAATTAAAGGAAGCCTGATGAAGGATGCAGCAGGGCCAACCCGACGGGCTAAAGCGGCACCGAGGAAGAGCGAAGCGGGATTCGCCGCGCTGCAAGACGAGAACCGCCGGCTGGCGGTGCAGGTGGCCGAATTAAAAGCCGCACTGGAGGCCAGGGAGATCGAAGTAGGGAGCCTGCGGGAAAGCCAGGACCGATTCCGCACCCTGGCTGAGGCCTCTTTCGATGGGATCGTTATCCTTGAAAACGGCGTGATCCTGGATGCCAACCCGCGCTTTGCCGGGATGATGGGGTACGCTCTGCCGGAGATCCTGGGAAAATCCGTGCTGGAATTCATCTACCCGGAGGACCGGGACCTGGTATGGGGGAATATCTCAACCAGGAGAGAAGAGCCTTACGAGAACCGGCTGTCGTGCAAGGACGGCTCGGTCATCACGGTGGAGGTGCGGGCGCGCCATTTTGCTTCCCGCGGACGCCGGCTGCGGATTTCGGCGGTACGGGATATTACCGAACGCAAGACCGCCGAGGACGTGCTGCGCCAGGCTCACGAAATTTTGGAGCTGCGTGTGGCCGAACGCACGGCCGAGCTGGCCAGGACCAACGAGCTTTTAAAGGAGAAGATAGCCGAAGGCGAGCGGGCCGGGCTGCGCCTGGCCGAAGTGGTGGACCTCAATCAGAAGATATTTGCGGCCTCGGCGCTGGGGATCAGCGTCTTCCGGGCTTCCGGTGAAAATGTACTGGCCAACGAAGCCGCTGCCCGGATCGTCGGGGCGACGGTTGAAGCGGTCCAGAAGCAAAATTTTCTCAAGATCCCCTCCTGGAAAGAATTCGGCCTGACCGAGATGGCGGAGAAAGCGCTGTCCACTGGCCGCGAGCAGCGGGGGGAGATGCATTTCCGTTCTAGCTTCGGCAAAGAGGTGTGGCTGGAGTTTTCCTTCACCTCTTTTTCCAGCGGCGGTGAGCCGCACCTGCTGCTGATCATGAACGACGTCACCGAGCGCATCCAGGCTCGCCAGCAATTGACCGAAACGCTCGACCTGAACCAGAAAATGATCGCCAGCTCGACGCTTGGGATCGAGGCATTCAAGGCCTCCGGTCCTTGCGTGTTGGCCAACGAAGCAGCGGCGCGCATCGTGGGCGGTACGATCGAACAGATCCAGTCGCACGATTTTCGCAAGATCGACGCCTGGCAGGATTCGGGCATGCTGGCCTGCGCTGAAAGTGCGCTGGCAAACAACCGCGAGCAGCGCGCCGAGTTCCACGTCAATTCGACCTTTGGCAAGGAAGTGTGGCTGGATTGTTCTTTCACCCCATTTACCAGTGGCGGAGAGCCGCACCTGCTGGTCATCCTGAACGATATCAGTCAGCGCAAGCGCACCGAAGCCGAGATCGAGCAGCGCAACTACGAGCTGATGCAGGTACGCAATATCTTGAGCGGCCTGGCGACCCACCTTGACCTGAAAGAAATCCTCCACTTCGCCCTGCAAGGCGCGATGGAGCTGACCGGATTAAGCGGCGGGACGCTGTGTCTGGTCAATGCTGAGAGGCAAACATTATCCCTTTCAGCGGCGCGCAATACATCCATAGAGATGGAGAGCGCATTAAGCAGGCAGGATATTAAGATTGGGGAGTGCCTGTGCGGCTCGGCGGCCCGCGAAGGAGAGCCGTTGATATTGTGGGACAATGCTTCCGGCAGCGAATACGCTACGCTGGAAGCAGTGCGGGCGGAGGGGATTCGCTTCCACGCTGCACTGCCCTTGATCGCCAACCGCAAGACGATTGGGGTGCTGTGCCTGTTCGAGCGCAGCGCGAAACAGCCGACCCGTCACAGCCTGGATTTGGTCCAGGAGTTGTGCACGTCCGTGGCGCTGGCCATTGAAAATGCCCAGCTGTACGAAAGAACTCGGCGCAACGAGGCCCGCGCCGAAGCGCTGGTACGCACGGCCAGCCGGTTGAACGCACGGCTAGAGCTGAATGCGGTGTTCAAGACAGTGTGCGAGGAAGCGGTGCGCGCCCTCAACGTGCCGGCGGCCAATTTCTATATTTTCGACGAGACGCAAAGCGTTTTCAGCCTGGTGGCGGCATATGGCTTTGCTGACCAGGTCAATGGAAGCTCGAAAACGATGCCCTATGGTTATTACCAGTCGCTTTCGAGGCGCTACGGCACAGCAGGGATCATCGAGGATCTGCGCCAATTTAACGAGATGCCAGGGGTGGAGCTCTACCTTGCCCAGGGTGTGCGCAGCGTGATGACGGTGAGCGTTTACCAGGGGGTCACGCTGCTGGGGCTGTTGAACGTTTTCAGCGTCGGCGAGCCGCGCAAGTTTGAGAGCGACGAGATGGCGCTGCTGCAAGGACTGGGCAACCAGGCGGCCCAGGCGGTGACCAACGCCCGCCTGTTCGAGCAGGTCTCCGCCGGGCGCGAACACCTGCGCGCCCTCTCGCAGCGGCTGGTCGAAATCCAGGAAGCGGAGCGACGCACGCTGGCACTGGAGCTGCACGACGAGTTGGGCCAACTGCTTTCCAGCACGAAGATGTCGCTGGACCTCCTCCCCCCGCTGCCCGAGGAGAGCGCCCAGGAACACCTGGTAAGGGCAAAATCGCTGGTGGGCGAGCTGGTGCGGCGGGTGCGCCAGATGTCGCTCGAACTGCGGCCGAGCATTTTGGACGACCTGGGCCTGCTGGCGGCGCTGCTGTGGCTTTTCAAGAATTACAAGGCGCAAACCGGGCAGGCGGTGGATTTTGAATACAGCGGGCTCGACCGCCGCTTTTCACCCCCGCTCGAAATCACGGTATATCGCATCGTCCAGGAGGCGCTGACCAACGTCATTCGTCACGCCGGGGTGACACAGGTGGGGGTAAACATCTGGTCGGACAACCAATCGCTCAACCTGCAGATCGTCGACCGGGGGAAGGGGTTTGATGCAGCGGAAGCCCTGGCGCGGCACGATTCGAGCGGCTTGAGCGGGATGCGTGAGCGCGCCCGGCTGCTGGGCGGCGAGTTGGTCGTCGAATCGACGCCGGGAGAGGGGACGAGCCTGTCCCTCCGGTTGCCATTCCCATCGCAGGCGGCGGATGGAGGAGAATGAGATGAGCATAACGATCCTTCTGGCGGACGATCACGAGATTTTTCGGCAGGGGTTGACCATGCTGCTAGGCGCCCAGCCCGATTTTACAGTGGTCGGCCAGGCGGCCGACGGACTGGAGGCGGTGGCCCTGGCGGAGCGGTTGCGCCCAAACGTAGTAATCGTGGACATGCTCATGCCAGGACTGAGCGGGATGGACGTTACCTGCCAGGTGCGCCAGCGCCTGCCGGAGACGCGGGTGGTAGTGCTCTCGATGCACGCCGACGAAAGCTACGTGCTGAGCGCCCTGCAGAACGGCGCCAACGCTTACGTCTTGAAAGATTCGAGCGCCGCGGACCTGGTGCAGGCGGTGCGGGCGGCCATGGCCGGGCAGCGCTTCCTCAGCCCGGTGCTGAGCGAACGGGCTATCCAGGCTTACATCAACCAGCGCCAGGCCAAGGAAGAAAACGAGTACAGCGCCCTGACCAACCGCGAGCGCGAGGTGCTGCATCTTTCAGTCGAGGGGCTGACGGCAGGCGAGATTGGCAAGCGCCTGTCGATCAGTGTTCGCACGGTGGAGACCCACCGCGCCCACCTGATGCATAAGCTTGGGCTGCACTCGCAGGAAGAGTTGGTGGCTTTCGCAAGAAAGCAAAAAATAATCCCTTAGACAGCACAATTTGCCACATTGATATAGACCTGACCCCCGGCCCCCTTCCCTCAAGGGAAGGGGGAGCGTACTTTCTTTGGAGTTTTTGGCGGATTTATCCGCCAAAAACTCCAAATTGTCTTCCTCCCCTCCCCTGAAGGGGAGGGGACGGGGGAGAGGTCTGATTCAAACGCGGGGTAACAACTTGGGTTACTTAAGTACTACGTAAGTAAAACTACAAGATTACGCAGGCTTAAATCTGTAGTTAACGGTATACCGGAAAGGGAGCGCTTCCGATATCATCGGGCTTACAAAACCTTGTGCATCTCTATCCTGCTCGTCGACGATAACACTATTCTGCGCGAGACCGTCCAGACCTTTCTGGAAGATCGGGCGCGGCTCAGGGTTGTAGGCTCCACGGCCTATGGAAAAGAGGCCGTATCGCTGGTGGAGCGCCTGCACCCCGATGTGGTTGTGCTGGATTGGGGTATGCCCGACGTAAGCGGGTTGGATGTTCTGCGCCAAGTGAAGGGACGATTTCCCGAGGTCAAGGTGGTTTTTCTTTCGATGCATGCAGATGAGGCTTACGTGTCGAGCTCGATCCAGAATGGGGCAGACGCATACGTTTTAAAAGATGATATCGTCACGCACCTGGACAATGCGATCCGGGCTGCGGCAGCCGGCGGAACCTATATAAGGGTTGTTGAGGGAAATGGAACATCAAGTTATCGTTATTGATCTGGCCGGAGAACAATTTGGCCTCAATTCAGAATGGGTAAAGAGCATTATCAAGACCAATCCACTCCATGGCGGCTGGCGCAGCGCGGACAGCGCGCAAGCCAGGATTCGCATAGGAGACCGAGACCTGCCGGTGATCGACTTACGCGCCCTTTTTGCGCTGCCCGCCCGACAGTCCACACAGGAAAGCCAGATCGTGATCGTGGCCGTGGAGGACCTGGCTGCCGGCCTGGTGGTGGATGCGGTGTCTGGGGTATTGACGATGCCCAACGAGGCGGTCGAGCCGGTGCCCAACGCTTACGGATCAGCTTACATTCAATATGCCAGAGGGGTTGCCAGGTTGTACCAGCGGTCGTTGATCTTGGTGGACCTGGCCAAAACGTTGCACATTCAATAGCCCCTTCTTCTGCAGCCCTCCCCCCTGCAGGAACGCTTTATCGGTAGCGGCAGGGTAGAGTCTGACTCTGCCCTGCCGGCGGGGAGGGAAAATGGATCGAAGAACGCAGTTGTGAAACAGGGGGATGGATGGGTCAGTTCGAATTATGGAGCAAAACTCGGACGGATTAATGCTCAACCTGATATTTTTTAAGGGATCATTTTTGCATGTCTGAAAAGATTCACCATAAGATCTTACGAGATCTCCAGTTTCGGCAGGCGCTGCCGCCGCATAATGGAGCCGGGACCAGCCCCGAAGCGCGCATCTCTGAGCTCCTGGAGGCCAACCGGTGGTTGGAGAACAGAGTTGCCGACCTGGAAAAAATCAATGCCGGCATGGTCCACGCTTCGCAGGTGGAGACGTTTGCCCGCACCGCCACCCGGTTGAACGGGACGCTCGACCTGGACAGCGTGCTGGCGATCATCGTCGAGGAGACGGCCGGTGTTATGGAAGTGCCGGCGGCAGCCATTTTCCTTTACAACGAAAAAAAGCAAAAGTACACCTTTGCCAGCGGCATCGGCTTGCCGGAGTCTTTTATCGGGAAAGTGGAGCCGTTTTCACGTTCAGAGGTTCAGCAATTTATTAAGCACGAAAATTTGGCCTTTATTGCAAGTATTAAAACGCTGCCCGCCTACGGGCTGCCTAAATTACTGCTTGACCTCGACTTCTGCACAATTGCCGGGATCATCATGCAAGTCAACGGCAGGATCACCGGCACGTTGGTTATCTTCACGCGCAACAACGGGAGGCGATTCGACGGAAATGAAATGACAATGCTCAAGGGGCTGGCGAACCTTTCGGCCCAGGCAATTACCAACGCCCGCTCGTATTCCGAGCTGCAGCGTCACCTGGATAAACAGCGCGCCCTGCATGAGATCGACCTGGCGATCACCTCGATCACCAACTTGAACCTTTCATTGGGGATTATCCTCAAGCAGGTCACAGCGCAATTGGAGGTCGATGCTACCGCTATTTGCCTGCTCAGCCCGGAGGGGCGCCTGGAATATGTGGCCGGGAACGGATTCCGTACCGATGCCATGAGCGTGCGGCATTCGGGTTTGTGTGAATGCCTTGCCGATCCGGCAATCGGCGAGGGCCGACCAGTTTTTATCCCCGATCTAGCCGGCGCCAATCAAACTACTTCCCTTCCCCTTTACATGGCAGAGGGATTCGCCAGTTACGCCAACATGCCCTTGATTGCCAAGGGCCAGGTGATCGGGGTGCTCGAAATATTTGCCCGGACAACGCTGGAACCGGATGGCGCATGGTGGGAATACTTCGAAGCGCTTTCCACCCAGGCGGCGATTGCCATCGACAGCATCAGCCTGTTCGAGAACCTTAAGCAATCCAATGAGGGCCTGGCCCAGGCTTACGACACCACGCTCGAAGGCTGGTCGCGGGCACTTGATTTGCGCGACAAGGAAACCGAAGAGCACACGCGCCGGGTGGTGGACATGACCGAGCGCCTGGGCCGTGCGATGAACCTGACCGAGGCCGAGCTGGTGAACATCCGGCGCGGGGCGCTGCTGCACGATATTGGTAAAATGGGCATCCCAGACCGCATCTTGCTCAAACGCGGACCGCTGGACGAGAAGGATTGGGAGCGCATGCGCCGCCACCCGGAATACGCCCGCGACCTGCTGGCTCCGATCGATTACCTGCGACCGGCAATCGATATCCCCTACTGTCACCACGAGAAATGGGACGGGACGGGGTATCCGCAGCATCTTAAAGGGGAGCAAATCCCGCTAGCGGCGCGCATCTTTGCCATCGCCGACGTGTGGGACGCCCTGACGTCCAATCGCAGGTACCGTCGGGCGTGGACGGACGAGATGGCGCGGCAGTATATCATCGACCAGGCCGGCACGTTTTTCGATCCCAAGGTGGTGAATGTGTTCGTTGAAATGACGAATGAAGGCCAGGATTAAATCGTAGTGACGACTTTAGTCGTTCACACCCCCAAGGGTAATGACTGGCGAGAGTGAACGACTAAAGTCGTCACTACAATGGGGTGAACGACTGAAGTCGTCACTACAATTAAGCGTTGCTCGCGGTACAATTAGGCCCAGGAGATTTTAATGAGCAAAGCTACCCGCGAACAAATCCTTTCCACCCTGAACCACGGCTGGGGCACCTTAATCGAAAACTACGATCATCTCACGCCCGATCAGCAATCTGCATTCCTCAAGAGCCAGGGCTACGCCCGGTTTGCCGATTTGCTGGCGCACGTTATCGCCTGGTGGGAGGACGCCATGCGCACGATCCGCAAGCAGGTCGAAGCGCCAGATTTTCAGACCCCCAACATCGAGGTCGACCGGTTCAACGCCGAGGCGGTGAAGCGCTTCCAGAACCAGGACGAGGCAGCGCTGATCCATTCCTTTCAGGCGATGCGGGTGGGTATGGTGGGGCTGGTGTTCGAGCTTTCCGACGAGTCGTTCGCCGACCCGCGTATTAACGAGCGCCTGCGGGTGGAAGTGTTGGGGCATTTGAGCGAGCACGCCATCCAGGCATAGGTTTTCTATCACGCAAATTTGTTAACAAGATGTTATCATTTGACTAACGCCGTAAACGGCTTTTCCAGGCTATAATCACGGCGATGTCAGTGCGGTGTCTTATGGCGGGGGTCATCCTGTTATCCCTGGTAACAGGCTGCGCCAGTCCTTCGGGGGGAACTGGGTCTCAAGCGACTCCCGCAGCGGAGGGGGCGTACATCCAGAACAAAGGCTCGGATACCATCGTCAACCTGGCCCTGGCCTGGGCAGAACGCTACCAGGCCGAGCATGCCGACGTGCGCATCTCGGTTACCGGCGGCGGATCCGGCACAGGCATAGCTGCCCTCATTAATAATACCGTCGATATCGCCAACGCCTCGCGCAAAATCACCGACCAGGAACGCGCCGAGGCTAAAAAGAACGGGATCGACGCCCAGGAATACGTCATCGCCCGCGATGCCATAGCGGTGATCGTCAACCCGCAAAACCCCGTGCAAGAATTGACACTCCAGCAAATTTCCGACATCTACAGCGGCAAGATCAACAATTGGACCGAAGTGGGCGGCGAGGACCGGCCGATTGTGCGCCTGTCGCGCGAATCGAACTCCGGGACGCACGTCTATTTCCTGCAAACGGTGATCCGCCTGGGAAATTCTAAGGATAAGACCCTGTTTTCGGCGGACACGCTGCTGCTGCCATCCTCGGAGGGCATCATTGCCGAGGTGCGGGATAATCCGAACGCCATCGGCTACGACGGCCTGGGTTACATCACACCCGAGGTGAAGAAGGTGGCGGTGAGCGCCAAGGCCGGCGGCCCGTTCAGTTTGCCGTCCATCGAGACGGTTAACAACGGGGCCTATCCGGTGTCGCGCGACCTGTACATGTATACTGGTCAAAATCCCTCCCAGGCAGTCAAGGATTATTTGGCATGGATCATGGGCAGCGAGGCCCAGGTGCTGGTCAAAGACCTGGGATTCGTGCCGATCCTCAAGACGCAGGCAGGGGCGGCCCCATGAAGCGCATCGGGCGCATTTCCGAATTCGGCATCACCACCCTGATCCGCCTGGCAGGGTATTCCTCGATTTTGTTCGTGGGCTTGATTCTGCTGTTCCTGCTGCGCGAGGGGCTGCCGGCGCTGGGAGAGGTCTCGCTGGGGGACCTGTTCTCCACCCGCTGGTACCCAACCGAGTCGTATTTCGGTATTTTGCCGCTCATCCTGGGCTCGTTCATCGTCACCTTTGGGGCGCTGCTGGTGGCAGTTCCGTTCGGCATCCTGACCGCCGTGTACATCTCTGAAGTCGCGCCGCGCGCCATGCGCGAGGTGCTCAAGCCGCTGGTTGAAATCCTGGCGGGGCTGCCCTCGGTGGTGCTCGGTTTTATTGGCATCCAATTGGTCTCGCCGCTGCTGCGGGTGGCGCTAAACCTGCCCACCGGGCTGACCGCCTTCACCGGCGCGCTGCTGCTGGGCGGGATTGCCATCCCAACCGTGGTCTCGATTGCCGAGGATGCCCTGAACACTGTGCCGCGCTCCTACCGCGAGGCCTCGCTGGCGCTGGGCGCCACGCGTTGGCAGACTATCTGGGGAGTCACGCTGCCGGCGGCGCGCTCGGGGGTGATCACGGCGGTCATGCTGGGCGTGGGCCGTGCGATGGGCGAGACGATGACCGTGATGATGGTCACCGGCAACGCCCCGGTGATGCCGCACGGGCTGGATGCGCTGTTCCTGCCAGTGCGCACCATGACGGCGACCATCGCCTCGGAGATGGGCGAGGTGGCCAATGGCAGTACGCATTACCACGTCCTGTTCTTTATCGGAATTACCCTGTTTTTGATTGCCCTGGCAATCAACATGGTCGCCTTTATGGTGGGCTACCGTAAACGCACGCGGGCGGAGCGGCTGCTGTCATGAACAAAACAGCCGAAGATACCTTCCTGCTCACCCCGGTGGCAAAACGCTCGCGCTGGACGCAGCGCATCGGTTTCGGCGCGCTGACCCTGGCCAGTGTGCTGACCGTGCTGCCGATCCTGGCGCTGGTGATTTACATTATTGTTCAGGGGTTGCCGCAAATCTCGTGGGAATTCTTGACGCAGATGCCGCGGGACGGCATGCGCGCCGGGGGAATCCTCCCGGCCATCGTAGGCACGGTTTACCTTACCCTGGGTACGGCGCTGTTCTCGGTGCCGCTGGGGATTGCCGCGGCCATCTACATCGCCGAATACGCCCCGGACAACAACTGGACACGGGGGATTCGTCTGGCCATCGTCAACCTGGCGGGCATTCCCTCGGTGGTCTATGGGCTGTTCGGGTTTGGGTTGTTTGTCATCTTCCTGCGCTTCGGCACGAGCATCCTGGCGGCCTCGCTGACCCTCTCGATTATGACCCTGCCGGTCATTATCAGCACCTCCGAGGAGGCGCTGCGCTCCGTACCGCAATCCTTCCGGGTGGTGAGCATTTCGCTGGGAGGGTCGCGCTGGCAGACTACCTGGCGTATCGTGCTGCCCAATGCTCTGCCGGGGATCGTCACGGGGGTCATTCTGGGCCTGGAACGAGCCGCCGGCGAGACGGCGCCGATTTTGTTCACCGGGGCGGCCTTTTTCCTGCCCCGCCTGCCGCAGTCGCCGCTGGACGCCACCATGGCCCTGCCCTACCACCTGTTCGTGATCTCCACCCAGGTGCCGGGCATGCCGATCCAGGTGCAGTACGGCACGGTGCTGGTGCTGCTGGTGTTCGTGCTGGGTATGAACTTAATCGCCACACTCATCCGCTCGCGGGCGCGCGCCCGGCGGGCCTGGTAGGAGTCGATGATCAAGGTCAAGGTCGAGAATTTCTCCCTCAGCTACTCGGACGGCGTTGAAAGCCTCAAGAACGTCAATTTGGAGGTAGAGGCCAACACCATCACGGTCATTTTCGGCCCGGCGGGCGGGGGGAAGTCGACCCTGCTGCGGGCCATCAACCGCTTGAACGACCTGGCGGACGTGAAGACGCGTACCGGAAGGGTGCTGATCGACGGGATCGACGTGTTCGAGCCGCACAAGGATGTCAACACCCTGCGGCGCAAGGTGGGCATGGTCTTCGCCCGGCCCACGCCGCTGCCGTTGAGCGTTTACCGCAACATCAGTTATTCGCTCGAGCTGGCCGGCGAGCGGAACAAGGCGAAGTTGGACGAGGCGGTGGAACGCGCCCTGCGCCAGGCGCGCCTGTGGGACGAGGTGAACGACCGGCTCAAGGATTCGGCCTATTCGCTCTCCGGCGGGCAGCAGCAGCGCCTGTGCATCGCCCGCTCGCTGGCCATCCAGCCCGAGCTGTTGCTGCTGGACGAGCCGACCTCGGCGCTGGACCCGGTCTCGACGGCCAACATCGAAGGCACGCTGCAGGAGCTGAAGGAGCAGTACACGATCATCCTGGCGCCGCACAACACGCAGCAGGCAGCGCGCATGGCGGATTACGCCGCGTTCTTCTTGCAGGGGGAATTGGTGGAGTATGGGGTGGGGGATGATGTGTTTTCGAAGCCGAAGGATAAACGAACCCAAGATTACATCGAGGGCAGGTTCGGATAGGTTAATTATGGATTTTCGGCTGGTTTCACCATCCGAAAATCCATAATAAAATACCCAACCTTAAAAAATGTAAAGCATGCTTGACATTTTTAAATACCGTGCTATACTATGTAAAGTTCACTTTACATTCGAGGAACCATGAAGAACCGGTTGGAAGAGCTGCGTAACCATAAAGGCTGGACCCAGCAAGAGCTGGCAGATCGCGTCCTGGTATCCCGCCAGACGATCAATTCGCTCGAGCGGGGACGCTACAACCCGTCGATCATCCTGGGATTCCGGCTTGCCCGACAGTTTGAGGTTGCCATCGAAGAAATTTTCTTGTATTCAGATACGGAGGACGACTATGAATAAATCCATCAAGTGGATAAACCGGCAAGTACGTTTGGGCTGGTTGTTTCTGGCTGGCGGCCTCGTCGTCGGGGGAATCGGGATCTATCTCGAACGCACGCTTGCCAATCCGACTTTCAATCCCCGCATCATCACCGCGATCGGCATTCTGCTGGTAGGGATTGCGGTCAGTATTCTGGTGCGCTACATGGCGGGGCAGCGCAGCCCGCAGGCGGCGGCGCGCCTCACGAGCGAGGTGAAGGACGAGCGCAGCCAATTGATGCGCGCCCGCGCCGGCAACCGGGCCTACTGGTTCTCGGCGGCCCTGACCTACGCCCTGCTGATGTGGGTATCGTTTGCCTCGAACGGCAGCCTGCCGGCGCTCACCGGGGACACACTCTGGTTCTGCCTGGCTGGCGTGGTAGTCCTGCCCTTCGGCGTTTACGCTGCCAGCATGCTGTACGACGAGAAGCATATTTAAAGTTCTTTGGGGTTGTTTCGGGCTGCGA
>DBMK01000185.1 GCA_002298885.1 Anaerolineaceae bacterium UBA700
TGGGCGGGCAACCGCCCAAACCCCACACTTAATGTAATTGGCAGAACCCTCTTGAAAGTCTCCCGATGAAAACAAAACGCCTCACCCCAATGCTCTCCCGGTTTATCCTCCTGCTGGTTGGAATTACTTTCCTGCTCGGTCAGCAGCCCAGGGCATTGGTTTGGGCTGCCGCCAGCCTGGTGACCAATACCAATGACAGCGGGCCGGGCTCGCTGCGCCAGGCAATCGCCGGCGCGGCTCCGAATGAGATGATCACCATTTCGGTATCCGGTGCCATCAGCCTGACCAGCGGCGAGCTGGTTGTGGCCAAAAACCTGACCATCAGCGGCCCCGGCGCGGCAGCCCTGAGCATCAGTGCCGGCGGCCTGAGCCGGGTGCTTAACAACAGCGCCACCCTCACCCTCAGCGGCCTCACCTTGCGCGACGGCGCCGACGTTTCCAACAGCGGCGGCGCCATCCTGAATTCGGGCACGCTCGTCCTGACTGACGCCGCGGTAACCAGCAGCGTGGCCATCCTCGGCGGCGGGATCTATAACGCCGGCGGCGTGCTCCAGATAACAAACAGCCTTATCAGCGCCAACCGCGGCGACAAGGGCGACGGCGGCGGCATTTACAACGCCGGGCCAGGCCAGCTTACCCTCACCGGCAGCGCCGTGACCAGCAATTCCGCCCAGAACGATGGCGGAGGTCTTTACAACGGCGGCACGGCAACGATCACCAACTCCACTTTTTCGGGAAACCAGTCCGTCTCCGGTGGCGCTATCGCCAGCGGCGGAACATTGAAACTCAATAACGTGACAATAGCTCATAACGTCAGCAACCGCCTGACGGCCGGCTTGCGGGTGGTGCTGGGCAGTGCCAGCGTGCAGAACAGCATTTTGGCTGCCAACTCGGCAACCCTGCCGGACTGCGCCGGGGTGGTAGCCTCGGGCGGCCATAACCTGCTGGGCAACGCTTCTGGCTGCAGCTTTACCTTCACCGCCGGCGACCTGCTCGGCTCTACTGCCAGCCCGCTGGACCCCATGATAGGTCCGCTGCAAGATAACGGGGGGCCAACCTCCACTCAAGCCCTCCTGCCGGGCAGTCCGGCAATCGATGCTGGTTCGACGGCGGTTCTGGGCGGCAGTGCAGCCTGCGCCGTCCTCGACCAGCGCGGAGTCGTCCGCCCGCAGGACGGCGATGGCAACGGCAGCGCGTTATGCGACATCGGTGCTTTCGAGCTGGCTTCCGCTGCCGGCCCCGGCAGCCCTCCCCCTCCGCCATCCAAAATCCTTCTCTACATCCCGGTCTTGTTAAAATAACTGGACTTTTTGGGGTTGTTTCGGGCTGCGAAGCTTGCCCGAAACAACCCCATAAAGTAAAACACTGCGGCGCAAATGGCCGCAGTGTTTTACTTTATGCGAAAGAGATTTTATATCCCGGATGGCGTCGGGGTGGCGCTGCCGGGGGTGGTGTTACCCGGATTGGTGTTGCCCGGGAAATTGCCGCCGCCGCGTCCGTGCCCGCCAAAGCCTGGGCCTCCCATGCCGCCGGGGCCTCCCATGCCGCGGCCGCCGAAGATGCCGAACCCGTTGTTGCTTTTCAGGATCTGGTCAGCCTGGCTTTGGGTGATCACGCCGTCGGTAACAGCCTGGTTCACTGCCGCCGTGTAGGCCGACTGCAGGCTGGATTGGAACTTGGCATTGTTAGCCAGAGCGAAGCGCGCTTTCATCAGGTCTGCCTGGGTCTGGGTGAGGTTGCCGCTGGTAACCTCGGCGTCGATGGCGGTGTTGTACGCCTGGATATAGGCTGCATTGAGCTTGTCTGTGGTGATGCCTAAGGCGCTTGCCAGCAGGCTCTTATAGTCGATGCCGTTGGTGCTGAACTGGTCAAAGTCCTGCGCCACGTAGCCGTTGGCTTTCATCTGGTCAGCCTGGCTCTGCGTGATCAGTCCCTTGGTGACTGCCTGGGCCAGGGCCTGGTCGGTGGCGGTCGTTTGAGCCGCCGTGAGCTTGGTCACGTCGATTCCCAGGGCAATGGCTAACTGCTGGTTGGATACGCCGCCGTGATCGCCGCCACCGAAGCCGGGGCCCATGTTCAGCCCGGCCACGCTGCCGGCGATGGTGTTAGCGATGGGCGCGGCTGCCTGTACATTGCGGAAGACGGAAACACCCGTAACTACTGCTAAAGCAATCGCGCCGATAACAAGAATGGGTACCAATTTTTTTCGATCCATTTTTTCTCCTTGTGTATGGATTTGCGAATTTGATCCACCGCGGATCTACGCAATAGGATACCCATTCCATGTTCAGAAATTATTCAGAACTTATTTTGATTTTGTTTTCGTTTCTATCTAAATGCGCCAGGCGGGTCGAAGACCCGCCCAAAGTGATGATATCTTTGCAGTCTGCGCCTTGCTCTGGACCTCTCCCCCGGCCCCTCCCCTGAAGGGGAGGGGAGAATTAAAGATTCGAGAAATTTGCGGCGTTTTTCGCCGCAAATTTCTCGAATCTTTCCTAATATTCTCCCCCTTCCCTTCAGGGAAGGGGGCTGGGGGGTTAGGTCAAATCAACAATGGGAAGGTGAGATTCTTATAACAGCTCGCCGTCGGGATTGTATTGCCCGAAGCGGCTGGCCGCTTCGACCAGGGCGTGGATGTTCTCCGGCGGCGTGCGCGGCGGCAGGGCGCAGCCCGGCCCCAGAATCAGCCAGCCGCCCGGGGCCAGGATGGCCAGCTCCTGGCGGACCTTTTCCGTTACCAGTTCCGGCGTGCCCAGCGCCAGCACCTCACTGGGATCGATCACCCCCAGGATGGCCGACCGGCCCTGGGTGGCCTGCTTGATCTTCGCCAGGTCGCACTTGTAATCCAGTTCCAACACGGCCGCCCCGGTCTCGACCATGTCACCGACGATGCGCGTGGCGTTGCCGCAGATGTGGTACGCCAGCGGGATGCGCTTTTCGGCCAGGCGTTCCACCAGGCGTTTGGCGTAGCCCCATTCGTATTCGCGGTACGCCCTGGGGCTGCTCACGTCCGGCCCCGCCAGCGACTCTCCGATGGAGGTGATGTGCGCTCCCTGAGCGTGCTGCGCTACGGCGTAGCGGTAGACCACCTCCAGGCTGAACTCCAGCAGACGGTGCAGCTTTGACCCGTTCTCCGGCTCAGCCAGCGCCATCAGGAAATTCTCAACACCCAACAGCATCGATGCCAGCGAAAAGGGGCCCTGGTCGGCCCGCCCCATGATAAATGCCTGCCGGCCGATCTCTTGCGCCACCCGCCGCGTCGACTTCAGGTTCTCAACCAGCGGGTGCGCCGTGTACGGGTCTGGCACCGTCAGCCGGTCCACGTCGTCTAAACTGTCCAACACCGGCCGGATCAGCACCGGTGCGCTGCCCGCCAGGTATTCTACGCCGCAGCCGCAGGCCTGGGCCAGGGCGGTCGTCCCGTTCTCCAGGATGATCAGGTCGTGCCCGAACTCACGCCAGGCGGCGATGTGGCCTTCGGCCATTGCATCGCCGCTTTGCAGGAACTCAGGGAAAGGCAGCCCCGAAGCCTGGGCTACCATCAAAAAGTTGTGCAGGTCCACCGGTACCCGGTCGGGGATTCCACCGCGCAGCACCGTTTCCACACGTTCAATCGAACCCAACCTATTTGTCACCTTCCCTCCATCGCTCGCTCAACAGGAATTTTTCCTTCAATCATTACAGAACTGTAAACCAATTCTACCCCTTTCCCCCGCATTTCTTCCCCAGGGCTTGCCCGAGCGTGTATATAATAATAGTGTGAAATATCAGAGGCACAAGGGTGGCAAATCTCTGCGGCTGTCTACAATCCTGCGCGGCATCTCTCTGATCATCCTCCTCGCCCCGCTGCTCTCCGCATGCGCCGGCGCCACGCCAGCGCCGCTCACCCCAGCCGAGATCATGGCGCGCGTCGTGGCGCGTATGAAGGCTCTCAAAGGCTTTTCCTTTGTTATCCAACGCACCGGAGCCCCGGCCTACATCGATCAAAACCAGACTTTTTCACTCAGCCGCCTGGACGGCGATTTCGTTGCCCCGGACAAGGCCCAGGGCCAGGCCCGCGTCATCGGGCCGGGAATCGTCGTGGCTATCAAGTTCATCAGCATTGCCGAGAATTATTGGGAGACCCACTACCTGACCGGGGAATGGTGGGTGTGCCCCCGCGGCCAGTGTTTCAACCCCGCCATCCTGTTCGACCCGCAGGCCGGCCTCCAGCCGGTCCTCGAAAGCGACCTGTCGGAGCTGGAGCGCCTCGACAACGCCACCCTGGACGAGCTCCCGGGCAAGGAGCTTTATTCGCTGACCGGCAAGCTCAAGGGCGAGCATTTGTACCAGATGAGCTGGGGTATGATCGGGCCAAATGCGGTGAATGCCCACCTGTGGATCGACCCCGCAACCTTCGTGGTGCACCGCATCACCCTGGAAGAGCCGGCCGCCGACCCTTCCCAGGCCACGCTTTGGACGGTTGACTTCTTGAATTTTGACCGGATGGCGGCGATCAATCCGCCAGTCTTATCTACTGCTCAACCTTAGGGTATTTGGATCGATTTAATTTGAATCTCGAGAAGAGCCAGCGCACCGTCTCACGGACTTTGGTCATCGCTCTGATCTGCATCCCGATTTTTATCGGGGCGCTGGATCTGACGGTAGTCTCGGCCGTACTGCCGCACGTGGTCTACGATCTGCAGATCCCGCAGACCGAGATCGACTCTGCGGCCTGGATCGTCAGCGGGTACCTGCTGGCTTATACCATCGCCATGACCTTCATGGGCCGCCTCTCCGACCTGATCGACCGCCGCAAGGTCTACCTGCTGGCCCTGGCGATCTTTGCCCTGGGCTCTTACCTGGTGGCAGTTGCGGATACCTGGCCCACCCGGCTGGCGCTCCAGGGTTATTACCTGCTCTTCGAAGGCCGCCCCGACCCGGCCCACGTTTCGCTGTACCTGCTGGTGGCGGCGCGCATGATCCAGGCTTTCGGCGGCGGGGCCATGGTGCCGGTGGGCATGGCCATGGTCGGCGATCTTTACCCGCCCGAGCTGCGCGCCCGCCCGTTAGGCGTGATTGCCGCCGTGGATACCAGCGGCTGGGTGGTGGGCCACCTGTACGGCGGCATCGTCACCCGTTATTTCGACTGGCGGGTCATCTTCTGGCTCAACCTGCCGGTGTGCCTGCTTGGTTTCATCCTCATCGCCGTGGCGCTGCGCGCTCTGCCGCGCGCCCCACGTCAGGGCGGCATGGATTGGCTCGGCGCCGGGTTGATTTCGATCTGCCTGGCGGCGCTCAACCTGGGCCTGGGCTCGTCCCAATCCGGGGGTACGTTCAGCAGCTCTGCCCAGCCGGCCCTTCCACAGTACATCTGGCCGCTGGTCGCCATTTCGCTGCTGTTCCTGGTGCTGTTCATCCTGCGCCAGGCGCGCGGCAAGGACCCCTTGATCCAGTTATCCTTGTTCCGCCGCACCAATTTCAGCGCCGCCAGCCTGGCCAACTTTTTAATCGGCCTGGCCCTGTTCGTGGCTATCGCCAATGTGCCTCTGTTCATCAACACACTGGTGGCCCGCGACCTGGCCCAGGGCGCCTGGGACAGTGGCTGGATGCTTTCGGCGCTGACGGTGCCCATGGCGCTGGCTTCGGTCCCCGGCGGGTGGCTGGTGGTGCGGTTGGGATACCGCTGGCCGGCCCTGGTTGGCCTGGCTGCCACGGTCGTTGGTTTTATTTTGATGGGTACCTGGGTGGCTTCCACGCCCTACCCGGCCATGATCCCGCACCTGGCGCTGGCCGGCGTTGGCCTTGGTCTGACCATGGCCCCCATCGCCGCGGCGGCTGTCAATACCGCCCCGGCGACCCATCGCGGCTCGGCGTCGGCCCTGGTCATTATCTTCCGCCTGGTGGGGATGACCGTCAGCGTCTCGGCCGTGGCTGCCTTCGACCAGCAGCGCTTCAATTTCCTCAGTGCACGGCTGCTGGCGGCCAATCCCGACGTGGTGAAGGCCGGCATGGATGCCATTACCCTGGTTATTCGCGAGACTTTCCTGGCTGCGGCTTTGGTCTGTGGTCTCGCTTTGCTGCCAATTTTGTTTTTGCGTTTAGAGAGGAGAATGCCATGAACGACAGTTTTTATGATCCATTGGCGCCCCAGGCGCCCCCTGAAGCGCCCAAGCCCAAGCGCTCGCCGCTGCTGGCGATTTTGATCGGCGTGTTGGTGGTCATCGTGGCCCTGGCCGCGGTGGTTGTGATCGATCCGTTCCAATGGAACGTGATCGGCAACGTCAAGGTCCTGCTCGGCCTGGGGGGAGACCCGGTCGCCGCCTCGATCCCATCCCGCCCCACCATGTTTATCGGCGTCGATCTGCTCAACATCCAGCCGGATAAGATCGATCGGCTGTATAAGCCCTTTGCGCAGGTTATCGACCCGGCGGGCGGTAAAGATGCTGCCGCCGGCCTCAAAGATCTCGACAAGCAATTGAAGGATTCCACCGGCATGACCATCACCGACGACATCATGCCCTGGGCGGGCCGCTCGGCCGGCCTGGCCATCATGGACCTGGATATGGGCTCGTCGGGGACGCTTTCGAACGCCACGATCATCTTTTCCATCCAGTCCCGCAATAATGGCCTGGCCGACCAATTCCTGAAGAAGCTCGTCAGCAATTCTGAGTCAAAGAACAATATCAAGTACACCGAAAACACCTATTCGGGCATCACCATCTACTCCTATAAGCCGGATAGCGGCGGGAGCACGGCCAATGGGGTTTCATTCTGCCGTTCGGGCGACGTAGTGCTGTTCAGCCTCACCCAGGCCGGCATTCAGGATGCAATCGACGCTCAGAAGGGCGATTCGTTGTCCAAGGACGGCGCTTACCAAACCTTGGCGCAGCAGCTCCCCGGCAACCGCTTCATGACCATGTATATCGACATGGAGAAATACAAGACAACTTACATGAAGCTCCTCAACTCCAGCGCTGCCAACAGTGGTTTGCCTCCCAACTTTAGCGACCTCGCCGACGCCCAGATTGGCAAAATAAAAGGGACTTTGGTCAGCCTTTCCATCGTGGATGCCGGCCTGCAGATGGATTCGGTGGCTGCTTACGATCTGCAAAAAATGACCGATGCCGAAAAGAAGGCCATTTCGCAGGTGAAATCGCCAAGCCAGTCGATCGCGATGCTGCCTGAAGATACCTTGTTTTACGTTGGTGGTAACATTCTGAACGAAACCTGGGTCAACCTCATCGATCAGATCGCTACCCTGTCGGGCGCCTCCAAATCTGAATACGAGCAGTCCATGGCTGAGCTTGAAAAGCAGATCAACATTAATCCCACCAAGGATTTATTCCCCTACCTGGGAGGTGACGTGTTGCTGGCGGGCGTACCTTCGACGCAAGGGCTGTTTCAGCAGGCCAAGCTGAACCTGGGCGCGGCCATCATGATCGAATCCACCGATGGGCAAAAAATGACGAACGTGGTCGACAAGTTATCCGCCGCCCTGAAGGACCAGGGAGGAATCCCCACAGATTCCAAGAAGGCCGGCGATCTGTCATACTATTCCATAACGGACCCCAATACGGAAAAAGAATTGTTTGCCTTCGGGGTTGGTAGGCAATACTTGCTGTTGGGCACTGGCGGTGGGTTACTGGAGGAGTTATTCTCACTCAAGACCCCTCTAACCAGCAGCAGCCGCTACCAGGCCGCGGTGAAGACTCTGCCCGGTGGCTCGTCCGCAAACTTTTATCTGGACCTGGAAGCCACCCTCGCCAACGTCCGCGAATCTATGTCCGGCTCCGCCCTTACACAGTTCGACGAGCAGGTTAAATTCCTCAAGCCCATCCCGGCAATCATCGCCGGAGGCTCTATGGTTGGCCAGGACATGGCAAAATCGACCATCGTCATCCTGGTCAATGCTGCAAAATAATTAGCGGTTCGAGGTTTCCCGCCCACACGGTG
>DBMK01000137.1 GCA_002298885.1 Anaerolineaceae bacterium UBA700
TTCACGCTTCACGTTTCACGTCCTAATCAGGCGTATATCATTATGGCAAATACCATCCAACCCAACCCCAATCGTTCGCCCGTCGGCGTCTTCGACTCTGGGGTGGGCGGGCTTTCGGTGCTGAAGGCCATGCGTAAACAGATTCCCGCACAACCGGCGATCTATTTCGGCGACCAGGCGCACGTGCCTTACGGCTCGCGCTCGCTGGAGGAGGGGCGCGCTTTCTCCGAAGCCGCCACGGGATTCCTGCTGGCGCAAGGCGCAAAGCTGATCGTGGTGGCCTGCAATACCGCCTCGGCGGCGGCCCTGCATTATTTACGCCAGCGATTCCCGCAGACGCCGTTCGTGGGCATGGAACCGGCGGTCAAGCCGGCAGCCGAGACGACGCGCAGCGGGGTGGTGGGCGTGCTGGCGACCCCGGCAACTTTCCAGGGCAGCCTGTACGCCTCGGTGGTCGAACGTTTTGCTGGGGGAGTAAAAATTTTGCAGGATACCTGCCCGGGCCTGGTCGGTGAAATTGAACGGGGAAACCTGGATGGACCCGAGACGCGCGCCATCCTGGAGCGGGCCCTGAACCCGATGCTGGCGCAGGGAATCGACACGGTGGTCATGGGCTGCACGCATTACCCTTTCGTGATACCGATGATTGAACAGATCGCCGGGACGGGGGTGCGCGTAATCGACCCGGCGCCGGCGGTGGCGCGCCAGGCAGGCCGGCTGTTGGAGCAGAACGGCTGGCTGGAGCGAGGCAGCGCCGCGGCTCCGCTGCGCATTTTAACCAGCGGGGACCCGCAGCCGCTGGAGGCGCTCTTGCCAAAACTGCTGGGCGAATACAGCCGGGTCGAACAAGCGGAGTGGGGAAGAGAATTAATCATCTGAAGGAAGCTTTGGCCAGATCGGCAGCGGTCAGCCCGCAAGATCCAGGCCGGGGATTTTAGCGTATCCATCTTAAGCGGAGGGCATCAGCATTATGAAATTGAGCACCATTCTCGAGGGTATCTGGGGAGCCATCACCATTGGATTCTTGGTCGTCTTTTCGTTCCTGCTGCGCGGCTGGTTCAGGCACTGGGGCATGAAGCCCGAGGAAGCGCGCCAGCCGCTGCCCGGGGACGAATACGTGCCAAACCCAAAATCTGAAATTACCGGCGGCATCGTCATCCATGCGCCGCCGCAAAAGATCTGGCCGTGGTTCGTCCAGCTTGGCTGCCAGCGCGCCGGCTGGTACGCCTACGACCTGCTGGACAACGGCGGAGTGCCCAGCGCCGAACGAATTATTCCGGAATTCCAGCACCTGGCCGTCGGCGATGTGATCAAGGCCGTGCCCAACGGCAGTTTCGGCTTCCCGGTGGCAGCCTTCGAACCGGACCGCTTTTTGACCCTGGGCGGCACGATCAATACCAAAACGGGCCAGCCGGGGTATCCCAGCAACCCGCCGGAGCAGTTTTTCAGCGGCGACCAGACGTTTTTCTTGCAGCCGCTCGGCATTAACGCCACGCGGCTCATTTTCCGCATGCGCACGGATTGGAACCCGACGCGCTTGAATAATTTTATCTACCGCGCCTTTCTCGAGCCGATTTCGTTCGCAATGGGGCGGAAGATGCTTTTAACTCTGAAGAAGAGAGTAGAGAATGGAGAATAGAGATTAGAGAATGGAGCGTGGAATTCGGAGGTACGAGTCAGCATTTATTACTCTCCACTCTCTATTCTCTATTCTCTACTGTCTATTCTCCACTCTCTCTCCACGTTTTAGCTGTGATATACTTTAAGCACTCTCCCATGGAGGAGATTTTTTATGGCGCGTACTGAAATTGATCTGGATCCGGTAAATTTAATCACCATCGACGCGATTGGCAAGCCAGGGCAGCGCGTTTTTTACATTCAGGCCACCCGGATGGACGAGGTAATCACCTTGATCGTCGAGAAAGCCCAGGTGCAAACCCTGGCGGTTGGGATCGAGCAATTCATGACCGAACTCGCTGAAAAATACCCCGACCTGGCCGAAGCCGCGAGCGATTACGACGCGGACAAAATGCACATTTACCCGCCGGTCGACCCCCTGTTCCGTGTCGGCGAGCTGGGATTGGGATACGACGTGGAGCGCGATCTGATGGTTTTAATGGCCCGCGAGGTACAGACCGAGGGGCAGGAGCAGGACGATGTGAGCCTGGCGCGTTTCTGGGTGACGCGGGCCCAACTGCGGGCCATGAGCGCCTGGGGACTGGAAGTTGCCAGCCGCGGCCGCCCGATCTGCCCTCAGTGCGGCGAGCCCATGGATCCCGAAGGCCATTTCTGCCCAAAGAAGAACGGGCACAGCACACATTAGTCTTTCAAGTCTGCATGGATAAACAGAGCATTCTAACGGCCTTACACAAGGGCGAAATTCAAATGGAAGGCCAGTTTTTGGCCGGCTCTAACTACACCTTTTTGGTCGACATAGTCCATGATGCAAAGGTAATCAAGGCAGTGTATAAACCCGTGCGCGGCGAGCAGCCGCTGTGGGATTTTCCGAGCGGGACGCTGGCCAAGCGCGAAGTGGCTGCGTTTGTGATCAGCGAATCGCTGGGCTGGGACCTGGTGCCGCCAACCGTTTACCGGCGCAAGGGCCCAATGGGCGCCGGGTCGGTCCAGGAATACATCGAACACGAACCGCACACTCATTATTTCAACTTCGACGATACCACTCGCCAGCGGCTGCGGCCGGTGGCCTTATTCGATATCATCGCCAACAACGCCGACCGCAAAGGCGGTCACATCCTGGTCGATTCGCACGACCATCTGTGGCTGATCGACCACGGCATTTGCTTCCACATGGACGACAAGCTGCGCACGGTGGTGTGGGATTTCGCCGGCGAAGAGATCCCAACCGGACAGATCGCGGACCTGTGCAGGCTGATGGACGACCTGGAAAAAGACAGCCAGCTTGCCCTTGAGCTGCGTTACCTGCTCTCCGAAGGCGAGATCGATGCCCTGCTCCGGCGTACCCGCCAGCTTGCATCCAGCGGGCGTTTCCCCTATCCGCAAAGCACCCGGCGCTCGTATCCCTGGCCGCCGGTTTAGTCCTAATAAACATCGTCATTCCATCGGGAGGATTTATGGCAAATTACAATCTGGCGCTGGTTGGATTCGGGAACGTGGGCCGCGCTTTTGCCCGGCTGCTGGCGCGCAAGGCGGTACCGCTGCGCGACCAGTTTGGCGCAACCTGCAAGATCACCGGCATTGCCACCGGCCGGCACGGCAGCGCAATCGACCCGGATGGGATCGACGTGGCCCGCGCCCTGGCCCTGGTCGAATCGGGGCAATCCCTGGCGCAACTTTCGGCGCAGCCCGCGCCAGCCAGCGTGCTGGACTTCATCCGCCAGTGTCCTGCGGACATCCTGTTCGAGAACTCGCCGGTCAACCAATACACAGGCCAGCCGGCAATCGACCACCTGAAAGCCGCCCTGGAAAAAGGTATGCATGCCATAACCGCCAACAAAGGGCCGGTGGTACACGCCTTTGACGAGTTAAAAGACCTGGCGGCGCGCCACGACCGACGCTTTATGTACGAATCGACAGTGATGGACGGAGCCCCGATCTTCTCACTCTTCCGCGGCCCACTGCCGGCGGCCGAACTGCGCGGTTTCCAGGGCATCTTGAATTCCTGCACCAACTTGATCATCGGCTTGATGGAAGACGGCAAAACATTTGCCGAGGCGGTGGCCTACGCCCAGTCCATTGGCATCGCCGAGACGGACCCCAGCGCAGATGTCGACGGCTGGGATGCGGCAATCAAGGTCTCAGCCCTGGCGACGGTGCTGATGGGCGTGCCGCTGAAACCCCAGCAGGTGGAGCGCGCCGGCATCCGCTCGATTACGCCGGCGGCTATCGCCGAAGCGCGCCAGGCCGGCGAGCGTTGGAAGCTGGTGTGCTCGGCCCGGCGCACGAGCAGCGGCGTGGAAGGCCGCGTGGCGCCGCAGCGCGTCCCGCCCGGCTCGCCCTTGTTTAGCATCAACGGAACCAGCTCCTGCGTCCAATTCGAGCTGGACGTGCTGCCGGGGCTGGGAATCGTCGAAGGCAACCCCGGGCCAGAGACGACCGCGTACGGGCTGCTGGCGGATATGATCAATGTGGTACGCGGGATGTAAGGTGAAACAGACCACGGATGACGAAACACGGGTAACAGACGACAGACAACAGGTGAGGATTAGAATCAGGCACCCAAGGCAGGCGGTTGAACATAGAATGGTGGAAAATGGATATGGCTGATATATTTTGGATTAGCGGTAGCGAATTGAAGGGGGAGGAGCCGAACCTCACGGAGATACTGGCAAGCGCCGGCGTTCGGCCGCATTGGGTGGACGTGGTGCACGCCATTGCCGACCCCACCCTGGCCCAGTCCGGCGCGAAATGGAGCGCCTTTCAATCCGTTTTTCGCTGGCCGGGCCAGCCGATGCTGTGCGACTTTCTGCTGCACGATGTGTGCCGTTCATTGATGATCCGCGAGCAAAACTTGATCATGCTGGCCGAGAGCGAGAACGGGTGTATGGATTACACCCTCCTGGCCTCGCCCCAGGCGGTTGGACGCTACAACCTGATGCCCAAGGCGCACATTGCCGCCTGGTGGGCGCTGCCGCCGGCCGCCCTGAGCGCCCTGCCCCAAAAACTGGAAAAATCCGGCTTTGACCGCGACTGCGTGCAGTGGGTTAGCGGGAAAAAAGAGATCGCCGAACAGGCGCGCATGGTCTTTCCAGACATTGAGCAGGTTGAGACCGAGAACCATTCGACGATCGGGCGCCTCAACGGGCTGATCCGCCGCATGGACGAATCGAAATGCAGCCACGGTTTTCTTTTAGCTGGCGCCGACGACATTCCTCTCCTGGCAACCCTGGTCGAGAGATGATCTGTTACATTGGCCTGGGTGTCAACCTGGGTGATCGGGCAGCAAACCTGGCGAACGCCCGCAGCGCCCTGTCCCCGGCAGTGAGAATCCTGCGTTCCTCGTCCATCTACGAGACGGAGCCCTGGGGGTTCCGCGACCAGCCCGCCTTCCTCAATCAGGCGCTCGAGGCAGAGACCGGGTTGGCCCCACTGGACCTGCTGGCGTACCTCAAGCAGATCGAGGCGGCGCTCGGCCGGCAGCCCACCTTCCGCTACGGACCGCGGCTGATCGATATGGATATCCTGTTATACGGGGATCTAATCGTTTCTTTGCCCGGCCTCGAGATCCCCCACCCGCGCCTGGCCGAGCGGGCGTTCGTGCTGGCGCCGCTGGCCGAGCTGGCCCCCGACCTGCGCCCCCCGCAGAGCGGCAAAACGATCGCCGAAATGTTGCGCGAGGTAGACACCGCCGGTGTAAAGCGGCTTACGGCGACCCAGTAACCTGGCGCGGGGTGCATTCAAACACCTGGATGGTATCGAACGTCTGCACAGGCATCAAATCTCCGCAGTTCAAGCCCGAAAGTAACACGTGGCGGTCCCTGGCGACCGAATCCAGGGTCTGGCCTTCGTCGGTCGAGACGACAGCCAGGACGCGTTTGAATCCCAGTTCGGGCTGAAAACGGGTGAAGGACTGTCCGCGTGCCATGACGTAATACCATAATGCCGCGTTATCCGGGAACGAGACCAGGTATTTATCCTGATCCTGGAGGTGGTCGACCAGGTAATCCGCGGCCTGCTCCACGCCCCCCTTTTGCGCCAGGTCGGCCGGCAGAGCCGGCGCCACCTGGACCGCGGTGACAAACACGAAGAGCAAGACGCAGCCGGCGACCAACGGCGGGAGCCGCCGGCCGGCAGGAAAACGCCTGAACAGCAGCTCAACCAGCCCTAAAATGCCGGCGGCCGTCCACATCAAAACCACCGGCACCAGGAAGACCCACACCTTCTCAAACGCATTCGGGCGGCGCAGGACGAGCAAAGCGCCGATCCAAACCAGCGCCGCCACCTGCAGTGGAAAACGAGAGCGCCCGACGCGCATTTCGATTACGAATGAAATAAAAAATCCGGCAATCAGGATCCAAACCAGCACCGCCGGGAGAGGCCCGGTCCACTGCTGCCAGGTTTCTTGGAAACGGCTGAGAATCGTCGCTGGAAAATCGCGCCAGGATAAGGAAGCCACAAATTCATTCCCAAACACAAGGCTAAACCCGGAACGCAAGAAAATGGGCATGTAAGCCAGCAGGGTTAAGATGGCCGTGGCGATCCCAGATACAGCCAGATAAAGGCTGAATTCCAGCTTCGAGCTGTATGGCTGAGGAGATTTGGAGAAGAGATGGGACAGGAACAGCCAGGCAAAAACCACTCCAAATGGAAACAGCATAACCGGAACCGTATAGAAACCGATTGCGCTGAGCAGGCTCAATACCCCCCAGGCCACCCGGTTCTTATGCTCGAGGAGGTAACTCCCCAACCACAGGCTAAGCAAAAAGATCAGGGCTACCAGGGTGTAGCCCCGGGCGGAGGTCGAGTAATAGATCAACGCCGGTATGTAGGCGGACAATGCCGCCGTAACCAGGGCAATCGGACGGTCATACAGCTTCGCCGCCAGCTTGTAGACCACCAGGACGATTGCCAGGCCGGCAGCCAGCGCCGGCAAGCGCACCGTCCAGGGCTGCAGCCCAAACAGGCGAGTCGTCAGGTAGATCAGAATGGTGTGGAAAACGTGGTTATTCGGCAGGTGGTAATCGCTGATGGCCGTCTGAAAGGAGCCCGAGGCAAACGCGACGTAAGAATAGGACTCGTCATGGCTCATCGGTTGGTTGATGAATTCCAGGCGAAAAATAAATCCCGCGGCAAATATGAGCAAAAGCAGGAATAACAAGCCCAGGTCGGGCCTGGCAGGCTGCAGATCGCGGATAAAAGCGGTAAAATCATCCGGCAGCCGGGTGGCGAACTGGAGCGCATTTCTCCAGGCCTGCCTGCGCCAGAAGAGCAAGATTGAGGCGCCAGCCCACAACCCAACCCCCACGAACCGGAAGATCCAGGTAAACACCGGAAAGTTGGTTGAGTCGAGGGCCTCAAAGCCTTTCTTGTCAAAAAAAGAATTAAGGAACGGCTCGACCACGCCGTAAGGCTGGGTAGAAAGCCAAAGAATAATTCCGCCGGCGATAATCAGCAAAAAGGCGGCCAGAATCCATAAAACCCTGCTTGCACGAGACTTCATATTCGATTGTTTATCCTGTGAAAAGGCCTTCTGTGATTATCCAACTGCTTGTAAAAATCGTCAATGATTGGGTATGATAGAAATGCATTCTTTGCAGCCCATTCAGGAGGTGCTGATGCGTGCCTTGATTGTAACGCTGCTGGCCAGCCTGCTCATTTCATCCTGCGCGGCCGCCGGCAGCGATATCCCCACGGTGACACCGGCGCCTCAAACCGAAACGCCTGGCGCTGCTGCCCAGCCTGGTCAGCAAGCCGGGGGCTCGGCGGCGACCCTTCAGCCGGCCGCAACCGGTACAGGAACTCCTCAATCCAACATGGAGGACACGATGAAAATCTCAAGCCCCGCTTTTAACGACGGGCAGCCTATTCCCAAAAAATTCACCTGCCAGGGTGAGAATGTATCTCCGGCCTTGAGCTGGAGCGACGTTCCAGCCGAGGCCAGGAGCCTGGCCCTGGTGACCGAAGACCCGGATGCGCCTTCCGGGACGTTCATCCATTGGGTGGTGTACAACATGCCGCACACGCTTACGGGACTGCCCGAAAAGGTAGCCGCAACGGCCGAGGTTATCGGGATCGGCAGCCAGGGGATCGCCGGATTCGGGCGCGCCGGTTACGGCGGCCCATGCCCCCCACCCGGCAAACCGCACCGCTATTATTTCAAGCTGTACGCCCTCGACCTCGACCCCAGCCTGCCGCCGGGATTGAACGCCGCCGGGCTACAAAAACAAATCGCCGGGCACATCCTGGCCCAGGCGCAGTGGATGGGCACCTATCAACGCTAAGCCGATGCTCACCTGGGGCGCTCGCACGTACGTAATGGGCATCCTCAACGCCACGCCTGACAGCTTCTCAGGGGATGGGTTGATGAAGCAGGAAGATTGGGTGGCGGCTGCCGCCGCCCAGGCCGAACGATTTGTCCAGGCCGGGGTGGACATCCTGGACATCGGCGGCGAGAGCACGCGCCCCGGGTCGCAGCCCGTTGGCGCGGCCGAGGAGCTGGAGCGGGTGCTGCCGGTGCTGGACGCCCTGGTGCGGTTGGACCTGAACGCCATCCTGTCCGTCGACACGTATAAATCCGAGGTAGCCGAAGCCGCCTTGAAGACCGCACCAGTGTGGATCAACGACGTGTGGGGATTGCGCGCCGACCCGCGCCTGGCGGAAATTGCAGCGCGCCAGCGAGCACCGCTGATCCTCATGCACAACCAGAGCAAACCCGCCAGCGTGGAACTGCAGGAGCGCCTCGGCGGGCGGTACACCGGCATCCATTACCAGAACCTGCTGGAGGACGTGCGCAGCCAGTTGCTGGAAAGCGTGGCGCTGGCCAAAAGCGCCGGCGTGGCGGACGAAGCCATCATCCTCGACCCCGGCCTAGGGTTTGGCAAGACGGTCGAGCAGAACCTGGAACTGATCGACCGGCTGGGCGAGATCCGGATGCTGGGATACCCGGTGCTGATCGGCCCGTCGCGCAAGTCGTTCGTCGGGTACACGCTCGACCTGCCGCCCGACCAGCGCGTCGAAGGCACGGCTGCGGCAGTGGCGGTAGGCATTTGCCGCGGCGCAGACGTGATCCGGGTGCACGATGTGGAAACCATGGTGCGCGTAGCGCGCATGACCGACGCCATCGTGCGCAGAAAGAAGTAAGTACTTGCCCTATGGGTTAAGTATTCGGTCGAGCCAGAACTGGTTGAAGCGCGGGCCGTCTACTTTGGTCACGATGCGGAACGGCCTCTCCAAAGGATCGGGGCGCTCGACGAGTAAGCCGTCTTTTTCCTCGATTCGCAAGGGCAGGGTTTCAAATTCGATCCCCTCGGTATATCCCAGGGCAACCGCACAGGCCAGTGGATCGTGCTGGAAATTGATGATATCCGCCGGCACCGCGGGATAGGTTTCGCCGTACTTTTTATCAAACTGTTCGTCCTGGGCGAAAGCCTCGGCCTGGCGGGCAATCAGCCGCGCCAGGGCATCGCCGCGGCGCAATTCGGCCAGGTACGCCCGGCGTAGAGCGGTCTCTGCGGTGACTGAAAGCGGGATGAGGGTGGGGCTGGAATTCTGCAGGACGTGCCTGGCCGACCGGACGTCCACCTGCACATTGAAATCAAATGCGTTGGTCCAGGCCGGAAAGCCGGAGCGCGGTGGATAGACGTAGCCGCCCATGAGGAAGAGCTTTGCGGTGGACAAGATTCCCGGAAATTCGAGTTCGAGCAGGTACAAATTGGTATACGGGCCGATCCCAACCAGGGTGGCGCCCTGATCAAGGCTGCGTTTGAGCAATTGGACAGCCTCTGCGGGAGGGTTGGGCGAAGGCGCAACCGGCTCGGGCCAGTAGCGTTCCTCTGGAGGCAGCCCCAACTCATACGGATAATAGCCCCCGGCCGTGTCCGCCCCGGCGGCCACGGGCACATCGCCGCGGCCGGCAAGCGCCAGCACGTAGCGCACGTATCCGGTGCGGCGCCCGTTCGTGTCGCCCACCACGGTCACGCCGGTCAATTCGACGCCTCCCGGCCAGCGCAGCAGCAGCGCCAGGGCGCACAGGTCATCGATATCGCCGCCCAGATCGGTATCCAGGTGGATTTTTTGCATAATGGGTATTTTAATCGAGTTCTGCTATGATTATCAGCAGAGGAGATAACGCGATGAAACAACTCATCCAGGAAATGGCAGAATTGTGCGGGCGGGGGGAATCCTTCGCACTGGCGACCGTGGCGACCCGCAACGGCTCGGCGCCGCGCTCGGCCGGGGCAAAGATGTTGGTGCGGCAGGACGGCTCGACGTCCGGCACGGTCGGCGGCGGGATTCTGGAAGCCCAGGTAACCGAATTGGCCAGGAAGGTGCTGCGCAGCCAGCAGGCCGTGCTGCAAGGATTCAAGTTTACCGGCGCGGACGCAGCCACCATGGACGCCATTTGTGGGGGAGAGGTGGAGGTGCTGGTGGAATGGTTGGATGCCGGCGACACAGAGGTTGCCGCGGTCATCCACGACCTGGAAGCTTCAATAAGAGGCCACCAGAAAATCTGGCTGGTATCGACCCTCCCGGCAGCAGGCTTAGCCCCTTGCCACGCCCTCGTCCACAGCGATGGGCGCGTAACCGGTTCTCTCCCCGCCGGGTTATCCACCGAGACGATCCTGGAGCTGCGCCAGCCTGCGTTGGTAGAAACCGGCGCTGGCCGCACCCTGCTGGAGCCACTGGATATCTCCGGGACGGCCTTCATTTTTGGCGCCGGGCACGTATCACGCAGCCTGGCTGAATTCACCAAGGCCGTCGGCTTCTGGACGGTAGTGCTTGACGATCGGGCGGATTACGCCAACGCCGGACGCTTCCCGACCGCAGATGAGTTGGTGGTGTTGGATTCGTTTGCTGACGCCCTGGGATGTCTTAAGGTGGACCGCGATAGTTTTATCATCATCGTCACCCGCGGCCACCTGAATGACAGAGTTGTGCTGGCACAGGCACTCAGGACCCCTGCCGGCTACATCGGCATGATCGGCAGCCGCCGAAAGTGCGCCCTGGTATTTGAGCAACTTCGCAAAGAAGGGTTTGGCGAGGATGATATCCGACGCGTGCACGCCCCCATCGGCCTGGCGATCGACGCCGAGACCCCCGAGGAGATCGGGATCAGCATCGCAGCCGAGATGATCCAGGCCCGGGCCAAAATAAACAAATAGAGAAATTTTTTGTGCGGGCTTCGCCCGCACAAAA
>DBMK01000339.1 GCA_002298885.1 Anaerolineaceae bacterium UBA700
GCCTCACCCCCGGCCCCTCTCCCAGAACGGTGAAGCACGTTCTGGAAGAGGGGAGAAAAGCAAATCCAGCGCATTTCTCCCCTCTCCTGAGAATGGTTTTTTATTCTCAGGAGAGGGGCCGGGGGTGAGGCTCTGGTTGATTGCAAGGTAAGTACATTACCCGTTTAAGTTGTCAAAAACTATAAGTCGTCACTACGATTCGTGAAATATCGATTTTTTTATCGCGAATAGGACGAATAGGCGAATAATGCGAATGAAATCTTAAAAAACCATTCGCATTATTCGTTTATTCGCGGCATTCGCGATGATCAACCCACCGCAATCAACTTCCCTATTCGGATTTAACCCGCAGCTCCGCAATCAAGCTGCGCATCTTTACCAGCGTCGACTGCACCAGCGCCTGAAGCTGCTCCAACTGCGGGCGCACCCGGCCCGGGTCCTTTTCCAGCAGCATCTGCGTCGCCCGCGTGTTCAGGATGATGCTGAACATCGTCTGCGACACCGAGTCGTGCAGTTGGCGCGCCAGGCGGTTGCGCTCTTCGATAGCCGCCAGCTCTTCCACCTGGCTGGCGTACAGCTCGAGCTGGCGGTTGGTCTCGCGCAGCTCGCTCAGCATGGCCTGGCTGCGGGCGTGCGCCGCAACCACTTCCTGGCTGGCGGCAATGTAGGCCGCCAGCACGATCTCGCCCGCCTGCGGCACCAGCCCCAGCGCCAGCCCGTGCAGCGGCTCTAGGAAGACCATCGACGACGCCCCGGTCAGTACCACGAAAACGCCGATCCAGATCCAGCGCGGCCTGCCGGTAAGATACACCGCCGCCTGGTAGCTCGGCAGGATGAACAGGCTGGTCACGAAATCCAGGTCCGAGGCCAGCGCGAACATCACCACGATCAGGCCAGATTGGACCGCGAATACGGCCTGCAGCCAGCCGCGCCCCATGCTGGGACGCCACACCGGCAGGCTGAACACCACCAGGAAGGCCAACTCCAGTCCCAGGATCCATCCCAGCCGTTCCTGCACCACCGGTCTGTCCGGCACCAGTGCCAGCGTGCGCCCGACGATGGCCACGAAGAACAGGTACAGCGACACCACGATCAGGCGTGACGGTCGCTGCCGGGAGAGTTCGGGGCTGCCGGGTAGGTTCATCGTTGCCTTACTGCCCGTCCACCAGCTTGTTCTTGATGGCGAAGATCGCCAGTTGGGTGCGGTCCTGCAGGTTCAACTTGCTCAGGATGTTGCTGATGTGCGTCTTGACCGTCTTTTCGCTGATAAACAGCTCCTGGGCGATGGCCTGGTTGCTCTGTCCCTTGGCCACCAGGCGTACCACGTCCCGCTCGCGCTCGGTCAGCTCCTCGGCCGGGCCTTCGACCTTCGGGCCGGCCTGGGCAGCCACCTGCTCCATCAGCTTGCGGGCGATGTTGGGGTGCAGGCGCGCCTCGCCGCGGTGCGCCGCCCGGATCGCCTCTACCAGGTCGTCCGGCGACACGTCCTTCAGCAGGTAGCTCGAAGCGCCCGCCTGGATCGCCGGGAAGACCTTGTCGTCCTCGGTGAAGCTGGTCAGGGCGATTACCTTGGCGCCCGTGCCCAGCGCCTTCACCTGGCGGGTGGCCGCGATGCCGTCCAGGCGCGGCATCACCAGATCCATCAGCACCACGTCCGGCTCGAGCTGGCGCACCATTTCGACCGCCGCCTCCCCATCCCCGGCCTCGCCGATCACGGAGATATCCGCGTGCAGCTCCAGGAATGTGCGCAGTCCCTGGCGCACCACCTGGTGGTCGTCCACGATCAGCACCTTGATTGTCTCGCTCCCAGCCATAGCTGCCTCCAGACCTGGATAAATTATTTTTTAACCACCTTGATCCGCGTCCCCTTGCCGCGCTCGGAGGATACATTCAACTCCCACCCGATCTCGGCGGCCCGCTCTCCCATGCTCGACAGGCCCACCCCTCGGCCCTGCCGGGCGCGTTCCGGGTCGAACCCCTGGCCGTTGTCCTCGATCTCTATCCACAGCGGCTCGCTCAGGTGCAGCCGCACGCAGGCCTGCGATGCCTGGGCGTGCTTGACGATGTTGTTCAGCGCTTCCTGTGCGATTCTCAGCAGGCCTTGTTCTTCTTCCGCCGAAAGCGCCTGCTCGCCCTCCGCCTCGAGCGAAACCGCCAGTCCCTCCGGCAGGCGCCGGTTGGCCAGGTGCTGGCGCAGCGCCGCCGCCAGCCCGCCCTCGGTCGCTTCCTGGGGGCGCAGCTCGGCGATCAGCGTCTGCATCTCCGCCATGGCGCTGCGCGCCAGTTCGTTCAGGCGCTCGAGCTGGGCATTTACCCGGCCCGGGTTGCTCTCCAGCAGCAGCATGGCCGATTGGGTAGTGAGCGTCATGCTGAACACCGTCTGGGTGACCGAATCGTGCAGGTCGCGCCCCAGCCTGGCCCGCTCGCGCGCCACGGCCAATTGCTCCAACTGTTTCGAATACGCCTGGAGCTTCTGGTTGTTCTCCTCCAGTTCCTGCAGCATGGCCTGGTTCTTGGCCCGCGCCGCCAGCGCTCGCTTCGTGGCCAGGGCGTGCGCCCCAAACAGGGCGTCCGCCGCGCTGTAGATCAGCCCAAAGGCGACCCCGATCACGATCCCCGAATGGATCGCCAGCGGCGGCAGCAACAGCACGGTAAAAGCCGCGATCCAGATCGTGCCGCGCCGGGGTTCGAGGTGCTGCATCGCCTGCATGCTCAGCACGGCGAACAGCAGAGCAAAGTGGTCCGGCGGGTCCGGGCTGAACAGCAGGGCGAACACCAGCGCCGACTGCACTCCCAGGTACACCTGGAAGAACCCCTTCCAGCGCCGCGTGATCACCGGCTCCGCCAGGAACAGCGCCAGCCAGGCCCCCAGCAGCCCCAATATCCGCCCGATGGCCCCCGCCTCATTAGAAAACAGCAGAATCGACCGCAGCAGCACCGCCAGGTACACCAGGCTAACGGTCAGGTAATACACCACGTCGTACGACCACACAAAAAAGCGCTTCAAGAGCAAATTCTTCCCAAAAATACTTGTTGCATGCAGTTTGCTGGATTTATTAACAATATTATACAGGTTTGTCCCAATATTTATTTCTCCTCCCCCAAAATCCGTTCTTTGGATTTTGGGAGGCCGGGAGGGGGAAACCCTCAATCTCCCCGCAACCTCCTCCCTCATTCTGCGTATACTTAATAAGCCTGCGGAGCGTTTCCGCAGGTTTCACCATTTACCCTTTTTGTAAGGGGAGGATTGAATGACAATCGATTTAGGTGTTTTGGCGCTGGTCGTGATCGGGATCGTGGTGCTGATCATTATTCTCTCAGGCATCCGCTATATCCCCAACAATCGCATCGGCCTCGTCGAGAAGGTCTTCGGCCGGCGCTCCGTCAAGGGCGGCTTCATCGCCCTCAAAGGCGAAGCGGGTTACCAGCCGGATGTGCTGCGCGGCGGCCTGCATTACCTCATCCCGATCCAGTTTAAAGTCCACATTGCCCCGCTGGTGACCATCCCGCAGGGCAAGATCGGCTATATCTTCGCCCGCGACGGCGTGCCTCTCAGCCCCATGCAGGTGCTGGCCAGCAACGTCACCGCCAACAACTTCCAGGACGTGGCAGCCTTCCTTACCAACGGCGGGCAGCGCGGCCCCCAGCGCCAGATTCTGCGCGAGGGCACCTACGCCATCAACCTGGCCCAGTTTGTGGTCATCACCGAGGAGCGCGTCTACTACCTGCCCCTCAGCCGGGATGACCAGTCCGTCATCCAGAGCATGGCCCAGGTGATCGCCGAGCGCAAAGGCTTCGTGCCCGTGGTGATTAAAGACTCCGACGACCGCATCGGCGTGGTCACCGTCCACGACGGCCCGTCCCTGCCCTCCGGCGAGATCATCGCCCCCGTGGTGGGCACCGACCCCAAGGACAGCGAGACCTACCACAACAACTTCCAGATGCCCGACCGCTTTCTGCGCGCCGGCGGCCTGCGCGGCCGCCAGCTCCAGGTGCTGGTTGAGGGCACCTACTACCTCAACCGCCTGTTTGCCACCGTGGAAATGATCCCCAAGACAATCATTGAAGTAGGCACGGTGGGCGTGGTCGTTTCCTACAACGGCGCCGCCGGCGTCGACCTCTCCGGCGTCGATTACCGCCACGGTGAGCTGGTGGAGAGGGGCAGCCGCGGCGTGTGGTCCGAGCCGCTCCTGCCTGGCAAGTACGCCTTCAACACCTACGCCGGCAAGGTCATTACCGTGCCCACCATCAACATCATCCTCAAGTGGATCCGCGGCGACACCGGCGCCCACCACTACGACGAGAACCTGACCGAGGTCTCCCTGATCACCAAGGACGCCTTCGAGCCCACCCTGCCCCTCTCGGTGGTCATCCATATTGATTACAAGAAAGCCCCGCTGGTTATCCAGCGCTTCGGCGACGTCAAGCAACTCGTCGAGCAGACCCTGGACCCGATGGTCTCGGCCTACTTCAAGAACATCGGCCAGATGCGCACCCTCATCCAGCTTATCCAGGAGCGCGCCGATATCCAGCGCATCGCCAGCCAGGAGATGAAGGACAAGTTCGCCCACTACAACCTGGAGTTGGAGGAGGTGCTGATCGGCACCCCGGCCGCCGCCGAGGGCGACAGGCAGATTGAGATCATCCTCAACCAGCTTCGCTCCCGCCAGATCGCCGTCGAGCAGATTGAGACCTACGCCCGCCAGGAGACGGCCGCCGCCAAGGAGCGCGAGCTGCGCGAGACCCAGGCCCGCGCCCAGCAGCAGACCGCTATCACCGAGTCTGAGCTGAGCATCACCGTGCAGAGCAACCAGGGTAAGGCCGAGTTCCAGCGCGCCGTGCAGCAGGCTGCCCAGATCCGCACCCTGGCCGAGGCCGAGTCCGAGCGCATCGCCCGCACCGGTATCGCCCAGGCCATCGCCACCGAGGAACAGGTGGCGGCCTACGGCGGCCCGCAGTACCAGGTGACTCAGCAGGTGATGAACCGCTTTGCCGAGGCCATCCAGCAGTCCCGCGTGGACGTGGTGCCGCGCGTCCTGGTCGGCGGCGGTGGCAGCGACGGCGACCGTGGCATGACCGGCAGCAACCTCATGGAGGGCCTGCTCACCCTGCTCCTGTCCGACCGGCTGAACGTCAAGCTCACCGGCGAAGCCCAGCGCGAGCGCAGCCCCGAAGCCGACCGCCTGCGCGAGGAGATCCGCCAAAGCATGGCCAAAAAGCCCGCCGGCGGCTCGCAGGGAGGAACCCCCGCCGGCGGCACGCCCGGCCCCGCTATGCCCGGTCCGTCTACCCCTGGCCCGGCAGCTCCCGGCCCCGCCGCCCCCGGTCCTGCGGCCCCCATGCCGCCCAAGACCGATAAACCGTATACGAAATAACCTCTCACCCGCTCCGGCCTGCGTCCCCGCAGGCCGGCTGTCATTTCCATATCGACTAACCCCCGGAGCCAGACATCCGAA
>DBMK01000094.1 GCA_002298885.1 Anaerolineaceae bacterium UBA700
TTTCGGCTGGCATAGCCAGCCGAAATGGCCTAATAATAATTCCCCCGCCCTTTAGGGCGAGGGTTAAGGAGTGGGTGGATTTCCGATTATCGCATGAGGCACCCCTAATATTAAAATAGGGGTGCCCCATGTTTACCTTCGGAATAACTTGGGCTGGGCTGGGGTTTGTGCTAATATTATATTTGCATATTACAGGGTTACTAATTGGCTGGCATTTTGTATCTGCGCAGAATAACCTTTTATGCAAACCTCCACCTCCATACAACCTGAACGCCTGATGCGCGAGCACCAGGCCCTAGTTGAAGTGTTTGGGATTTTAAAGAGTCCAACTGCACTTCATAAAGCCCTGGCTTTTATTCTCGAAAAAGTGGCCGAGGTGATTCCCCAGACCGGTTTTGGTGCCGTCATGCTGTGGGACCAATCCTCGGGACTCTTCCGGCCCTGGGCTTCCTACGGCTGCGACCCAGCGATTATCAAGCGCTTCGGTCTGCGCTCCGGCGAGTCGATCACCGGCAGCGTGTATGAATCCGGCAGGCCGGTCCTGCTGCGCTCGCCGGTGGAAGTTGAAAGCGTCATGAAAAACATGCGCCTGGGCAACCGCAACATTCTCGAGCGGGCCTTGAAGCGCCCTCTCCGGCTGGCCTCAACAATTGCGGCCCCAATCACTATCTCCGATCAGAAGTTAGGGGTGGTAACTGCTAATAACTTCGATGAAGCGCACCCGTTCGAGCCGGGAGACCTCCAGTTCATGCAATCGGCAGCGGACCTGATGGCGGTGGCCATTGATCGCTCGCGCCTGCAAGCCAAGGCCGACGCAATCCGCCAGACCCGCGAGGCGGAACAACTGCGCTCCGAGATGATGGCTACCCTTTCGCACGAGCTGCGCATGCCGCTGACAACTATCAAGGGCTATTCGACCATGCTGTTGATGGACGAGGTCGAGTGGCAGCCCTCTGAAATCTACGAGTATCTCCAGTTAATCGATGAAGAGTGTGAGAGCATGCAGTCCATGATCAGCAGCATCCTCGATTCCTCTATCATCGACGTCAACCAACTGCTCATCGAGCCTCAGGCGCTGCGCCTGCCGTATATTGCTCACCTTGTCGCCAGCGAGGTGCAGCGCCAGACCAGCACCCACCGCCTGATCGTCGATTTCTCGTCCAATTTCCCGGTGGTCAACGCTGATCCGCGCTGGATCAAACAGGTCTTCCGTAACATCCTGGACAATGCAGTCAAATATTCCCCCAACGGCGGGTTTATCATCATCCGCGGCGAGGCCCGAACGCAGGACGTTATGGTCAGCATTGCCGACCAGGGCATCGGCATCTCGCCCGAAGACCTGATCCCCCTCTTCGAAAAGTATTTCCGCGTCCGAAGCCCGCACACCATGAACATCCCCGGCACCGGGTTGGGCCTACCGATTGCACGGGCCATCGTCGAGCTGCACGGCGGCAAGATTTGGGCAGACAGCAAATTGGGCCAGGGCACCACAGTTTACTTTTCGCTACCGGTTTTGAATGCCCAGTCCAGGAACTCTACATTTTCTCTGGCCGACAGCGAGGATTGAGCGAGGATACACAAGGATGCAAATGAAATGAACAAAAGTAGGATCCTGGTGGTGGATGACGAGCCAAAGCTGGTGCGCCTGCTGCGGACGGCACTGACGGCGACAGGTTTTGAGGTGCTTTCTTCGAACAGTGCCGGGCAGGCCATCGAGCAGGTTGCGCTGGAGCAGCCGGATCTGGTCATTATGGACCTCATGTTCCCCGGTCCTATTGATGGGTACGAGGCCTGTCGGCGCATCCGCCAGTTCTCGGATGTGCCGCTCATCATGCTCACCGCCCGGGTGCGCGATTCCGACAAGCTGCGCGGTTTCGATGTTGGGGCCGATGATTATGTGATCAAGCCGTTCAACACCAAAGAGTTGGTAGCCCGCGTGCGTGCGGCGCTTAAACGAGCCCAGGTTATCCGCCCGACCGAAAGCGCCGCCGAGGTGCGCTGCGGCCCGCTGCATATCGACCTCTCCACCCGGCGGGTGAGCATGAGTGGGCGCGAAGTGCATCTGACCCCCACAGAGTACAATCTACTTTGCGAGTTGGCACAGCATCCCAACCAGGTGTTGGTGCACGAGCAGTTGCTCAATGCAGTATGGGGCCAGGGGCACGCCGGTGACACCGTTACGCTGCGTTCTTTTATTTACAGCCTGCGCAAAAAGATCGAGATCGACCCGTCTCACCCGGCCATGATCGTACGCACCCCGTGCGTGGGGTACGCGCTGGTCACGCCGGCCGAAGAAGTGTAATTAGCAATTCTTACATTCAGGAGTTTTGGACGTAGGAAACACGTCCAAAACTCCTTTTTTTAATTTCCTCAACGAAATCTTCACATTAAGCATCCGTTCCTTCGCAAAACTTTCACCTTTAAATGTTAGCTTAAAAGTGAAGGAATTCACAGAGCGCGTATTGGGTGGGAAAGATCCTATTTTCAATTCACAAAGGAGATGGATATGTCTGTGATCAAGGAAAACACGTTGATCGAGGAAGTCATCGCCAGGGTCGAGCAAAAGGATCCTGGGCAGCTTGAGTTCCAACAGGCTGTGCGCGAAATCCTCCAGTCCCTGGAGCCAACCGTCCAAAGGCACCCGGAGTTCGTCAAGGCTAAGATCTACGACCGCATCGTTGAGCCGGACCGGATGATCATGTTCCGCGTGCCGTGGGTGGACGACCGGGGCGACGTGCAGGTCAACCGGGGCTTCCGGGTGCAGTTCAACAATGCCATCGGGCCATATAAAGGAGGGCTGCGCTTCCATCCTTCTGTCAATCTCTCGATCATCAAGTTCCTGGGCTTCGAGCAGATTTTCAAGAACTCACTGACCACCTTACCGATGGGCGGTGCCAAGGGCGGCTCCGACTTCGATCCCAAGGGTAAATCGGATAGCGAGGTGATGCGTTTCTGCCAGGCCTTCATGCGCGAGTTGTACCGGCACATTGGGCCGGACACGGACGTGCCGGCCGGCGATATCGGGGTGGGCGGGCGCGAGATCGGCTACCTGTTCGGTTATTACAAGAAAATCGTCAACGAGCACACCTGCGTGCTCACCGGCAAGGGCCTGGAATACGGCGGCAGCCTGATCCGGCCGGAAGCCACGGGCTACGGCGCAGTCTATTTTGCCGAAGAGATGCTCAAGACACGCGGCAAGAGCATGACCGGCAAGGTCGCCGCAGTCAGCGGGGCCGGCAACGTGGCCCAGTACACGATTGAGAAACTGAACCAACTGGGCGCCAGGGCGGTCACCATCTCCGATTCGGACGGTACGATCGTGGATATCGACGGCATCGACGCCGAGGAACTGGGTTACATTATGGATTTGAAGAACATCCGCCGCGGGCGGATCCAGGAATATACCAACCACTACCAGTCGATCTATTACCCCGGCGAAAGCGTGTGGGATGTGATCAAGAACCACAACCTGAAGGTGGACCTGGCCTTCCCCTCGGCTACGCAGAACGAAATTGACGAGACTCACGCCCTGGCGCTGGTCCATAATAACTGCTATCTGGTTTCCGAAGGCGCCAACATGCCCTCCACGCCCGCGGCTGTAGAAATTTACCGCGAGTACAACGTGTTGTACGGCCCGGGCAAGGCCGCCAATGCAGGCGGGGTGGCAACCTCCGGGTTGGAAATGAGCCAAAACAGCATGCGCCTTTCCTGGTGCCGAGAGGAAGTCGACGAGCGGCTGCACGGAATCATGCGAAGCATCCATGACACCTGCTTGGCCACGGCGGAAGCCTACGGGCACAAGGGTGATTACCAGGCAGGAGCCAATATCGCCGGTTTCCTCAAGGTGGCTAACAGTATGCTGGCGTATGGCATCGTGTGAGCAGGGACGAACTTCACTAAACGAGTACTGGTAAGCAGGCGAAAAATATCTTGTGTAGGTTTTGACTGGCGAAGCCGATCAAAACCTACACAGAGAGTCTTTTCATAGGCCGGAGATTGGAGGCCTGATGGCTTTTATTGATTTAGAACAGACCGTCGCCAACGCGCTGGTAGATGCAGCCGTTACAGACTGCGCCGGCCGGAACAATCCAGGCAATACCAATCAGGTCCTCGACGCTCTGCGCCAGGGGCGCTGCGATGTATGCCGGGCTTTCACCGATACCCTCACTTACCATATCGGCCAGTACCTGAGCCAGGTCGATAAAAACTTGAAGGCCGTGATTAAGTACGAGCCCGAGCCGGCTTCCCTCAGCTCCAGGTTGGGTGGCGGCCAGTTCACTTCAAAGCCCGCCGGAATTAACCTGATCGCCTGGGTGGACCGTAAAAGCGCTGCCCTTACCAGCCTGGGTTCCACCCTGGAGGCCTCCCTGGCCGAGGCACGCAAGAAGCTGGACTGCCCCAACGCCCTGCCCACTTGCTTCAACCTGGATATCCAGATGGTCGACGACCGCGAGGTGGCGGAGGCGCGCGGCTATGGCCTGGTGGTCAACCAGCCTTTCTTGCACTCGGTCCAGGTTTGGAAGCGGCCGGATCCAGATGGAGCGGCGCACGGCGAGCTGGAGTTCCCAGGCAGTGCGACCTCCCTGGATTTGGATCTGGCGCCTGAGGCGGTCCTGTTCGAGCAGGCGCGGGTCATCGAAGAAATGCCTGCGCCCGAGCGAGCGCTGCTGGAACCGCGCCTGCGCGAGCTGAGAGTGGCCTTGATCCGCCGCCTGATCAGCGACCAACTGGCCTACATTAACGTGGCCAAGGATTGGCTGACCACCACCGACCTGGAGGATGTTTACCGACGGCGGATCGGCGAAGGCAAGATCGGCGGGAAGGCCGCCGGTTTGGTGCTGGCCCGGCGGATTCTGCACGAAACGCTGGCCAAATCGGAGCGGGCCGGGATCCACTTCCCCGAGTCGTACTTCCTGGGTTCCGACCTGATCTACATCTTCATGGCCATGAACGGCCTAATGCACTGGAACAACCAGAAATACAAGCCGGAAGACCAGATTTACGCCGAGTACCCGCTGATCCGCGAGCAGTTCGAGCGGGGGAGCCTGCCGCCGGAGGTGATGCACCAGTTGGGCGACATCCTGGCCCAGGTTGGCCAGGCGCCGCTCATCGTGCGCTCGTCCAGCCAGCTTGAGGATAATTTCGGCACTTCGTTCGCCGGCAAGTACCAGAGCTTTTTCTGCCCCAACCAGGACAGCCCTCAGGAAAACCTGGAAGCGCTGCGCCGCGCTGTGGCCCTCACTTACGCCAGCACACTCAACCCGGATGCGCTGCTCTACCGGCGCAGCAAAGGCTTGCAAGATTACGACGAACGCATGGCGGTCATCCTGCAGGTGGTACAGGGCGAGCGTTTTGGGCGCTATTTCTTCCCGTTCGCGGCCGGGGTGGCCTTCAGCCACAACCTTTACCGCTGGGCGCCGCAGATCCGGCGCGAGGATGGGTTCGCCCGCCTGGTGTGGGGCATGGGCACGCACGCCGTCGAGCGCGGCGGCAACGACTACCCGCGCCTGATCGCCCTCAGCCATCCCACCCTGCAGCCGGACGACGATCCGCAGGCAGTGCGCTATTATTCGCAGAAATTCGTGGACGTAATCGACCTGGCCGACAACTCGTTCAAGACGCTGGCGGTGAAGGACCTGCTGGCGCCCAAATATGCGCCTCTGCGCTACCTGGTGCAGATCGAGAGCGACGGTTATTTCTCCACCCCGCGCACGCGCATCCTCGAGGAGGACGTGCCCCGGACGGCGATCACCTTCGACGAACTGCTGCGCCGCACACCCTTCGCCGCCAACCTGTCGCACATCCTTAAAATCCTGGAGGAGCAGTACCGCGTGCCGGTGGACGTGGAATTCACCCTGGGCCTGTCCGACCTGGGCGCGATGCGCCCGGCGCTCCAGATTTCGTTGCTGCAATGCCGGCCCCAGAGCCAGCTTAATCCGGTGACGCCGGACGTGGTGCCGCGCGACCTGAAACCCGAATCGATCGTATTCTCGACCCATTTCATGGTGCCGCAGGGCTACCTGGGCAACGTGCGCCACGTCCTCTACGTCTGCCCGGAGAGCTATTTCAGCCTGCCGACTCAGGCGGAGCGCGAGGAGCTGCACCGGGTAATTGCCCAGCTCAACAGCCTGTTGGCTCCCAAGAGCTTCATTTGCGTGGGGCCCGGGCGCTGGGGCACCACAAACCCCGACCTGGGGGTGTTCGTGAACTACGCCGACGTATTCAACGCCGGGGCGCTGGTGGAGCTGGCCGGGACGGCGATCGGGGTGGCGCCAGAGCCCTCCTTCGGGACTCACTTCTTCCAGGATTTAATGGAGGCCCAGATTTACCCGCTGGCGGTCTCGCTGGATGACCGCAAGACCGTCTTCAAGCGCGAGTTCTTCGAAGACACCCCCAGCAGTCTGCTGGACCGGGTCCATGCCAGCGAGCGCGTCGCCAAGACCCTGCGCCTGATTGAAGTCAGCGCCCACCACCCCAACGTGCACCTCGAGCTTTACCTCGACGGCGACCGGAGCCACGCCATTGCCTACCTGGCGCCGGATCACTGAGCCGGATCACTCACATGGAGCCGCGAAGCGCCAGGTGTCGCCTAAAAAGCTAAACTGGCCGTTGTGATAGTACTGGCCTCCAAACAGCACGAACTGGTGGTTGCGGCGGTCGTAGGCCATCCCGCCATCCCAGCGTGCCGATGGCTGCCAGGTGGTATCCACCTGCTTCCAGATTTTTCCATCATACGTCCAGGTATCGTTGAATTGGCCAGTCACGCCGGTTAGGCCGCCAAACAGGAGGACGCGCTGGCAATCCTCGTCGTAGGCCATGGATACGGCCCAGCGGGCGGGCGGCGAAGCGGGCAGGTCGGTGCGTTGGATCCAGTCCTCGCCGGTCCATTCCCAGGTTTCGTTGTAATTGACGCTGCCGGCATCGTGTCCGCCGCCGAACATCACCAGCGTACCCCGGGCGCTATCGTACACCATGTGGGCCGACTCGCGCGCAGCAGGGTGGTGGGCGGGAAAGCGCTGGATCCATTCAGAATCCACGTATTCCCAGGTATCGTCGAAAAAGCGCGGCGACCCAAAGCGGTCGTAGCCGCCAAAGAGCAGCATACTCTGGCGCTTCGGGTCGTAGGCCATGGCCGCACCATTGCGCTTTGAAGGTGAATGTACCGGATGCCGCTGCACCCATTTCAGGCCGTCATATTCCCAGGTGTCATTGAAGAACAAATTGTCGCCTAATCCGCTACCACCAAACAGCACGGTCACCTGCCGGTCCGAATCATAGGCTGCTGCTGCGCCGAGGCGCTCGGGCAGCGGATCCGTGTCCTTCCGCAGGGTCCAGTTGGCGCCGTCATACTCCCAGGTTTCACCAGACGCCATGATCCAATCGGTTCCGCCCACGGCCACCACCACGTTGCGGTGTGCATCGTAGACAAAGCCCATCTGCTTGCGCGGCGATGGAGCCAGCGTGGGAGATTGCTTTTGCCAGCCGGGCCCTATGACGTCATCGATCAGAACCGGCGTTGGGGTTATAACCCGGGTGACGATCACAACTTGGGTTAGCGGCACGATCTGAGTAACTGGCACAATTTGAGTGACCGGTACAATTTGGGTGATATTCTCAGTCCGGATGCCTGGCGTTGGGTATTCTGGAGAGAATGACAGGCTGCATGCGAGCGATGGAATCAGGAAGAGTGCCACCAGCGCAATTATCCGACCTACCACCTTGCGAGATCGAAACATAGCTCACTCTCCTCTCTCCTAAAGAGCCCCCTCTGTCCTTGAGACGCAGAAAAGTCCAGGAAAGTTCCAATCGGTTAAATCGTAGAGGCGAGGCATGCCTCGCCTCTACGATTTAACCCACTACCAGATTCCTGGCACCAGCCGTTTGGTTCGCTTTGCATACTCCTCCCAGGCTGGGCCGAACTCACGCCGCAGCATCTTTTCCTCGTCGGAGATACGCCAGAGCAAGCCGGCCAGCAGAACCAGGTCGGCGGCGGCCCCCACCCAGGTGTTGAACACCAGGGCAAACCCCAGCACCATCACCAGTAGCCCCAGGTAGCGCGGGTGGCGGATGAAGCGGTACAGCCCGCCGGTGACCAGGCGGTGCTCCGGCTGGAGGGTGACCTCGGCGCTGTACAGCCGCCCCAGGTTGAGCACCGATCCGAACATCACCGCCCCGCCGGCAATCGAGAGCGCCAGCCCCAGCAGCCGGGTGCCCGGCGCGGCGGAGACCGGGGCGAAGCCGGCCCGGTCGCACAGGGGCACAACGAACAGCAGGCCCATCCCCAACAGCTCAGCGCCTACCAGGAAGGCCGTCTGGCGAGTCACCCGCTTCTGCTTTTGTCCCTGATCCTCAGGAATCACCAGGCCCTGGTAAGCCGCCAGCAGGGCGCTTATCCCGGTCAACGCAGCGTAGCCCAGGCGGGCCGGGCTGGCGAAGAAGCCCGCCAGGTCGCCCAGCCCCCAGCCCAGCAGCGGCAGCCCCAGGTAGACCAGCGGGGTCAGGAGGAGGTGCACGATAGCGTGGGCGTAATTCACGCCGGGCCTCCTTCCAGCCGGTAAAGCAGGATGGTGTTCGCATTAACCAGGGCCGGGACGTAGCGCATCAGGTTGGCCGCGCCCAGGCGGGGCTCGCGCTGCTCGAAGTAGGTCCAGCGCTCCAGCAGGCGCATCCCCCAGGCTTCCAGCCGCTTGGGGTCGTTCAGGCTCCAGCCGAACCGCGCGCCGGTCTTGCGCAGCGCCGGGTGCAGCCGGTGGACTGCCGCCGAAAAGGCCGAGAGCGCATCGAACGCCAGATCGGCCCCGGGGAAGCATCTCGCCAGGGCAGTCACTACCCCTTTCACCTGCGCCTCGGTGAAATAAGGGAATACCCCCTCGGCCAGGAACACCGGCGGGCGGCCCGTTTGGGCCACCTCATCCAGCCAGGAAAGCTCCAGCATCGAGCCGGGCAGGCTCCGGCTGAGCTCGCCGTCGGGAAGCAAGTGCCGGCGCAGGTCGATCACTTCGGGCAGGTCCAGGCCCAGCCAGGCCATCTCGCCGTTGTCGAGGCGCTCGAAGCGCGTGTCCAGCCCGCAGCCGATATCCACCACCAGGCCGCCCGGATGGTGGGCCAGGAAGGCCCGGGCGTAGCGATCGAACTGGCGGGCGCGCATCACGGTGAAGAGTTCGTCCTGGCGGCTCATGCCCATCAGGCAGTCGGCGTCTTTGCCGACCTGGGCGAACACTTCCGCGGCGCGCCGGTCGCGCAGCAGCGCATCCGGGCGGGCGGATTCGCGCGCCCGGCAGGCCAGGGGCACGAGCAGGGTGCGGGAAACGCCCGAGAGAGTTTGAATGCCGGTTTTGTTTTGCATAGCCATTTACCTTTCTGGCTATTCTTAGGTGCGAGGAATGCCTCGCACCTAAGAATAGTGAAGGATTTCTACCACAAGCCCGGCACCAACCGGTAACGCACGCGCCGGGCGTAATCGGCGTAACCCGGCAGCTCGGCCTGCAGGGTGCGGTCCTCCAGGGCAGTGCGCACCACGAAGACCAGGCCGTTCAACGCCGCCGGCGCCAGGGCCCACCACGAGCCGAGCAGCAGGGGAGCGGCCCAGAAGAGGATCACCATCGTAGCGTACATGGGGTGGCGCACGTAGCGGTAGGGACCGCTGGTAACCGTGTAATGGCCGCGCTCATCCTGGATGCGCACCAGGGTGGAAAGGAACGTGTTGACGCGCATCACCCAGAATATCAGCAGCAGCCACACGGCCAGGCCGATCCCCCCGATGATCTTGAGCGCCAGCGGCATGGTCGACCAGGCGAAGCGCGCGTCCAGCCCGGCGACGACCCAGGTCCCCAGCATGAAGATGAGGTAGAACACAGCGATGACCTTGTCCCAGGATTTGGTGTTTTCGGGCATCCGCCCGCGCTCGTTAATCACCTCCGGGTTACGCACAAGCATCACCAGGCCGACGGCGATTATCCCCAGCAGGTAGATCCCCTCAAATGCCCAGGCCTCCCACCAATCCAGGCGCCCGGCGCAGACAAATAAGATTACCCCCTGGACAATTAAAAATGCCAGGACCGTGACGATGCGGTTGATTCCGGCCTGGTCCAATTTTGCCGGCTGGTTCGTCCTGATATCGTTCATTTTTCCTCCCTCCTTAAAACAAACAGCCTCCCGACATGATTCCAGGGAGGCTGTGGATAAACAAATATCCCGGACGGGTTAGCCGTCCGTTCGCCCCCCTGGTAGAGCTTTGGCACTGCGCGTCGTAGGGCGTACAAATCCCAGCCACTTTGAGCAAAGCCTTAATCCGGCCTTGCCTGGTCTACCCCTTGGTGTCTTTGGACTTTGCGGGGCAGCGGCCTGTGTCTCACGCAGACGCCTCACCTAACGAGGGTCTTCATTATTAGTAATCATTTTATGCCGTTCAAAGGCAATGTCAATACGCTATTTCCGGATCACCGGGATGAGAATCCGGCTATCGACCAGCCGGCCGAGCCAGAAACCCAGGCCGGATCGGTTGCTCCCGCCCGCCTGGTCGCCGATGACGGTCTGGCCGAGCGTCAGGTGCGCGGCATATTGCGCCGAGCTGGATGAGCCGCCGCTGCCGACCAGCGGGTGGAACCAGTCCAGGGCGTAGTTGCCCGAGGACATGGCCAGCACCGGGGCTGCCAGCAGGAACAGGGCCACTAAGAGCAGCAGAATCGTAGCAATGCGTTTCACCCGCCACCTCCGCTCAATCGTGTTCCAGGGTCAGGCGCACCCCGCCGATATGGACATAAGTATCGCCGCCAAAAGCCAGCTCGAGGGTGAGGTAGAGGATGCCGGAACTGGCGGTCAGCTCGTTATTGGCGGTCAGGTCGTAGTGGATGGTGCAGCCTGTCTCGTTCTCGGGAAGGCCGTCCTCACAGGAATAGCCCCCTGCGGGGTGGTCATTAATGATGGAAACAATGCACGAAGCAGTTTCACACACCCCGTTCTGCCGGCGCAGCAAGACGGCGGATATGCCTTCAAAGGCTGTGTCGCCGGACCAATAGATGTCGACGTCCGAAATGGTCACGTTCTGCCCGTAGAGCGGGCCGGTGATGGTGATGGGCAGGATCACATTTTTATTTCCACCGGTTACGCCGCGGTAGATCCTGGCGCCGCCGACCGAGTCCATATTGATGCGGGTCGAATCGGTAGAATTGAAAGGCCGGACACCGTTGCCGCTGATCCACACGTAGGATTTGGCCGTGCTCTTGATCTTGCCCGTGCCGCCTGCCGAAATAGCCGTGTCGCCTCCGTTGGCCACCAGGGCCGTGCCCAGGCTGCCGGCGTAAACGCCCGTGCCGGCAGTGCTGATGCCGGAAACGCCCGTGCCGCTCGACGAATTGTTAAAGTACCCGGCGTAGCCGGCCGGGGAAGCGTTGGTGGCGTACACGGCGTAGTTCGTGCCGCTGGCCGAGGTGGCCGCAGCGCTGAGCGCCGCGCCTGTGGCGTATGATGTGCTCAGGGTGAGCGGGTCGTACAGCCATTCTGAATTGACGGTCGCGCCGGGCACCAGGCTCAGCGCATAGGGCACCGGCAGAAGTGCCTGGCGCGGGGTCATCTCGCTGTCGCCCTGCACCTTAATGCCCAGCCAGAGTTTCTGGCCGTGGATGGTGCCGCCGTAGCAGTGGTCGATGTACGTGCTGAACAGGCCGTTGGTGACGCTGACAGACAGGGTGTCGGTGCACACAGCGCCCCCGCCGGTATCCGTCTCGTACAGGCTGAAGGTAACGTTGTAGGTGCCGGTGAGTGGTGCACCGCTGGCGCTGGTCAGCTTGCCCTGGATGGGCATTGCACCGGGGGCGATGGCGCCCGGCGCGGCCGGGCCCTGGGGAATGGTATCCTGGGCCAGGGTTAGCCCGGGAGCGGCGGCGAGCGCCAGCAGGGTGGCCAGCGCCACCAGCGCGCCCACGACTTTGGTCAGATGTGGTTTCATTCTTGCCTCCTGCGAGTGAAATTGGGAACAGCAAAAGACAGGCCTGGCGGGTCTTCTGTTTGACCCGGAGCGCTGGAAACAGTAAATCTACCGCGGGAATCTTCAATTCGATAATTGGGGCTTCGGCGCAGGCAGGTTTGCTACTTCTATTTTTTTACCGGTGAAAGGGGACAGTTAAATAGTACGCGATTCGCACTTCGAAATCAAGCGCGGGAACAGAAAAATGTGCAGTTTTCCGAGTAAGATTATAATAATCTCGATAACAGGAGGTTCGTATGGATCTTGGAATGGTCGGTTTGGGAAAGATGGGGGCCAACATGGTCGAGCGCCTGTTAAAGGGCGGGCACCGTGTGATCGCTTACGATATTAATGCCACAGCCGTACAGGCTGCCCAGGCGGGCGGGGCGGTTGGAGCGCGCAGCCTGGACGAGCTGGCGCAGCGCCTGGAATCGCCGCGCTCGGTGTGGACCATGGTGCCGGCGGGCCAGATTACCGACGACACGGTTTCCGCCCTGCTCGAGCGCCTGGCGCCGGGCGACACTATCCTGGACGGCGGGAATTCGTATTACAAGGATTCGCAGCGCCGCGCCGGCCTGGCAGCCCAGAAGGGCATCTATTTCATCGACGTGGGCACCAGCGGCGGCATCTGGGGCCTGAAGGAGGGCTACAGCCTGATGATCGGCGGAGAGGCGGCGGACGTGGAACGCCACCGCCCGATTTTCGCCACCCTGGCGCCCGGGCCGGACCGGGGCTGGGGCCGGGTGGGCCCGGTAGGAGCCGGCCATTTCGTTAAAATGATCCACAACGGGATAGAATATGGGTTGATGCAGGCCTACGCCGAAGGCTTCGAAATCATGAAAGTCAAGCCAGAATTTGGGCTCAGCGTAGCCCAGATTGCCGAGATCTGGCGCTACGGCAGCGTGGTGCGCTCGTGGCTGCTGGACCTGACAGCCCAGGCCCTGGCCGAAAACGAGGACCTGAAGGGCATCAAAGCCTGGGTGCCCGACTCGGGCGAGGGCCGCTGGACGGCCTTCGAGGCCATCGACCTGAACGTGTCCGCTCCCATCATCACCCTGTCGCTCGACCGCCGCATCCGTTCGCGCGAGGAGGAGCCGTTCTCGGACAAGCTCGTCTCCGCCATGCGCCACGAGTTCGGCGGACATGAAGTGAAAAAAGAGTGAACAGTTTTAAGTTTACAGTTTACAGTGGATAGTTTAACCACGAATTGCACGAATGATTACGAATGAACACGAAGGTTTTATAAAAAGATTATTCGTGGATATTCGTCCCCATTAGCGTAATTCGTGGTTTAACTGTAAACTGTAAACTGATAACTGTGTACCGAGGATTTTATGGATGATTCTAAGGACCTGGCGGGACTCCGGCTGACGCTGATCATTTACGTGGTGATATTTGCCATGAAGCTGGCGGCGTATTTCGCCAGCGGGGTCATGGCGCTGCTGGCCGAGGCGTTGCACACCCTGAGTGACATCTTCGTGGCCGGCTTTTTGCTGGTGGCCCTGCTGTACTCACGGCGCAAGGCCGACCAGACGCATATGTTCGGCTATGGGCGGGCGCAGAACGTGGGGGCGCTGGTGGCGGCGACGCTGTTCATCTCCTTCACCAGCTTCGAGTTGTACATGGAGGCCATCCCGCGCCTGTTCGAAAGCGAGCACGCCGTTTATCAGAACCTGCCTCTGGCCCTGGGCACGCTGGTCGTTTCGATGCTGATTGCCGCCGCGCCCCTGGTAACCCTCTTCCGTCAGAAAACGCGTGGCGCAGCGGCCCGCGCCCAACTGATGGAGCTGATCAACGACGAGCTGGGCCTGCTGGCAGCGCTGCTGGGCACCCTGGCCATCACCTGGGGTTTTCCGCTGGGCGACCCCCTGGCGGCAATTGTGGTGGCCACGATCATCGCCATCAACGCCGTTGGGTTGTTCCGCGAGAACCTGTCCATGCTCATCGGGCGCTCGCCCGGCCCCAAGTTTATCCAGGAAGTGGAGCAGCGGGCGTATTCGGTGGCCGGCGTGCTCGACGTGCATAAGGTGCAGGCTGAATACATCGGCCCGGAGGCCATGCACATTGTGCTGCACATCCGGGTCGACCCGCAAACACCGGTGATCGAGGCCAACCGCATCGCCGAGGAGGTGGAGCGCCGGGTGCAGCAGAGCGAGACCAACCCCGATTTTTGCACCGTCCACGTCGACCCGGGGCGGGGTGAGACGGAAGGTGCAGGGATTGAATTGGGACCCACGAATTCCACGAATGGAAACGAATGAGCACGAAGTTATAAAGAATTATTCGTGTTTATTCGTTTCAATTCGGGTAATTCGCGGATAAGTTTTTTTACTGTAAACTGTGAACTGTGAACTTTATTCACTTTTTTGCTGAGGTACGTCTATGAAAATCTTGGTCTGCATCAAGCAGGTTCCGCATACCGAAGAATTGAAGTTCGACCTGGCCAGCCGCAGGCTGGTGCGCGAGGGGGTCGAGAACGAGATCAATCCGTTCGACCGCCGGGCTATTACGGCCGCGGTGCAGTGGACCCAGCAGCACGGGGGCTCAGTGGTGGCCATCACCATGGGGCCGCCCCAGGCCTACCGGGCGCTGGTGGAAGCGCTGGCCATGGGCTGCGACCGGGCGGTGCATCTGCTGGGCAGCGAGTTTGCCGGCGCAGACTCGCTGGCCACCTCCCGCGCCCTGGCAGCGGCCTGCCGCAAGCTGGAGTTCGACCTGATCGTGTGCGGCAAATACAGCACCGACGCCGAAACGGCCCAGGTGCCGCCGATGCTGGCCGAGCTGCTCGACCTGCCCCAGGTGACCGGGGTGACCGCAGTTGAATTTGCCCCCGACCTGCGCATGTTGACCGCTCAGCGCGAGGTCGACGACGGCTTCGACACCGTCCGCTGCCCGCTGCCGGCGCTGTTGAGTGTGGGCGAGCGCCTGGTAAAGCCGCTCAAGGTTGGCCCGGAGGAGCTGGAGCCGGCGCGCCTGAAGCCGGTTGAGGTGTGGGGAGCGGCCGACCTGCCCGCCCACGGGCGCAATGCCGGCCAATACGGCGCGGCCGGTTCGCCGACGACGGTTGGCGAGATTTACAGCATCGAGCCGGAACGCCGGCATATCGTGCGTAATGCCTCGGACGGACTGCGCCAGGTGGTGCAGGCTACCCTGCAGGACCTGGCCGAGCGCGGGGCGTTCGACGCGGAGGGCGAAGAGCTTCTCCTGGCCCCGCCCCCTGAAATGGAAAGTGCCGCGCACCACGTAACGCCGCGCTCGCTGGCCCATCTGCTCACCCGCCACCCGGCTGGCCCGCACCTCGCTGCGCACGGTGAGCCCGAGGACGAAAAAACGCGCCTGGCTCGCCAGCGCGCCATCTGGGTGGTGGCCGAGTTGGCCGGCGACAAGGTCCGCCCCGTGACGCTGGAAATGCTGTGGCGGGCGCACGAGCTGGCGCGCCTCCTGGGCGGTGAGGCGGTGGGCGTGCTGATCGGCTACAACGTGCGCAAATATGCCCCGATCCTGGCTGCCTACGGGGCGGCGCGGGTGTACGTGGCCGATTCAGCCGCCCTGGACCCGTACAATGCCGAGACCTATACTGCCGTGCTGGCCGAGGGCATCCGCCTGCACGACCCAATGGCAGTGCTGATGCCGTCTACCGCCGACGGGCGCGACCTGGCGCCGCGCCTGGCCGCCCACCTGGGCGCCGGCCTGACCGGCGATTGTATCGGGTTGGAGCTGGACGAGCAATTGCGCCTGGTGCAGCTCAAGCCGGCCTTCGGCGGGCTGGTCGTAGCACCCATCCTCAGCCGTACCCGCCCGGTGCTTGCCACTATCCGCCCGGGGGTGCTGCGCCGCCCCGTGCCTGATTTTGGACGTCCGGCAGCCATGGAATACCTGCCGGTGGACGCCGCAGTGGGGGCAGCCCGCACCCTGGTGGTAGCCAGCGAGCGCAACGCCGACGCCGGCCTGCGCCTGGACAGCGCCGGCATTATCCTGGGAGTGGGGATGGGCGTGGGCGGCCCCGAGCACCTGCCCGAGGTGCAGGCCCTGGCGGATGCCCTGGGGGCCACCGTAGGCGCCACGCGCAAGGTGGTCGATTCCGGCTGGCTGCCGCGCCAGGTGCAAATTGGCCTGACGGGCCGTTCTGTGTCGCCGCGCCTGTACGTAGCCCTGGGCACCAGCGGCAAGGCCAACCACATGGTTGGGGTGCGCCGGGCTGGGCTGATCCTGGCGATCAACAACGATCCCCAGGCCGAGATTTTCAAGCACAGCGATTATGGCATCGTGGGCGACGTGTTGGAGGTGGCCAAGGTTTTGGCGGAAGAAGCTAGGACCGTGAAACGTGAAGCGTGAAACGTGTAGGTTAGGTTGAGCGGAGCGAACCCCCAACAATCCGCGAATTATCACGAATTGTAATTAGAATTAGTGAAATTCGCGGATGAAAAACAGGGAAGGTGATGAAAGCTAGTATCTGGTCTGTATTGGTGCGGTGGGGATTAATTGTGGCGCTGATCGCTGTTATATACGTTGGCGTAGACGGCTTGCGCCGGCTGCTGGTGCCTGTCCCCGTGCCGGGGCACGGGCAGACGGCGGTTCCGGCCACCATGACCGCTTTTCCACCCGGCGAAATCCACCAGGCCCTGGCCTCCGGGCTGCGTATCGAAGAATACGCCCTCGAAAGCGCCCCCAGCTCCGAGCCGCTCACCTTTACCCCGCTCCAGGGCGCCAGGCCGGAAATCTTCTTTCTACCGTCCACGCCGCTCAAGACCTACCCCGGCCAGTCCTTCGACGCCTCAGGCCACCTGACCAGTTCGGTGGTGGTCGGGAATGACACCATCACCGTCACCCAGGTCGAGGGCGATGGGACCGCCCTGGGGCACGGCGCGGCCATGCAGGTGGCGCGTAACGGCCAGGTGATCGAGACCCTGCAGGCGGGTGACAGCAGCCCGATCGGCACGCTGCGCGGCCTGTGGACCTACGCCGGACATTGGGTGTTGGAGATTGCCTACGTCACCAACCACACCGGGGCGGACAACAGTATTTTGTCCGAAGCAGCCGGGCGGATCTTCCTGGACGGGACGCTGCTGAACGAGCGCCAGAATTACCAGGAGGCTTTCGGCTTCCAGACCATGAACGGCAGGCCGTTTTACTTTTTCAAGCGCGACGGCCGCATCCACGTTGCCTACGATGGCCAGGAGGTGCTGCTGGGATACGCGCAGATCCCGCATTACGGCTGCTGCAGCGCGGCCGCGCTCAACCCGCGTGGCTACGAAGATGGTGTGACTTTTTTCGCCCAGCGCGACGGCCGCTGGTACTACGTGGGCATCGGCATCACAAGGAATTAAATCTTTTCCACGAATTACACGAATTTAAACGAATGAGCGCGAATTTTATATAAATTAAATTCGCGCTCATTCGTTTAAATTCGTGGAATTCGCGGATAAATTTGATCAATGCTAGATTTAATGTTTGTGCGCGATAATGCGGGAAAAGCAGTTTACAGTAAACAGTTTACAGTAGGCCGAAAGCAGTCGTCTGTAGTCTGTGGTTTGTGGTCTTTAAACTGTAAACTGTGCACTGTAAACTGCCCTAAGGAGGTTACCATGATCAAGGTAAAACGCGCCTACACCCCGTTGGAGGCGGGCGATGGGTTGCGCTACCTGGTGGACCGGGTGTGGCCGCGGGGGGTCAAGCGGGCCGACCTGTCTGTGGAGGACTGGGTGCGCGATGCCGCCCCGAGTGACGATCTGCGCCAGTGGTTTGGACACGATCCAATCCGTTGGGAAGAATTCAAGCAGCGCTATTTTGCGGAGCTGGAACTCAAGCCGTCCGCCTGGCAGCCGCTGCTGGAAGCCGCCCGCAGCGGGACGGTGACTCTTATCTACAGCGCCCGCGACGAGCAGCACAACCAGGCCGTGGCTTTGAAGGAGTTCCTCGATAAAAAAGGCCAGGCTTAACCGCGAATTACACGAATTTTAACGAACGGGCACGAATTTAT
>DBMK01000205.1 GCA_002298885.1 Anaerolineaceae bacterium UBA700
TCGTCACTACGATGAGTATATTCATTTTCAACATTTCTTTGGATAATTATTTTACCAGACTCTGGAATCTCTGTTAAATAAAAAAGGATTCCCGGACTCATTCATTCCAGGAATCCTTACCCTGCTATTTTCTTACAATCCGGTCATATACGCAATTCCCAGCGCCCCTGGCCCTGCGTGCACGCCGATCACCGGACTGACCCTTCCGACAAATGCTTCGCTAACTTCGCTGACACCAAACCTCTGGCGGGCGCGCTCCAACAGCTCCTGCGCCTCGTCCGGCGTGTCCGAGTGCAGCGCCGCCAGGCGCAGCGGCGGGCTGGAATCCAGGTGCGCCCGTTCCTCAAAGATATCCAGCAGGCGGTCGATTGCCTTTGCGCTCGTGCGCACCCGCTCTATTGCTTCTACCCGTCCATCCTTGATTTCCAAGATCGGTTTCAGGTTCAGCAGTGTGCCGACAAAGGCCGCTGCTCCGCCGATCCTGCCGCCACGGGCGAGGTACTCCAGCGTCTTCAAAACGAAAAGGACGCCGGATTTTTGGCTGGCTTTCTCGGCTACCGCTTTGCATTCTTTGAGTGTGGCGCCCTGGGCGGCAAACCTGGCTGCCGCCAGAACCTGGAAGCCCAACGCCAGGCTGGTGGATTGCGAATCGACCAGCTCAATCCGCGGACCCGGCAGCATGGCTTTTGCCTGGACCGCCGAATCCATCGTCCCCGAAAGCCTGGATGCTATCGTAATCGTCAGAACGTCATATCCTTCTTCGAGCAGGCGCAGGTACATATCCTTAAATGCTGCTGGCGAGGGCTGTGAGGTGGTGGGAAGGGTCTTTTCGGTTTTCAGGCGAGCGTAGAATTCGTCCGTGGAAATCTCGACCTGGTCGAGGTATGATTTCTCGCCCCAAATGACGTGTAAAGGAACCGGGTAGATCGGCAAATTTCGCGTGACTTCCGCCGGCATATTGGCGGTCGAATCGGTCACGATGGCGACTTTGGCCATGCATTCCTCCTGGATAGATTAATAATTACACTGATAATTCCGGAAAAACACCACAAGATTATAACCCTTCACCCTCGAAATCGTTGCGGCTGGCAAATATACCTTGACCAACTATCGGTTACAGGCTAAAATCCAATGCTGCATGACCGCCCCAGTTGGGGAGGTTTGTGGGCGATTCTAGTGAATATGGGTTTGTTCTTTGTTTGAGAATCTGACCGACCGTCTCAATAAAGTATTTCAAGACCTGCGCCGGCATGGCAAGCTGAGCGAAGCCGATGTCGATTCGGCGATGCGCGAGGTGCGCATGGCCTTGCTCGAGGCGGACGTCCATTACAGCGTGGTCAAGAGTTTCGTAGCCCGCGTCAAAGAGCGTTCGATCGGCGCTGAGGTGTCGCGCGCCCTGAACCCGGCCCAGCAGGTGATCAAAATCGTCCACGAGGAGCTTATTGCCACACTCGGCGAACCGGCGCGCTTGAACCTGACCGGACCCAAGCCCCGCGTGATCATGATGGTCGGCCTGCAAGGATCCGGCAAGACTACCGCTGCCGCCAAGCTAGGACGCCTGCTGCGCGCCCAGGGCGAACGTGTCGTGCTGGTCGCGGCGGACCCCTACCGTCCAGCGGCGATCAAACAGCTCCAGACCCTGGGGGAGAAGATCAACGTCCCGGTCTTCACCGAGGAAGGCGTCAAACCGCCCGAATTGTGCGCCCGGGCTTTCGACCAGGCGCAGAAGGGCGGCGCCACCGTCCTGATTATCGACACCGCCGGGCGTTCCCAACTCGACCAGGCTTTGATGGATGAGCTGCAGGCGATCAACAAGCGCGTCATCGTCAACGATACCCTACTGGTCGTCGATTCGATGATCGGCCAGGAAGCCCTGCACGTTGCCGAAGGGTTCCGCGATTCGGTCTCGCTGAGCGGCCTGATTTTGACCAAGATGGACGGCGATTCACGCGGCGGCGCGGCCATCTCCATCCGCTCCGTCACCGGCGTCCCGATCAAGTTCCTCGGCACCGGCGAGGGCATCGATGCCCTCGAAACGTACGATCCGGGCCGCCTGGCCTCGCGCATCCTGGGCATGGGCGACGTGATCGGCCTGATCGAAAAGGCCGAGGCTTCGCTGGACCAGAAGATGTCCCGCGACCAGGCCGAGCGTATGCTCAAAGGCCAGTTCACCCTCGAAGATTTTGCCCAGCAGCTCAAGCAGGTGCGTAAAATGGGCCCGTTTGCTCAGATCCTCGAAATGCTTCCCGGCGGGCTCGGGCAGATGGCCAAGCAGATATCTCCCCAGGACGCCGAAAAGCAGTTCAAGACCACCGAAGCGATTATCAATTCCATGACCCGCTCCGAACGGCGCAACCCGGACCTGCTGAACGCCAGCCGGCGCAGGCGCATCGCCCGCGGTTCCGGCACCGATGTGCAGGAAGTGAACAAACTGATGAAACAATTCCGCGAAGCTCAGCGGATGTTTAAAACCCTTCAAAAAACTGGCGGGCGCGGTATGTCCCGTTTGTTTGGATAACCTCAAATGAACCGGGCCCACGCGCTCTCCTCCAGCGCTCCCCTCAGCCGGGTTTATTCTTTGGACATCCTTTTTGATAAGATATATAATTTTGGATAGGAGATTTTCAGCATGGTTCGTATACGATTACGCCGAATAGGCTTGCGCCACCAGCCCAGCTACCGGGTGGTGGTTGCCGACAAGGAAAGCCCGCGCGATGGCCGCTTCCTCGAGATTCTTGGATCTTATAATCCTCGCACCAATCCATTCACGCTCGAACTGAACGAAGACCGCGCCTATCACTGGCTGAGCGTTGGCGCCCAGCCCAGCGAATCGGTGCTCAAGCTGTTTAAATCCGTCGGCCTGGTCGACCGTTTCGAGCGCTTCAAGAAAGGTGAGGCCAAGGAAGCGCTCTTGAGCGAAGCTTCAAAATCCTACGAGCAGCACAGCGGGAAAAAGGCCTGACCTGTACTCCTTAAGAATGCCGCGGCCGCTGGTTTTAGCCCAGGCAAATGGTCTTTTAACCGAAAGGAGCTACCTTGAAGGAACTGATTGAATATATTGCCCGTTCCCTGGTGGACAATCCCATGGAGGTCCAGGTTCGCCAGGACCGGATGGGCGGCAAGACGCGGCTCGAACTGCGTGTAGCAAAAGAAGATATGGGCCGCGTGATTGGTAAATCCGGGCGGGTAGCCAACGCCATGCGTATTTTGCTGCGCGTATCTGCCGCCCGCGAGGGAAAACAGGTCACCCTGGACGTGATCGAGCCTCGATGAACCGCCGCCGTATCCGTCCAATCAACCGGCAGAACAATGAAACAGGCTCGCCCCAGCCGGGCGAGCCTGTGTTTGTTGTAGTGGGTCAATTCCGCAAGCCGCACGGCATTCACGGTGAAATCCTGATGGAATTGATGACCAATTTCCCGCAGCGTCTCAGGGTCGGCACCATGCTTTACGTCGGTGCAACTCACGAACCTTACACAATAGCCGGGCGACGCCTGGTAGAAAAAGGCCTGCTTTTGAGTTTTGAAGGCTACGACGATCGCGATAAGGTTTCGGTACTTACCAACCAGGCCGTGTACGTGCGCGCCGATTCGCTGCCGCCCCTGCCAAAGGGCGAATATTACCACCACCAGTTGATCGGCTTATCCGTCCTCGACCAATCTGGCAAGCAGCTCGGCAAGATCGTTGAAATTATCGAAACGGGGGCAAACGACGTGTACGTTGTGCAGCCGGAGGACGGCGACGAGATCCTTCTGCCTGCTTTGAATGATGTAATCCTCGACGTGAATCTTGAAACCGGCGAAATGCACGCGCAACCGCCGGAATGGCAGTAATCTTAGCCGCATACAATGGATTCAAAGGCCTATTGGGTCGGTTTCAATATGGTCAAAGGCATCGGGGCAGTCCGCTTCCAGGCCCTGCTGGATTTCTTTGGCGATCCACAGCGCGCCTGGCTGGCCCCGGCTGATGCCCTGCTCAAGGCCGGCCTTTCCCCCAGGATCGTCGAAAACCTGATATCGCTGCGTTCGTCGCTCGATCTCGATAAAGTCATGGAACGCCTGGAACGACAGAAGATCTCGGTTATAACCCGGGAAGAAGATGCTTACCCGCGGCGTCTAAAGGAAATAGAGCAACCTCCTCCGGTAATTTATGCACGTGGAGAAATCCTTTCGGAAGATGATTTTGCCGTTGCCGTAGTCGGCACACGCCGTATCACGCTATACGGCCGCCAGGTCGCCGAGGAAATCGGCGCCTTTTTGGCCCACAATGGGATCACCGTGGTCAGCGGGCTGGCTCGCGGCGTAGATGCGGTGGCTCACGATGCGGCCATGAAGGCTGGAGGGCGTACGCTTGCAGTTTTGGGCTGCGGTGTGGACCGGATATACCCGCCGGAGCACCAAAGCCTTGCCGAGCGCATCGTGGAGTACGGTGCCTTGATTAGCGATTATGCTCCTGGCACGCCGCCGGATGCGATCAACTTTCCACCGCGTAACCGCATTATCTCCGGCCTTTCTCTTGCCACGGTGGTCGTTGAAGCCGGCGAGACCAGCGGCGCCCTGATCACGGCTACCTTTGCCGCCGAACAGGGGCGGGACGTGCTGGCTGTGCCGGGCAATATTAACGCGCCGCAAAGCAAGGGTGCCAACCGGCTGATCCAGCAGGGCGCCCGGCCTCTGCTGAAAGTTGAAGATATCCTCGAAGCTCTGAAAATCGATAATGTGCAATCCCACCAGCAGGCCAGGCAGATATTGCCAGCCGATGCCCTGGAAGCTTCAATCATGGTCCTGATGAGTGCCGAACCACTGCATATAGATGAAATAAGGTCTCAATCGGGCTTGTCAATTGATAAAGTTTCGGCTACACTCACGATGCTTGAGCTGAAAGGAATGGTGCGCCAGGTAGGTGGAATGAATTACGTTGCCGTACGCGAATCAGGAGCTCGTTACTGGACCGATGACCATGCCTGAACATTTTTATGCCGTAGTGATGGCTGGGGGAGGCGGCACCCGATTGTGGCCGCTTTCACGCAAAGCCACTCCCAAGCAGTTGCTTAGTTTTGATGGGAAACGCTCTCTTTTTCAGGTGGCGATTGACCGGCTAGCCGGGCTTTTCGCGCCGGAGCATATCCTGGTAGTGACCATCGCCGAACAGGCGGCCGCCCTGCAGGCCGAATGTCCGCAAATTCCTGTAGAGAATTACCTCATCGAGCCCATGCCGCGCGGGACTGCCTCGGTGGTTGGCCTGGCCGCAGTTGCACTGACCCACCGCGATCCGCACTCCACGATGGCTATTGTTACCGCCGACCACATCATCCAGAACGTCCCCAGTTTCCTGGGTGCCCTGCGGTCCGGCTTTGAGACGGCCCAGACCGGCTACCTTGTCACGCTGGGCATCCAGCCGGCTGCCCCGTCCACCGGCTACGGCTACATCGAGACCGGGGCAGTCTTTGGCACGTTTGCCGGGCAGGAAGTGTATCGGGCTGTCCGTTTCACCGAAAAACCCGACGAGCCCACGGCGCGTAAATTCCTGGCGCAGGGCAATTATTACTGGAACTCCGGGATGTTCATCTGGCAGACGGGTGTCATTTTGAGCGAATTTAAAAAGAGTATGCCCGAGCTGGCCACACGCCTGGACCGGATTTCGCAGGGCTGGAGCTCTCCGCAGCGCGAAGAGGTTTTGATGGTAGAATGGCCGCAAATTCAGCCTGAAACGATCGACTTTGGCATTATGGAAAAAGCCCAACAAGTAGCCGTGATTCCCGCCAGCCAGTTGGGCTGGAGCGACGTTGGCAGTTGGGACTCGTTGTTCGAAGTCAGCCCGCTTGATGCGCAGGGCAACATCGTCCTCGGCGCTAATTTCCTGGGCGTTGACACCAGCTCGACCCTGGTGGTTGGCAAGAACCAGGACCGCCTGATCGTCACCATTGACATGCAGGACCTGATCGTAATCGACAGCGGCGATGCGCTCCTTATCTGCCCGAAAGAAGCGGCCCAAAAGGTAAAAGAGGTTGTCAACCGCTTGAAGCAAGCTAAAATGGTAAATTATTTGTAGGAGGAGTCCTTGGACGCCTATTGTGTAAAATGCAAAACGAAGCGAGAAATTGTTGATCCCCAACCCGATTTTAATGCGGCCGGGACGCCGGTTACGCGCGGCACCTGTCCGGTGTGCGGGACAAAACTGTTCCGCATGGGGCGCACGCCTGCTCACGAAGGATTGACCCCGCCGGATAAAAGCAAGCGCCGCAGCGGGCGGCTGGTGATTGTCGAATCCCCTGCCAAGGCGCGCACCGTGGGGCGCTTCCTCGGCAAAGGCTATACGGTAAAAGCATCGGTCGGCCATGTGCGCGACCTGCTGCGCTCGGAACTTTCGGTGGACGTGGAGAACGGGTTTAAGCCCAAGTACCGCGTCCCCAACGAAAAACGTCCGGTCGTAAAGGAATTGAAGCAGTTAGCCAAGCAGGCCGAGGAAGTGTACCTGGCAACCGACCCCGACCGCGAGGGCGAAGCCATCGCCTGGCATCTGCTAGAAGCCGCCGAGATCGATCCGCGCTTGAGCCACCGGGTCGTCTTCCACGAAATCACCGAGCCTGCGATCAATGCCGCCTTCGCCAATCCGCGCCAGATCAATATGGACCTGGTGGACGCTCAGCAGGCGCGGCGCATCGTCGACCGCCTGGTCGGCTACAGCATCAGCCCCATTCTGTGGGAAAAGGTGCGCAGTCGGCTCTCGGCCGGCCGCGTCCAATCCGTAGCTCTACGACTGTGCGTCGAGCGCGAACAGCAAATCGATGCTTTTATCCCGGTGGAATATTGGACCATCAACGCCGAATTCAAACCCGAGGTCGGCCGCCAGAACTTCATCGCTCACCTGGCGAAGGTTGACGATAAAGAACCCGAGCTGAAGAACGAAGCCGTGGTCAAATCCCTTTTGGGTGAGCTGGACGCGGCCCAATACGCCATTGCGCGCATCAAACGCAGCGAGCGCCGGCGCAAACCGCAGGCTCCTTTCATCACAAGCACGCTCCAGCAGGAATCCTCGCGCCGCCTGGGCTACACCGCCCGTCGCACCATGGCGCTTGCCCAGCAGTTGTATGAGGGCCTGGATATCGGCGAAGGCGGTTCAACTGGCTTGATCACCTATATGCGCACCGACTCGATCAACATCGCCGAAGTTGCCCAGGCCGAAGCGCGCAATTATATCCTTTCGACCTATGGCAAGGATTACCTGCCGGAAACGCCGCCTCAATACAAAACCCGCGCCGTCGGCGCCCAGGAGGCTCACGAGGCCATCCGTCCGACGTCTGTCCTGCGCCAGCCGGAAAAAGTGAAGCCGTTCCTGAGCCCCGAACAGTTCAAGCTGTACCAGCTCGTCTGGCAGCGCTTCGTGGCCAGCCAGATGGAAGCCTCGGTCTTCGACACCGTAACGGTTGAGGTCGAAGGGAAAAACACCGGCCACGTTTACCTTTTCCGGGCCTCCGGATCGACGCTCAAATTCCCCGGTTACCTGGTGGTCATGGAAGAATCCAAGGAAGAAGACCCCAAGGCGAACGCGGAGGAGGAGAACACCAAGATCCCGCCCAAGCTCGAGGAAGGTCAGGCGCAGACCCTGGTCCATTTGAGTCCCGACCAGCATTTCACCCAGCCCCCACCGCGCTACACTGAGGCGACCCTGGTACAGGCCTTGGAAGAATTCGGCATTGGCCGGCCTTCGACCTACGCTCCCATCCTCTCTACAATCCAGGAGCGCGGTTACGTGTTGCGTGAAGCCAAACGGCTGATCCCAACCGAGACCGGTATCCTGGTCAACGATCTGTTGGTCAAGCATTTCCCCGAAATTGTGGACATGAACTTCACCCAGAACATGGAGGCGGACCTGGACAAGGTCGCCAACGGTGAAAGCGATTGGACCAATGTGATCGGCGAGTTCTACACCACCTTTGCACCGTCCGTTGCGAAAGCCCAGGCCGAAATACCGGTCACCAAGTCCGAGCTGGAAAAGGTCGGCCGAGCCTGCCCCGAATGCGGCAACGACCTGGTCATCCGTTGGGGCCGTTACGGCAAGTTCATCTCGTGCAGCAATTTCCCCGCCTGCCGGCACACCGAAGCCTTCCTGCAGAAGATCGGCGTTGCTTGCCCCAAAGACGGCGGCGATATTGTCGAGCGCAAGACTCGCAAACAGCGCGTGTTTTATGGCTGTGCCAATTACCCGACCTGCGATTTCACCTCGTGGAAAAAGCCGATTGCCAAACCGTGTCCCAAATGCGGCGGGCTGCTGGTCATCGCTAATAAACGTGAAGTACAGTGCACGGTTTGCCAGGAGAGTTTCTTGATTGAAGAAGTGGGGGAGACCGTAGAGGCTTAAGCCCAAAGTGCGTTTTGAGAGGATGCATCCTCTCAAAACGCATTATTTTTAAATTTATCGGCACGGAAATTGCAACAAGCTAGAAAATAAGACCGGGTAATCGGTTGCATGGTTTTATTATTTGTTCTACAATGTTTGTAGCCATTGCTTCATATGTACCCACGTTGTGTATCTGCTCGATAGGCAGGGGTTTGTTGCTTCAAAATGTACCTGCGAACATTTCGAAGCAACAAAACCACGTTTGTTGGGAGGATACCAGTACATCTTCTTGAGGAGCGACTGACATGAATAAGGTGCGTGAGCTTGCGAAAAACCCACTCTACGTGGCAATTGCGGCTGGTATCATCGGATTGATAATTGGCTGGCTGGTAATTGGTTGGGGCCTCTGGCCTGTGACCTACACGGATACAGATCCTTCCAGCCTGCGCTCGGATTTTAAACAAGATTATGCCCGCATGGCAGTTGATTCGTACGTAAAAGACAACGACCTGAAACTGGCGCAGCAGCGGTTTAACGCCTTGGGAAAAGACGCAGCCTCGGTCCTTGCGACAATCAAGGCCAACGGCGCCAATCCTCAGGAAGTTGACCTCTTCTCACTGGCTGTTTCCGGCTCGGTCCAGCCGGCCGCCACTCCAGCCGCCGGACAGACCGCCCAACCCGGCGCAACACAGCCTGTAGGCGGCGTGACGACGCCCGCCCCCGAAACCGGCGGCAACAGCGCAACCTTGCTGATCGTGCTGTGCCTGGTTTTGCTCGTCATCGGCGGCGCCCTGGCCTACCTGTTGATCTTCCGCGGCAAACGCCCGACCGGCATCCCCAACCCCTTCAAGCAGGCCCAGGAGATCAGCAAATCCGCCGAACGGACCGATTTCCAGGCCCAGGGCGTCGAAGCGCCGATCGCCCAGTTCATGACTACCTACAAGCTCGGCGTCGACCTCTACGACGACTCCTTCAGCATCGATTCGCCTACCGGTGAATTCCTGGGCGAGTGCGGCGTCGGCATTTCGGAAACCGTCGGCGTCGGCGACCCAAAGAAAGTAACCGCCTTCGAAGTCTGGTTGTTCGATAAGAACGACATCCAGACCGTGACCAAGGTGCTGATGAGCGAGTTTGCCTTCAAAGATGCCGGCATTTTGCAGCGCCTGGCATCGAAGGGAGAGCCGGTGATGATCGAGCCCGGCAAGCAGATCCTGCTTGAGACCGCCACCCTCCAGCTCGAAGCCCGTGTCGTCGATGTGAACTACGGCGCCGGCGCCCTGCCCGGCAACAGCTTCTTCGACCGCCTGACCCTCGAGCTGGCCGTCTGGCCCAAAGCCAGAGCCTAATTATAGAATTAAAAAATTGAGGGTTTTATTTTCGAGAG
>DBMK01000150.1 GCA_002298885.1 Anaerolineaceae bacterium UBA700
AGGAGAGGGGCCGGGGGTGAGGAAAAAAGCGCCTGGGCATACCGCAACAGTTAGCGCCGGGATTCACAATGTAGGGGCACTGGGGATTTTGCTATTACCGATGTCGTGGGCGAATCCCCCGTACCCCAACGGGCGGTGGAAAGAAAAAATTGGAAGGGTGACCTATTTGGATTTGGCGCTGTTTAATAACTCTGCCGCCCTTTGTTTTACTGTTGGAGTTGTGGCCGGGTGGGCGAGGACGCCTTCCAACAGCCGGCGGGCCTCGGCGGGGTGGCCGGTCTTCAGCTTAAGCGCGGCCTGCAAGGTAAGCACCTCTTGAATATCGGGGGTGCGCTTGAGCTGCCGCGACATCTCCAGCGCCCGCTGCAAGGTTTCCTCGGCCTCGGGATAATTACCCATCAGCAGGGCCACCTGGCCCAATTTCTTCACGTCCACCGATTTGCCCCATTCCTCACGCACTGGCCCCAGCACGTCCAGGCTTTCCAGGTAATAGCTGCGGGCCTGTTCGTAGGCGCGGCGGGCCATGGCCACGTCGCCCAGGTTGCCCAGCGCCATGCCCTCGCCGTGGCGCAACTCGATCTGGCGGTAAATCTCCAACCCGCTGCGGTAATACTGCTCGGCCAGGTCCAGGTTGCCGGTGAGCAGCTCCACATAGCCCAGGCACTCCTGGTTGACCGCCACCGTATACCGCGCCCCCATTTCCTGGCTGAAGGCGATATTCTCGAGGTAATAACTGCGCGCTTCAGCGTAGTGGCCGCGGTCGGTCTCGATGCGGCCGAGCTGGAGCAGCGTCTCCGCCACCCGCCAGCGCTCGTTGAATTCCTCGTAGATCGAGCGCGCCTCCTGTCCATAGCGGATGGCCTGCTCGAAATTGCCCATCCAGAAATCCATCATGGCCAGCAAAAAGTAGCAATTGGCCATCGCCCAGCGGTTGCCCAGGGAGCGGTTGATCCCCAGGGCTTCCTGCGCCAGGGCGTGCATCTCATCGACGTAGCCCGGCTCCAGGGACATCACGTCGGCAAAGACGACCATGGCCGCCGCCCGGCCCCACTCGTCGCCGCCTTCCTCGAACAGGCGCATACATTCCTGGTAATTGGCCCTGAGCTCCGCCGTGGAAAGCAGGCTCACGCCGAAGCCCAGCGCCAGGTAGACGTAGGCCTTGGTGCGCCCGGCCGGCAGGCCGGGCAGGATGCGGAGGGCCTCCTTGAAATAAGCGATGTTTTCGCTCATTTTCTCGAAGACGCGGTAATAATAGCGGCTCAAGAGCGCCAGGGTCAGGGCCAGGGCAGGGGCGTAGGCTTTGGCGTGTGGATTGGTGCCCTGCAATGCGCGCAGTTTTTTAAGCAGTGGCTCGAGCAACGCGGCGGCGATGTTGTAGCGGGCGCCAAATTCGTAGATGACGAACAGGGAGATCAGCCCCTGCTCCAATTCCTCCAGGTCGCCGATTTCAACGGTCAGCAGCCATGCGGCGCGCAGGTTATCCGCCTCGATCTCCAACTGCGCCAGGGCCTCTTTTTGAGCTGCTCCCTTGAGCGCCTCGGCCTGGTCGCGGTACAGGGCCAGGTAATAGTGGTGGAAGGCCTGGTGGGCCTCGGCCTTCTGCTGCGGCACCTCGTCCAGCTTTTCGGCGGCGTAGCGCTTGAGCATCTCGTGCAGGGCATACCGGCCGTCCGGGCCGCGCCAGACGAGGGATTTATCGACCAGCGCCGAGAGCAGCCCCAGCGAAGCGCCGGCTACCTGGGCGGCAGCCTCGCGGCGGAAACCGCCCTGGAAAATGGAGAGCTTGCGGAAGACATCGCGCTCGTATTCGCTGAGGAGCTGCCAGGAGTGGTCGAACACGGCGCGCAGGTTGCGGTGGCGCTCGGGGATGCCCTGGCGCGAGGTGCTCAGGAAATCGAGGCTGTGCTCGATTTCTGCCGCAATCTCGGGGCAGGAGAGCACGCGCACCCACGAGGCCGCCAGCACGATGCCCAGCGGCATGCCGTCCACCAGGCGGCAGATGCGGGCAATGGCCCGCTGGTCGGCCTCGCCCGGCTCGAAGCCCACCTGGGTTTGGCGGGCGGCCTGCAAAAAGAGGCGCACCGCGCCGTACGCCTCCAGCGGGGCCTGCTCGTCCTGGGGGTAGGGCATGCCCTGCACGGCCAGGGTCCATTCCTCGGGCAGGTTGAGCCGCTCGCGCGAGGTGACCAACACTTTCAGTCCGGGGGCAGCCGCCAGCAGCTCGGATACGGTTCCGGCAGCCGCGATGAGGTGCTCGAAATTATCCAGCACCAGCAGCAGCTCTTTTTCGCGCAGGTAGTCGCAGAGCTGGGCGGTGGGCGAAAGCTCGGGGTCGCGCTCGGTGGTGGCCCGTTTGAACTTCACCGAGAGGGCGGCGGCGATGGTTGGGACGACCAATTCGGGGGCGGTCACCGGCGCCAGGGAGACATAGCTGGACCCACCGGCAAAGGCCGCGGCCTGCCCCTGGGCAGATTGGATGGCCAGGCGGGTCTTGCCGATACCGCCTGGCCCCACCAGGGTCAGCAGGCGGCAGTCGGGGTCGGCCAGCAAGCGCTGGATTTCTTCCATCTCCTGCTCGCGCCCGACGAAAGCGGTGCCCGGCCGCGGCAGTGCAGAAACGGCGGCAGGCGCCTGCCGCTCGGGCTGCTCAAGGGCAGTCCGCGCCGGCAGGGCGGACGCCTCCACGGTACGAGTTTCAACCGCCGCGGACGGCTGCAGCTCTCCCCGGCGGATGCGCTCGGCAAGGGCGCGGGTGGCCGGCTCCGGCTCGATGCCCAGCTCGTCGCTCAGCACGCGGGCGCAGGTCTCGTACTGGCGCAGGGCGGCGCTGCGCTGACCGGTGAGGGCGTACAGCTCCATCAGCCAGCGGTGCGCTTCTTCGTTCAAATTATCCAGCGCCAGCCAGCGCCGGGCCTGCGCGACGGCGGCGTCGGCCTCGCCCAGGCCGGCGCAGGTCCGACTGAGCTCGGCCAGCGTCTCGCCCAATTGCCGGCGCAGGCTCTCGGATTGCTCCACCTGCCAGGCATCGAACTCAGGGCTGTCGCGCAGGGCAAATCCGGCCATGAAATCGCCGCGGTAGAGGGCGGCGGCCTCGGACAGGCGCGCGGCGCGCTCGGCTGGGGCATTTTCTGCCCCCGGTGCGGTCAGGGATTGGAAGCGAGCCACGTCGAGCCACAGCTCCAGGCGAGGGTCGAGAGCCACCTGCTCGCGGCCGGCCTGCACGCAGCCCTCGCCCAGCGCCTGGCCCAGTTCCCACAGCGTGCGGCGCAGGTACGCGTAAGCCCGCCCGGAATCGAAATCCGGCCAGAACAGGGCGGCCAGGTGGTCGCGTCCGGCCGGCTGCCCGGTCACGGCCAGATAGGCCAGCAGGGCCACGGCCTTGCGCCGGTCGGTTTGCACCGGCCGGCCGGAGACCTCGACCTGCGGGGATCCAAACAGGCGGATCGAAAGCATGGCTTAATTATAGTGAATAATTATTTTTGGGGCAGATTTT
>DBMK01000225.1 GCA_002298885.1 Anaerolineaceae bacterium UBA700
TTCCCTTCAGGGAAGGGGGCCGGGGGGTTAGGTCAGATACTTACTTCAAGCTATCCTGCACGCACAGAACCCAGGAGCGCTTCTCTCCCTGCGGCTCAGCGGCGGTGCTCAGCAGGAGCGGAAAGCGCAATTGGTCTGCCGTAAAGCCGGTGAGCGTAATGGAACGGACGGTTGAATCGACCCACGCCGCCGGCAGGTAGCCGATGCCCTGCGGATCGGCGGCAACCGCCTGGCGCACAGCCGCCGGGTCTGGCGCCAGGATGGCACTGGGCAGCCTGGCCGGAAGGCCAGGGAGCAGGCCAGCGAAAAATTGGCCCACGTCGTCGCCTGCGGGATAGATGTACGGCTGGATTGCGCCCTGGGGGGCCTTGGCGCAGGACGGGCAGCCGTTTTGCGCCAGGTCTGCCCACTGCGCCGCCTGGCCACTGAAAACCGCTTCGAGACCGTTTGCGTCGAGCTGTGCCAGCGGATTGGCCGGGTTGACCACCACCGCCAGCTCCACCCGGCCGAGGACGGCCGTAAACGCGGCCTTATCCAGCGGCTGCAGGCTGAACGTAAAATCCGCCCCGGAGAGGTCCAGCCCGCTGAGCGGTTTTTCGTCCACCAGCAGGGTCGTCTGCGGCGCCTGGCGGGTGCATGCGTTGAAGATGGGTCCCAGCCAGCGCAAGGCCGGCGTGGCCTGCGCCCGCCACACCTGCGGCGGCGGCATGGTCGCCGTGCTCACCTGTGGCTGGCAGGCGGTGAGAATTGAGACGGCTAACAGGAAGAGCGCCGCTCGCCCTGCGCCGTTTTTAAGTGTTTTCCGCCCGCTCACGCTGATTTTTCGTTTATCCTGTTCAAGATGGATTCCGCAAATTCATCGTACCGGCCTTCCAGGATGGCCTGGCGTGCCCGCCGCACCAGCTCGAGCAGCGTGTGCAGGTTGTGGATCGAGATCAAGGTGGCGGCCAGCATTTCTTTGGCCACTACCAGGTGGCGCAGGTATGCCCGGCTGAAGGTGCGGCAGGTATAACACTCGCAGGCCTCGTCGATGGGACGCGGGTCGTGGGCGTGAGCTGCGTTCAGCAGGTTGATCCTCCCGTCCAGGGTCATCGCTGCCTGGTGGCGCGCCAGTCGGGTCGGCAGCACGCAGTCGAAGATATCGACGCCGCGCCGGATGCCCTCGATCAAGTCCTCCGGCGTGCCCACCCCCATTAAATATCGCGGCTTATCCTCTGGCAGGATGGCGTTGACCACCTCGATCATGGCGTTCATCTCGGGCTTGGTCTCGCCGACGGACAGGCCGCCGATGGCGTGCCCAGGGAAGCCCATCCCGCAGATCGCACGCGCCGATTCGGCGCGCAGGTCCTCGAACACCCCGCCCTGCACGATGCCGAACAAGGCCTGGTCGGGGCGGTTCTGCGCTTTCAGGCAGCGCTCGGCCCAGGCGTGGGTGCGCTGCATGGCGCGCTGGCAGTATTCCCGGTCGTAGGGCGGGGCGCACTCATCGAAGGCCATGATAATATCCGCACCCAGCTTCTGCTGGACTTCGATCGACTTCTCGGGCGAAAAGCGGTGCGTCGAGCCGTCGACGTGGCTCTTGAAGGTCACCCCGTCCTCATCCACCTTGCGCATGTCGGCCAGCGAAAAGACCTGATATCCGCCCGAATCGGTCAGCATGGGGTGCGGCCACTGCATGAAGCTGTGCAGCCCGCCCATCTCGGCCACCAGGTCGGCCCCAGGACGCAGGTAAAGATGGTAGGTGTTCGCCAGCACCAGCGTCGCCCGCAGTTCTTCGAGCTGCCGGGGGGTCAGCGCCTTGACCGTGGCCTGCGTGCCCACCGGGGCAAAAACCGGTGTCAGCAAGTCGCCGTGCGGAGTGTGGAATATTCCCGCCCGGGCCGCGCCCTGGCGGGCAACCAATTCATAAGAAAAGAGCTCGGCAGTCATGGATGGCACGATTTTACCATATTCTATTTTGCCCCTTGCTATATAGGACAAATGTGCTATAATATTCGTACTAAATTCGGATATAATTTCTTTACATTCTGTTCTTGGAGCGAATCAAATGGCCCGTAAATCTCCTCCTGCTGTTCAACCCCCTGACCCTCTATCCTCTTCGATGAGCGACGCCAAGCGCGCCGTCTTAGATAAAGCCCTCGGCGATATTATCAAACGCTACGGTGAAGGCTCGATCATGCGCATGGGCGAAGCCTCCCACCTCCAGGTGGAGGCCATCCCCACCGGCTCGCTTTCGCTGGACCTGGCACTCGGAATCGGCGGCATCCCCCGCGCTCGCATCACGGAAATTTACGGCCCGGAATCCTCCGGCAAGACCACGCTCTGCCTGCACATCGTCTCTGAATCGCAAAAAATGGGCGGCACCGCCGCCTACGTGGACATGGAACACGCCCTCGACCCGACCTACGCCACTCGCCTGGGGGTCGACATCGATTCCCTCTACATCTCACAGCCGGATACCGGCGAGCAGGCGCTCGAAATCGTCGAGACCCTGGTGCGCTCTGGGGCGGTGGACGTGGTCGTCGTCGACTCGGTGGCAGCGCTGGTGCCACGCGCCGAAATCGAAGGCGATATGGGCGATGCCAGCATGGGCATGCAGGCCCGCCTGATGTCGCAGGCGCTGCGCAAGCTCTCCGGCGCTATCAACCAGACCAAGACGGCGGTCGTGTTCACTAACCAACTGCGCCAGAAGATCGGCGTCATGTTCGGCAACCCCGAAACCACCCCCGGCGGTCTGGCGCTGAAGTTCTACGCCTCGGTGCGCCTGGATATCCGCCGCATTCAATCCATCAAGATGGGCACCGACACCATCGGCAACCGGGCCCGCGTGCGCGTGGTCAAGAACAAGGTGGCCCCTCCCTTCCGCGTGGCCGAATTCGATATCATGTATAACGAGGGCATTTCCAAGGTCGGCGATATCATCGACCTGGCAACCCAGCTCGAGATCATCACCAAGCGCGGCGCTTTCTTCTCCTACGGCGACGTACGCCTGGGCCAGGGACGTGAGAATGCCAAGGAATTCCTGCGCCAGAACATGGACCTCGCCAACGAGATCGAGCTGGCCATCCGCCAGCGGGCGATGGGCGGCGAGATGCCGATTGCCCTCGCCAGCCAGGGCGAACAGGCGGACGACGACGAAGACGAATGACCAAGGCTGTCCTGGTCCTTTTCCTGGCGATCGGATTGGCCGGCTGCGGGCTGCGCCCTCAACTGCCCGACCCTGCAACCAGCAGCGACGCCGTCTTCAGGCCGGCTACCCAGCCCCCGGCGCCGACCGCCACGCTGCCGGCTCCTGCTGCGTCAACAGTGGCCGTTTCACCGGTCATCGACTGCGTCGACAAGCTGACCTTCCTCAACGACCAGACCATCCCGGACGGCACCCAGGTGGCAGCCAACTCCACCCTGGACAAGCGCTGGGAGGTTGAGAACAGCGGCACCTGCAATTGGGACGAGCGTTACCATTTACGCCTGACCGGCGGCCCGGATATGGGCGCCGATCCGGTACAGCCGCTCTTCCCGGCCCGCAGCGGCAGCCATGCTGTGATCCGCATCGTGATGACCGCCCCGACTAAGCCCGGCGCCTACCGCAGCGCCTGGCAGGCCTACAACCCGGATGGCCAGCCCTTTGGAGATCCGATCTTCATTGATGTAGTCGTCAAATAGGGAAAATAGTCGATGAGTAATGGGCCAGTGACATCGACCCCGTTACTCATCACTCGTTGACCCGTCACTTCCATCTCCAAAAACAAACAAATCCCCAATCGAACGGCGCTGGTAGTTGCGCCGGATGGCTTCGCCGAAGACATGCGCCACCGAGAGGATGCGCAGCTTGGGATGGCGTTTCTCCGGGGGGATGAACACCGTGTCGGTGACGACAATCTCGCTGATCTGGGGGATATCAGCCAGGCGTTCCAACCCTTCGCGCACGAACACTCCATGCGTGCAGGCCACCCAGATCTCCTCGATGCCCCGCTCGAGAAGCAGCTTGCAGATCTCGACCACCGAACCGCCGGTAGCAATTTCATCATCGTAGACCAGGGCGCGCTTCTTGCCCGCCAGGTTGCCGACAAAACCGCTCAATTCCACCTGGAAATCCGAGAGCCGTTCCTTGATCCCCGCGGCAACGGGCAGCTTGAGATCCCTGGCGAAGCGTGTGGTCTGCTTGGCCTGCCCCAGGTCGGGGGCAACGATAATCGTCTCGCTCAGATCGCGTGGCTGGAAATAATCGCGGAACACCTTGCGGCTGCTGAGTGGATCGGTGGGAATGCCGAAAAACCCGTGCACCTGGGGGGAATGCAGCATCATCGTCATGACGTGAGTGGCCCCGGCGGTTTCCAGCAAGTCGGCGATCAGCCGCGCGGTGATCGAGATGCGCGGCGCGTCCTTCTTATCCGAGCGGGCAAAGGAAAAATAAGGGATGACGGCATGCACCTCGGTCGCTGCCGCGCTGCGCGCCGCGTCGAGCATGATCAACAGTTCAACCAGGTGATCATTGACCGGCGGAGATAGGGATTGGATGATGAACACTTTACGCGAGCGCACGCTTGCGCCCAATTGAATGTACAGGTCGTCATTGCTAAAGCGCTTCACCCGGGTTGGATCGAGGGGAATACCCAGGTAAGCGGTGATATCGCGCGCCAATTGCGGGTGCGAGCTGCCGCTGAAGAAACGCACATCGTTGGGATCGATCCCTTCGTTGGCTACCGCCGTCACTTCCCGCTCTCCCTGAGCCTCAGGATTTCCACCACCACCACCGGGTCGCGCTTGCCATAGGCGCGGATAGGGATGACCTCCCCGACCACCACCCGCCCCTGCAGCCGCTCATACGCCGCACGGCTCACCAGGATCTGCCCCGGCCCCGCGTTCTCCTGGATGCGCCGCGCGGTATTGACGCTGTCGCCGATTGCCGTGTAATCCAGGCGTTTCTCCGATCCGATTAACCCCAGCACAGCGGCTCCCACGTTGATGCCTACACCAAAACTCATGTGGGCGTGACCAGGCAGCTCGTTGTTGAGCGCTTCTACCACATCGCGCAGAGCCAGGGCCGAGCGCACCGCGTGCATGGTGTGGTCAGCCTGGGGAATCGGCGCGTTGTACCAGGCCATGATCGCATCGCCCAGGAATTTGTCAACCGTACCGCCTTCATTTAAAACGCATTCTGCGGCTGCGCCCAGGTAGCGGTTCAAAACCGCCACCAGTTCTTCCGGTTCCACCTTTTCGCTCAGGCTGGTAAAGCCGCGCAGATCGGCGAAAACGGTGGTAATCTCCCGGCGCTGCCCGCCAGGCTCCAGGCTGTCAGAATTGATCTGCTTGATCACCGCCGGCGAGACCATGCGCTCGAAGATACGCTGCTGGGCTTCCAGGCGGTGCGTCTCGGTCAGGTCCTCGAGGACCATTGCCAGTCCCTGGGTGAGCTGGTCGCCATCTTTAAGCGGCGAGAGATTCAAGCGCAGGTCCACCATCCCGCGCCCAGGCAGGCTGGGCTGAATATCCAGGCCCATCACCTTCTGGCCTTCCACCATGACGTGCGCCACGTAGGGTTGGACCGCCGGGAGGGCATCTTGCAAGAACGTTCTAGAGAGCTCCTCACGGGTCTTGCCCAGGATTTCAGAGGCAGCCTGGTTGACCAGGTTGATGCGTTCGTCCACGTCGGTGGTCAGCACCCCGCTTGGCATGGAGGCGAACACGTTATCCAGCAGGTTCTTGAGCGCAGTGACTTCATCGAGGGTCTGGCGCACCGAGGCAAAAAGGCGCGCATTCTCGATGGCCACGGCGGCCTGGTTGGCAAAACCGGTGAGCAGCTCCAGGTGGCGCTTGGTAAACAAACCGCTCTTCACGCGGTTGTCGGCGTAAATCACCCCGATCAGTTCGTGTTTGACTTGCAGCGGCACACAGAGGATGGATCGCAGGTTGTAAGCCACCACGCTCTTCTGATCCTCGAAACGCGGATCGTCCTGAGCGTTGGTGGTGAGCACCGGCTGCCCGTTGGTGGCGACCCGCTGCACGATCGTCTGGCTGATTTCGAGCTCCGAGTTGCCCAGCGACTCGCGTTCCCAATTGCGCGCCACGCGCACTTCGAGCCCATCCGCGCCGGCCTGCCCGAGCATCAAGAACCCCCGCTCCGCGCCGGTCAGGCGGATGATCGTATCCATCACAATCTGCAATACCAGGTCGAGATCGAGCGAGGAATTGACCACCTGGCCAATTTGGGCCAGCGCGCGCAGGTTGCGCCATTCTCCTTCCAGGGCAGCCACCTGCTTGCGCAGGTTGGGTAGCTCGTGAGCCACCTCGGCAACCGCCTGATACACCTTCTCGGGCACAAAGGCCGGGCGATATGTCTGCAAATAGTTGCGAACTTCCTCAAAAACGTTGACCAGCGCAATCAACTGCTGGTCAACTGAGACGAGTGAGGAAGTGTTGAGGTTAGAGACCACGACAACACCTCGACGGATGAAGCGTTGTTTTACGATCGGACACTAAACAGCCTCTTGACCCAAATTTGATATCCCCTTAGCCGCAGTTCGGCGGCCGCCTGTTTGGCGCGATAATAATTGGCCGTGCGCCGGCTGTAAGCCGAGCGATGGTATTCTTCCAGCAGCACGCTGGCAGAGCCTTCCAGATCCGGCACGATCCTGGTCAGCATGGAAACTTGTTCGGCCGGGGTCAGATCGGTGGATGGCGTCTGGCCCCAGACGCGCAATAGTTCTCCCACACGGGCAAACTGCGCTTCCATCGGCGAGCGCCGCGCGCGGATTGACCACATTCTCAACCATGCCGGCGGTTTGAACCCGCGGGTGGTGAGGGTGCGTTCGAACCAGGTGGGAAGCGGGGTGTTTTTCAAGGAATATTTCTTCCAGCGGTAAAAAGCAAAAACCAGCAGCCCTACGCCAGCCAGCGTACCCCCGATTTTCAATGTGTTTTCCCGAGCTCTCTGCTGGGCAATCACCTGCAGCTGTTTCGCCAGTTCTTCGTTACTCAATCCCTGGTTGGCGACCGGCGGTACAAAGGGGGTTGGTTCGAGACTATCCTGCAGATTGGTGCTGCTGGAACTGGAATCGCCCGGCGCGAAGGTCAGCTCGGGCTGCGAACCGGTCGGTTCGAAGGGCACCCAGCCCAGATCCGGGAAGAAGACCTCAGGCCAGGCGTGGTAATCCCTGCCGGCAATTTCGTAGACCTGCTGGTCGGGTATCCATGTCCCCTGGGCGTAGCCCACCACCATGCGCGCCGGCACGCCCATCGAGCGCAGCATGAGCACCTCGGCTGAGGCGTAATAATTGCAGAAACCGGCTTTTTCGACGAACAGGAACCATTCTACCGGGTCTTCCCCAGCCGGCAGCGCCGGGACCGTCGAATGGTAGACAA
>DBMK01000213.1 GCA_002298885.1 Anaerolineaceae bacterium UBA700
TTTCGGGACAAAAACACCGCATTTAAATACCTCCTGCCCCCTTGAGGGGGCGGGGCCGGGGTGGGGGTGCTATTCGGTTACTTTGCCGCCGGCCATCTTGATGTCGCGGGTGCCGTAGCGGATGAGGGAGGTGGAATGCGTCACCAGGACGATCGTGACCCCGGTCTCGTCGTACACCTGCTTGAACAGGTCCATGATCTCGGTTTCGGTCTGCTCGTCCAGGTCGCTGGTCGGCTCGTCGGCGAGCAGTAGCTGCGGGTGGTTCATCAGGGCGCGGGCGATGACCACGCGCTGCTGCTGCCCGGCGGAAAGCTGCCGGGGATAAGCATTTTCTTTATCTTTGAGGCCGACCAACTCGAGCAGCTCTGAGGAACGGGCGGTTCCCTCCTCTTTCGCGCCGTCCCCGCCGAAAATGGTGGGCAGGGCCACGTTCTCACGCGTGGTCAGTGTCGGCAGCAGGCTGGGGAACTGGAACACGAAGCCGATCTTGCGGTTGCGCAGCATGGCCTGCTGGCGGTCGGGCAGGCTCCACAGGTCCTGCCCTTCGAATAATACCCGGCCCGAGGAAGGGTGGGTCAGCCCGGCCATCAGGTTGAGCAGGGTGGTCTTGCCGGAGCCGGAGCGCCCGGTGATCACCACGAATTCGCCCTTTTCGATCTTCAGGCTCACCCCGCGCACCGCCTGGACGCTGTTTTCTTTGCTCAACGGATAGATTTTGGCAACCTGGTCCAATTCGATCATGTCATTCCCTCATCGCAACGGCGGGGTCCTGGCGGCTGACGCGCACGGCAGGGATCAGCGCTGCCAGAAGAACGCACACCAGGGCCGCGCCCAGGCCGATGACAATCTGTCCCAGCAGCGGCGTAAGGGAAGGGAACAGGAAGGGCACGCCGAGCAGGTCGATGATCAGGGCGCGGAACAGGTTGACCACCAGCACGGCCAGGATGATGCCCGTCAGGCTGCCTCCCAGCGCCAGGGCTCCGGCTTCAGCCAGAAGCGATTTCATAATAAAAGTGCGCGTAGCTCCCAGAGCGCGTAGCACGCCTAATTCACGCTTGCGCTCGTTGGCGGCCATGGTGAACACCAGGCTGATCAGTACGGTCGCCAGCAGCCACACAAAGCCCACAACCAGCAGCAGTATGTTGAGCAGCCCGCTCATTTGCTTACGGTAGCTCTGGAAGAGGTTGGAGCTGGCAATGGGGGTCACGTCCGGAACCTGCTGGATGATTTTGACAGCGACTTCGTTGGGATCGAGGCCGGGGTCCACCTTCACCATCACCGCCGAGATTTCACCAGAGGGGATGAGCAAGGGTTTCTCGGCCTGGGTGAACGACAGGCGCGCCATATCCTGGGCGGTGTCGCAGGTGACGAACATGCTCTGGTCCAGGCCGGTGCCGGTCTCTTCGATGTTGGCGACCAGGGTGACGAAATAGCCGTACAGCTTGATGTTCTGCTGACCTTCGGGCGTGAAGACGTAATGCCCGCCCACAGCCTGGCCCAAGCGCAGCCCCGCGCCGATCTTTTGCTTTAGCCAGGGTTGGATGGTGAAATCGGTGGCGGGGTCGTAGGCCACCAGGAACATGTCCGAGACTGAGCAGCAGGAGGCGCCGGTGAGCGTGGACAGGTACAATTGGGGCGAGGTCTGGGCCACGCCGGTTCCGTAATCGGATTTCCCCGTAAACAATTTCAGTGATGATTAACTATCTATCCTAAAACCAGCTTATATATTTGAACGAATCTAAATGTGAAATCAATCACTAGCCAATTAAAAATTGGACTATTAAAAGACAATTTACGGGAAACGGGTGGCCTAGACAGATGCGCGGCCCTCATGGATTGCCGAAAATGATGGGAATCCAGTTGGATTGGCAGGCCACCGTCTGGGGTACCGAGCCGTCGATGGCATAGGCCGTCAGGTGATTGTTTTCGTCGCTGATGTAGAGCACGCCGTTATCCACCACCGGCGCGGACCAGTGGATGGTGCCGATCGTGTTGTCGGACCACAGGGTGCTGCCGGTGAACGGGTCCAGGGCGCGGATCATGCCGTGGGTGGCATCCACTGAGGAAGCCAGGTAGAGCACGCCGTTCGCCATTGCCGGCGAGGAGCTATTCGTGTAGGTATCGTTCTTCCATTGGAAAGCCAGGCCGGGCAGTCCACCGGCGTCGAAGACGAGCTTGAAGGCGCAGATGCCGAAGTCGTTGGAGATGAAGACCCACACGCTGCCGTCGGCCGGGTTGGTCCACACCACCGGGGCGGTGCGTACCTCGAAATCATTGGTGGCTGTATCGCCGATGGGCACGTCCAGCACGGCGCCGATCTGGCCCTCCAGGTGGCCCGGGCTGCTCTGCCCGCTGAGGTTGGCCAGGTTAAGCAGGCGGATTTTGCCGTCCTTACCGCTCTGCAGGGCCAGGTATTTGACCGCCGAGCCGGGTGGTACGGGCAGGATGGCCGGGGCAGTGCTGCCAAGGTCGATGTCGAAGTTGTTGAGCTGCGCCCAGACGTCCGGGGTGTAGGAGTCCAGCGGGCCGCCGTTAGCGCCGCTGCCGTCCGGGTTCAGGGCGATGACCGAATCGCCCCAATCGTGTTTGGCCGGGTCGAACGGCCCGTTGGCGGTGGTCATGAAGATTTTATCCAGGCCCGGCACGTAGACCACGCCGGAGCGCCCCCAGACGGAGGCCTGGATATCCGGGCAGCCGGGCGAACCGGGGGCGTAGGTGAAGTGGACGGCCTGGTCGCTGCACACCATGTTGAACACTTTCTGGGCGCCGTTGGACAGGTCGATGGCTACGATGTGCCCCTGGTATTCGCCCCAATCGCCGGGGTAGCTGGCAAAGGGGACGTAAAGGTACGAATGCCCATTGCGGGCGGTGGCAAAGACCAGGGAGGCAGACTGTTTTTCCAGGTCGGGTTTGAGCGTCGCCAGCTCGGGCCAGGCCGCATCCACGACCTCGGCGCCGTCGCCCACCTGGTATTTATGAACCTTGCCGTCCAGCGAGTAGGCGTAGACGTACTGCAGGTTGGGGTCGATGGCGGCGGCCGAGTGGACGATGCAATCGTAAGGGGTGTTCTTGATCTTGCAGGGGGCGGTGAAAGCCTGCTTGCTCCACACCGGGTCGCCGGTGTGGGCGTCCAGGGCGTAGATTCCGCCGGCCCAATTGGCGCCGTACACCACGTCGCGCTTACCACTTGCGGTCTGCACCCCGGAGAGGTAGGCCAGCGGCCCGTCAATGGACGAGGTCAGGCTGGCCTGGAAGACGCGTTTCAATTGGCTGACGTTGGCGGGGGTGATCAGGGTTTCGTGCGAGTTGGCGCCGCTGTGCTGCATATCCCCGCCGAACTGTAGCCAGTTGTAGGCGCACACGGGGCCCAGCGCGGCCAGCCCCACCAGCACCGCCGAGACCAGGATGGAAAAACTGCTGATGGCAGCTCTAATCATTATGTCCTCTCATCGCGACAATATGGATAAATTCTATGCTATTGGTGATGATACCATAATTATCGCAGGCCCCCTCTTGGGGCAAATGCAATTTTCGGGTAAAATTGAAGTGGAATTCCCGCCCTCGTAGCTTAATGGGCAGAGCGATGGGTTACGAAACAAAAGATAAATCCAAAAGAAACCAGTACATAAAGAGATTTGATGTTTACTTGCCCTCACTTCCCATATATAGGGGTTCGATTTTAAAGATTGTGGTTGGCAAAGTTTGAAATGAAAAGATGTGCTCACGTTGGCCCTGAAAAGGAAGAAATGAATTCAATTGGCATTGGATCGGCAAGCAAGTTCACCAGTCAAGTTCCCTTGATTGCCAAAAACAAATCGTAAGGAAGCATTATGAACATTACACTGAAGACGAGAAGGCTCGCAAGCATTAAATTGGTAAAAACACGAAAAAAGATGCTGATTGATTTGTATATGAATATTTTATTAAATGGATTTGATAAGAAGGGCACACCCCCAAGGGGTGTGCCCTTCACCAATTCATTTCAGAATTTAGAGCCGAGGCCCTAATACAGCACGGGCAAATAGATGATGTAGTTCGAGGTCAGGTCTACCGGATTGGATTGGTTATTGGTATTGGTAAAGACCAACTCGAGCCAGTAAAAGTAATGCCAACCCTGGCTGACTGAATCCACAAACTGGTAATCGAAGCCCACCAGCTGGCCTGGGTTGTGGGCTGCCAGCAGGCTGCTGTTTTGTTTTTGTTTGACACCGTTCAAAGATTCGGACCGGTACACATTAAAACCAACCAGGTCGACTTCCGTGGCCGTCCTCCAATCCAGCTGCACCATATTGAGCCTGGGTTTGCCTGAAAATGAGACCAAAGTGGCAACCGTCGGAGTTTCGGTCAGGTTGAGATTCACCGTCAATCCGTCGCTGGTCCACGTAGCAGTCTGATCGGCATTCACGCCGTCAATCGTAAACACGATCGTGTTGCCTTGGACACCGCCCTCGATCACACCGGTCGTTGAAGGGTCATCACCAGGCACCAGGAAACTGTATACCGAATCGCCCTGCCAGGTTAAGGATTGTGTATCGGCATAGACCACGCCATTAATCAATGCCCTGACATGGGTGCCATCGAAAACATTGCTGCCATTCACTTTGACTGTCCCCCAAAAGGGTTTGGGCAGGGGTGGGACAGCCAAAACGGGGGTGACAGAAATTAAGATGAGTGTAAGGACGATAAAAAGAGAAGCAGTAATGAGACTCTTTTTCATATCAACCTCCAGATTAATTCCTAAGTATAGGCAGATAGGAGAAATAAAGTTCAGTATTAAGGTTTTGGCTTACGTTTGTAGCGGAATGCCACAGGCCAGTTTGATCGAATATATGAATTCCGATTTTGAATTGGATTAAATCCCCTTCCTTTCCACCTTCAATTATATCAGGTGTGGCTGGATCATCGCCCGGAATATCCAGGGCAAAAACAGAATTACCTTGATAAACTATGGAGAAAGTATGGGCATAGGAGACGCCATGGATATAGGCGTCGATGCGAGTGCCTTGCGCTACGGAAGCTCCATTAATCGATACGATGCCGTAAAAGCTGGAGGGCATTGGCGGGATTGCCAGCGCAGGGGTGACTGCCAGAATCCCTGCCAGGACAGTCAAAATAGAAGCATAGACCAGTCGTTTAATTAGCAATCTTTGATCCTTTCTATAGGCTGCAGGTACATTGCTGACGGCTGTGCCGAGTGCCTGCAGCTCTAATTGATTTTTACGGCTTGGGCCAGGAATCGGAAGCCGTTCCGTAAACCCAGTAGCCCCAGCCAGGCGTCAGCTCAGTCAGGTCATTGACCCAGGCGGGCGCCGACCGGTCGAACATCTTCCAGGGATCGGATAGATCGGCGGCATTGAATCCGAAGATCAGGCTGACCGAGTCGGGCACGGCAGAGGCCACCGGTCGCGGAGCCGCCTCCTGGAAGCCGACAAGGTTCCATACACCCAGCACCAGGCTGGCGCCCGGCGGGGTTGGGACAGTGCCAGTGACGACCAGAGAGGCGCCAGACGTCATGTGGATCCAGAAGCCGACTTTTTCGTCGAGCTCGGTGAGGGTTTCTGGTGTTATCGGGTTGTTGTCAAACATGCGCCATGCTTGGCTAGCAGCATCCCAGCCGAAGACTGTGTCGTAGCTGCCGGTTATGCTCGCCAGCACCTGTTCAATGGCAGGGTTGACCGGCTGTAGAGGCAAGGAAACCAGGTTCCAACCGGGATGCAGGCTGATCGGGCTCGCCGGGTCGAAGTTAGCGGTGACCGAACGGGCTGCGTGCATGGTTACGTTGCAGACACCCGTGCCAGAGCAGGCGCCGCCCCAGCCGGTGAACGCAGAGCCCGTATCCGGGACGGCAGTCAGGGCAACCAGGGTGTCAGCGGCAAAGTCTGCCGAGCACGTGGCGTCGCATTCGATTCCGATCGGATTGCTCGTCACAACGCCTGTTCCAGTGCCGGTCTTCGTGACCGTCAGCGTGTAGGTTGGAGAAAGCCCAGCCAGGGTGCGGATTTCCGCCTCGCTCAAGGCCCGGTTGTAAACGCGCGCTTCATCGACGGTGCCTTTGAACCAGCGCTGGTTGTCACTTTGTGCGCCGATCGAGAGGGGTAAGCTGTTCGTTGTGATGGTTGTTCCGGCAGGAAGCAGCAGGTCGCTTTCCAGGGTGCCGTTGATATAAAGGCGCATGGTGGTTCCGTCAAAGGTGGCGGCAACGTGCATCCAGGTCCCGTCAATTGGATACATAGTCGTGGCGTTAATCCGGTAGGTATCACCATTGGATGCCTGGTTGATGCGGAAAAATACTCTTTGAGAGCTGGCGTCTCCTTTGGTGGTGGCGAGGCTTAGCTCGTAGCCGTCAACAATGCCATTGATGGCTTTCTTGAGCAGGTCCTGGGTAGCAATTTGACCAGGCTTGATCCAGGCAGCCAGCGTGAGGGTGTTGAGGTTCAGCGAAGCGTTGTTCGGGACAAATCCATTTTGGTTGGTGCCGTTCAAAGCCAGGGCGTATGCGCCGACTTTCCCCGTCACCCACAGTGGGCTGCCGGATAGACTGGCGTCGTTATTGAAGCTCGAGCCATCGACCAGGACTGCGCCGCCGTTCTCCTCCATCTGCCAGCAGCCCACCAGGCTCGCATCGGAGCCACAGGCAGCGGCGCCGGTAACGATGGTGTCGGTGTCGGTTGCGCTGTTGTTGCTAAGGATTGGGTCCGTTATCCCGCCCGGCGGGGTGATAGTGGCGGAATTTGTCATGCTGCCCCTGGCGCCGAGATCCAGGGTGGCGATGATTGTATAAGTAACACTGGCATTTACCGGCAGGTTTACTGTGTCGTTGATATTCCCGGTACCACTGGAAGAACACACACCGCCTGCTGCTCCAACGCAGGTCCAGGCTGCGTTAGTCAGAATGGCTGGCAGGGAATCAGCCAAGACCGCCCCGGTAACAGCCTGCGGGCCGTTGTTGGTGGCCTGGATGGTGAAGGTCAGGGTGTCACCTGGGCGGACCGTGCCCCGGCCATCTGTCTTGGTGATGGCCAGGTCGGCCCCGCTCGGAGCATTGGCTGCGCATTTTTGCCCCGCCACTTCAGAACCGTTGGAGTAAATCACAACAAATTCACTGTTGTAATTGGCTTTTATGCTTGAAACGTCATTGTAGGCTTCGGCTCGCAAGGTGGCGCGGCTGCTGAAATTGATGCTCTGGGTTGAGGATTGCCTGTAGATAATGGGATTGTTGCCTTCGGATGAGGTGTAGATCAACGTTAAGTGGCCGTGTACCTCGTCCAGCAGGATGATCGGCCGCGTGCCGGCTTCATCGATGCCGTACAGGTCGTCCCACACGCCATTGGGGCGCCGGACGAGGAAGGCGATCTTGGGGTAACCGGCGGTGTCGTAGCTGGTCTTGACAGCTGCGTACAGGGTGCTGTCAGAGGCCACAGCCACGTGCAGGTGGTCATCCGCCATGCCAAGCCCGATCTCATTGTGGGCGGATTGCGATGCCGGCCGCTCGTCGGCCGACCATACGGAAGGATCGGCGCCATCCACGTGCACTCTGAATCCGAAGTATTTGGTGGTTTCGTTAGCCCACAACACGCCGATCGTACCATTCGGCAGGGCTGTGACAACCGCAATATCATCGTTGGCGGCGACTCCCGTGGCCAGCACGATGGGTCCATTCCAGGTGGAATAGGGCGAAGCGCTGTGGTAAACAATGATCTCGCCGGTGTTGTTGTTATTGCGGGTTGCCAGCCACATCTCACCGGTCGAGTCACGATCGATGGTGGCGATTTCGCTGTTCGGCAAGGAGATGTTGACCAGGCTCGGGTTGGATGTCCACAGCTGGTAGGCACTGCCGGTAAATTCAGCCGTAATGAACTGGGTATTGGCATCGGCGTAGAGCAAAATATGAGCGAGATTGCCGGCCACTTTGATATCCGCCTTCGTGTCGGTGCGGCCAGAAAGCTTCAGCATTTCGGTCCAGGTGGTGCCCTGCAGCTGCCACAGCCAGGTGCCTGCTGAGCTGGCGCCCGAAGCGCTAGTGGGGAAGACAGCGTACCAGTTCCCACCGTAGCTCCAGACCTTGGACTGAGGTTTTTCACCGGTGGTTGTCGTAGCCGGCTTGGGGTTCAGGTTGGTGCAGGTGAGGCCGGTTGGCGGGGCGATGACAGGCGTGGCAGTGAAATCCTGGGCAGTCTGGTCGGCGGTAACACTGGTGTAGGTGCGGCTGGCAGGTGAGAAGGTGTACCCGGTGAGAGAGGGCGTCACGGTTCCGGACCAACCGTATGGAACAGTGAACGAGTAAACACCACCGCCATTCGCTGTTGTTGATCCGCCGGTGTATGCCAGGCTGGCCAAGCCAATCCCGGCATTGCCGGAGATTAGCGCGGACAACTGCGTATAGCTGACGCTGGCGGTATGGACACTGGCTGGCATGGTCAGCGAGTTCGTGCTGGCGGTGCTCGAGTCGTTGGTGGTTCCGGTCCAGCTGCCGATCTGCCAGCCGAGATCCGGCGTTGCGCCGCTCAGGCTGATGCTTGCCCCGGCGATATATTGCCCCGCAGGGCAGTCGGTGGAGTTGGCCGGCGAAGCGGTTGGGTCGCTGCCGTTGCCGGTATGGCTGAGTGTAAGGGTATAACAGGTGGGAGCTAATCCTGCCAGAACCTGGACTTCTTCCAGGGATAACGCGCGGTTGTAAACCCGTGCGTCATCAATCATTCCTTGGAATGGGTATACACCATCAGGCTGAGCGCCGATGCCCAGGTTTGTGCTGTTGGAGCCGATTGCGAACGATACAGTTTTACTATTGTCAAGTGTGCCATTAATGTATACCTTTATATTTGAACCATCATAAGTCGCAGCAACATGTACCCAGGTATTGCCATCCGTTGGATACAAATAATTCGAGTCAACTCTAGTAGTAAGGGTCGTACCGCCATTGAACCTTACGAAAACTTTTCCACCGCTTGAGAGCGAAAGCTCATAACCACTGGAAGTAGTAGTTCCAATGACCTTCTTGATTATGTATTGTGTGTAAGCGGACGTTTTTGTTGGCTTAATCCAAGCTGCTAGAGTGATGGTAGAGGTGATGTCCAGGCTTGCGCTATTTGGAACAACAGCATATTGTCCAGTTCCGCTCAAGCTCAAAGCTTTTCCGATATGACCTGTTACCCAGGTTGGAATGCCCGTGGTTGTGCCGTCATTTCCGAACGCGGTGGCGTCAATGACCACACCGCCGCTGCCCTCTTCCATGGGCCAGCAGCCCACCAGGTTCGCATCGTTCCCGCAAAGCCCGGAAGCGGCCTGCGATACGCTCCAGGTGAAGCTGACCGGGGTTGAAGCGGCTCCGTCCGAGACCGTGACCGTGACATTGTACGGCGTGGTGGTTGCCGCATTGTAGGCGATTGTTCCGCTGATCAGGCCGGTGGCGGAGTTGACGCTCAGCCCCATCGGCAGGTTCGTAGCGCTGTAGGTTAGCGTCTGAGCAGGCAGGTCCACATCGCTGGCAACGATTTGAAGGGAAATCACGGCGCCTTCGGCGCTGGATTGGCTGTCGGGGTTGGTCACCACCGGGGGATTGTTCACTGGAGTTATCGTTACATTCACAGTGATGGTAACGGTCCCGCCGTTGCCATCCGAAACCTGGACGACAAACGAGTCGCTGCCGGTATAGTCTGCGGCGGGCGTATAACCGACCGCCACCGAAGCGCCTGTCCCGCTGGCGGTAGCTGTGCCGTGCGAGGCTGGTGTAACAATGCTCCAGGTGAGCGTATCGCCCACATTGGCATCTGTGGCGTGCAGGGTCAGGTTAAAGGGGGTCGGGGAGCCATCCTCAGACATATTGACGTCCGTTGAGGCACCTTCGGTGATGACCGGCGGCTGGTTGCCGGCGGCGATGGTGGTAAAGCTCCAGGCGGCACTGGCGGCGGAGGATTTATTGCCGTCGCTGCTGACCGCATACCACTCGTATTCGGTGTTGCCGGCTAACCCGGGCCAGGTGATGCTGGTATTCGTGCCGGAGGCGACATTGGTGGCTGTGCCGACCAGGGTATAGCTGCCGCTTCCGTTCATGGCATAGGTAAGATTAAATTGTTGATCGGCTGCCGTTTTCCATTGATCGGCCGGGTAGGGCGAGAAGGTCTTCACCTGGATCTGGTTCAGGGATGGCATGAACTTCATCAGACGCAGCCAGCCGTTGCCGCCGCTGGTTTCGTTTTGATAATCGGCCATGAGGGTATAGACCGTGTTCCCGTTGTAGGTGTCGGTGCGCTGGCCCACGCCAGGCGTGTGTCCCGCCAGGATCAGGAACAGGTTGGGATTGCCTCTCAAGCCGTTATAAATGGCAGAACCAGATCCCGAGAAAGAGGCCGGATTGCCGGTTCCAATCATTTCGTGACAGGCTACGATTGCCCGCCGGGTGCTGTAGGTTTGCAGCAAACCATTCGCCCAACTGATAGCTTCTGCCGTAGGACTGTATTCCAGGTTGATGAAGATAAAATCCATGCCGCTGGCGCTGAACAGCTCATAATTATTGTTATTGGTGGTGTTGTAATGGCCTCCGTAGTAGCTTTTTCCGCTGAAATGCGTGCTTCCGAAGTGGTCGTTGAATTCTGCCGTACCGCCGGTCTGGTCGTGGTTGCCGATGGTGATGCCATAGGGGATGCCTTGCGGTAGCCCGGTGGTAACGGGATTTTCGAGGTAATTCAAGGCAGTGGTTGCCGCGGTCCACTGGGCAGGGTCGGAATCGCCGCTATTGGTCACATCGCCTTCATGGCTGACGAAGACGATGTTTTCAGCGGCGCGGTTGTTGGCAATCCACTGGGTCTGCGAATTGAAGATAGCCGGGCTGCCGCCGTTCAGGCTGGCGGTGTAATTCTGTGTATCGGGCAGGGCTACCAGGGTGAAATCTGGGCCAACGCTGTTCTTGGGCCGCCCATAGAAGCTGACCGACATTGGATCCGCTTCCGGATCGGTAACGCTGACGGTGAGAGTTGGAGAGGTGGAAACATCGGTGGCACCGTTGGATGGGGCGACTGGAGTTGGCGCAGCGGGCGCATTGTTGAACTGCAAATTAAACGGCGCTCCGGTAACCCAGGTTGGTCCATTGGTCAGCATGCCCGGGAAAGTCCCAACTGAACTGGCGATGGTCGTGCCAGCGGCTTCATTCATACCCCAGCGGGCAACCAGGCCAGTCCCGCTGGTCAGCCCTAAATTAATATTGTTTTGAATTTCTGAAAGCGATAAGGCGCGACTCCAGATGCGAACTTCGTCGATCTTGCCTGCGAAGTAGCCTTCGGGGACACCGGTTGAATTCATTGCCGTACCAATGCCGGCATGCTGGATGCTATCGTAGCGCGGGGCGTGCGGCGCGGCGAGCGTAGACGACACATCCAGAACGCCATCTAGATATAGTTTCCATGTCTGCCCGTCATAGGTAACGGCTGCGTGGTGCCAGGTGTTGGTTGACACCGTTTTCACACCGGTGACGGGATAATTTTGACCGCCCCCGTATTCCTCAAAATCGGCTGCCAGGTTTCCCCCACTGGTTATTCCGAGGAAGTAATTCGCATCCACATTGCTGCCGTCTGATTCATGCAGACCTTTTGCCACTAACGGAATCGCGGTCACCCCGCCAGATCCGGTATTTGCGGTTGCGCCGCCGCCGGTCCAATTAAACCAGGTTTCGAGCGTGAAATTCGTAACGTCTAAACCGGATGCAATCCCAAAGGTGACATAATCATTAACACCATCGAAGCTTAGCCCCGAGCCCAAACTGGCTAAAGGAGTTGCATTTACTTCATTCGAAGCAGTCGATTGATTGGCGCTGGTATCTACAGCAGTAACTACGTAAAAATACGGGGTGCCGTTGGTGAGCCCACTATCTACGTAGCTGGTGCCGGTAACAAGGGTCCCGCCATTGACCGGGCTGGTTAAAGCAACCGGCGAGATCGTGCTGCGGTAAACATTGTAGCCCGCCAGATCGGCGTCAGCCGGGGCAGTCCAGGTAAGGCTGACATGACTGCTAAATGGTGATGCCGCCAAACCCGTGGGGACATCGGGAGGGGTGCTGTCAGGGATGGGGAAACCAGTTACCCAGGCGGGAGCGTTGGTCAATATGCCCGAGAAAGAGCCAACCGAACTATTGATAGTTGTGCCAGATCCTTCATCTAGTCCCCAACGCGCGATCAGTCCATCTCCCGTCAAAAGTTGACTAAATTTGTTAGCCTGGATTTCAGCCTGCGAAAGCGGCCTGTTCCAAATACGCGCTTCGTCGATCACGCCAGAAAAAAAGCCTGTCCCTAGTCCACCGGTGGAATTTATTCCAGCTGAAAGCGCGGCACGCTGATAACTGGTGGATTCTGGAGTTGCATTAGCGCATTGCACTGCATAGGAATTTAAGGGATCCACATTGCCATCTACGAAAAAGGCCCAGCAAGCGCCATTATATGTCGCAGCAATGTGGTGCCATTGATCGAGGCTGATAGCAGTCGTGCCCCAAGCAGGATGGTTGCCGCCGCCCGCAGTATCCTCGAAATCTGCCCCCACAAAACCATTTTGAGTAATTCCAAGGAAATAATTGGTGTTTACGTTTGCCGGTGTTTCGCCTTCTCCCATCCCCTTCGCAAGTACTGGATAAGCACCATCCGGTCGGTTACCGGTTCCGTCGAAACCATTTGTGCCGGTGGTCATCGTTGCACCTCCAGCAGCACGTTTGACCCACGCTTCCAATGTAAAACTGGTGACGCCCAGCCGGTTTAGATTGCTGGCAGTTGTGCCTGAAGCATCATTCATTCCCCAACGACCGACCAGCCCGGAGGTTGGGGACAGGATCTCAGAATTCATGCTGGCCTGGATTTGAGCCTGAGTGCGAGCAACATTCCAGATCCGGGCCTCATCTAATCGACCTGCAAAAAAACCTCCTGCAGCACCAGTCGAAGTTAATCCAGTCCCAAGCCCGGCATGTTGAATGCTGTCCCACCGAGGAGTCGCGGTAGTAGCAGTGGAGGCTTCCAGGACGCCGTTCAGGTACAATTTGAAAGTTGCCCCATCAAAAGTTGCTGCGGCGTGGTACCAGGTATTATTTGCTAATGTGGTTGTCCCGATGATCGCATGATTGTTGGGGTTCGGTGATACTGCCGTCATATCCTCAAAATCAGCGGCTAGCTTGCTGGTCGTTGAAATGCCAAGAAAATAGTTCATGTCGACGTTTGAGTAATCTGCTTCCCCGCGCCCTTTCGTGACCAAAGGAATCGCTCCCTGCAGCCCGCCTCCGCCCGCGCCGGAAGTATCTGTGCCAACACCAGTAGCAGTTCGGTAGAACCAGGTCTCAATTGTGAACACAGCGCTTCCCAACTCTGGCGCGGCGCCGAAGGTCACATATTGTCTACTGCCATCAAAAGTTAATGACGAGGCGCCAAATTTCGAATTTGCGGCTGAGTTCCAGGTAGGTGAACCCGTAAGAACGCCCCTGACCATTGATGTATCGCCAAACGTCACATACTGGCTGGAACCGTTGAACTGCAGCGCTGTGCCAGCATTGGCCGCGCTGACAGGCTTAACGTCGGTGATCGCTCCGCTCATTAGAAGAGCCAGGATAATCAGGATATTAAAGCACCTTTGAAAATTCATCGCAGTGTTTGTATGTTTTGTTCTTTTCATTTCACCCTCCCAGGTTCCTTAACGTAAGTCGGAGCGCTGGATGTTTTGGAGTTGTTACACAGCTTCAAAACATCCAGCAAACATAACCACCGCCAGCTTATGGATAATTTACTATCCAGTTGCTGTCAGCACTAACATTCACCCAATAGCCCCAGCCAGGCGCCAGGCTGGACAGGTCATTGACCCAGGCCGGCGCAGAGCGGTCAAACATCTTCCAGGGGTCTCCCTCGGAGGCATGGTAGGCAAAAACTAGGCCCAAATTGGTCCCCACGCCATGGTCTAAAAGGGCAGCGGGGAGTCCTTTTTCGCTGTCAGCCGGGAAGCCCACCAGGTTCCAGCCGCCTCCCGCGGCAGACAGCGGGATGGAGGTAGAGGTTGGGATCGAGCCAGTCATATACAGCGTTACCGCATCTCCTGGGGTAATGTGGATCCAGAACCCCATCTTCTCATCGAGTGTGCTGAGAGTATTTCCAAATCCTTGCCCTGGAGCAAACATCAACCATTGCGAATCGGGGTAAACGGCGTCCGGATTCCAGGCGAAGACGGTGTCAACGCGGCTGATGATACTGGAGAGGACGTCAGCCGGGTTGGTGCTGGCGGGGTGGAGCGGGAAGGAGACCAGGTTCCAGCCGGGCAGGAGGTCGAGGGCGAAGGAGTTGAGGTCGACCTGGGTGTGGGTGCCGGAGTGCCAGGGGGCAGTGGCGAGGATCCGGCCGCCGATGGAGAAGGAGACAGTATCGCCTTCCACGCCGCCCTCCTTGGCGGGGGTGCCGGAGATATCGCCGGGGACGTCCATCATGTAGACGAGGTCTGAGCCATCCAGGGCGACTGAGGTGTTGAATGAGCCGCTGACGCCGGGAATGGTAGCTTCAATGGTGGTGCCCACGCCCGGAGCGTCTTTGTTGAAGTGGAGCAGACCGAAGAAGCTGGCGGGCAGAGGCGGGGTGCCGCCAGAGCTCACCTGGAATATTGATACCGGGGTATACGCACAGTTGCCTGAAATATCACAGTATTTGATCCGCCAGCCGATCGATTGATTAGTGATAGCCGCGTTTTGCCAGGTGTAGCTGGTGGTGGTCCACTCTGTTGCAGAGTTTAGCGCGATCGGCGATCCATACTGGCCAGCAGGGATGTTCTCTACCTGGCTGAAGGAGAGAGCGGGAAGGGAGGTGAGCTGAGCCAGCACTCCCTGGGTCGCAGTCTGGTCAGCGCCTGTGGCAACATACAGGCTTAAGCCAGCCGCAGTCGGAGTCATGTAATTCGTCCCGCCCAGGTCGGTCCCGTCGTTATCGGTGCCATCAATTGAGACCAGATCAACCGCCGTCAGGGTTGAAAAGCGTATATGATCGACGAGGTTGTCGTATGTATTGAAATATGCTGTTGGTGTCCCGCCGGTTCCATAGCCAAGATGGCTAATACTGCCGTTTAGGTACCAGAAATTATTCATTATGGAAGCGGCGGTGCCGGTGCGCGCAAGGCTATATTGATAATATGGCGCATTGGCGAAGAAGCGGTAAGTGATAGTGTAGGCGGCTGAGCTTTTGACGTTCGTCAGGGTTATCTCACGCACCAGCGGGCCGCTGATCGAATCGGTTGCTGTCAGCCCGCTTGCATCGGCGGTACCGCCAATACACTGCCGGTTCTTACCGGTGATATTGCCATCCAGCGACGAACAAACCTGGTGCCAGCCCCAATAGTAATCTGAGGAGGGCGAAAGCGGCAGGTTCGTGTTGCTGCCCTGCGGCAGGCTCACGCGGGTGATGATCCCTGACGATAGGTCCAGGTCAAGGTTGAAATATGAGTTTTGTATCGTGCGTAAGGTGCTGCCTGAAACGCTCAGATCGGAAGAATATTGCGGGGCTGTCGCAGACGGGTTGCCATAGTAAATGTAATAGGTGCGGCTGGCATTCGCCGCAAGGGTTACCTGGAAAACCAGGTGACAGGAACGCGACCCATTTCCGTCGACCTGTTCTCCGTAAACCTGCGAGGGAATCTCGCTCTTATTTTGATCCGCCACGCGCAATTGATTAGCGCAGTCAGCCAGCCCGGTAAACGTGTCACTTGAGATGGGGATATCCACGATCTCATTCGTCCTGGCTATTCCGTCACTTTCAGTAAATGTAACTGGCTGGCGGGCGGTCCAATTGTGATTCCACCAATCCGACACCGGCCAATCGAAATCCTGCCAGGCACCGCTCTCGTTCGTTGACAAAACCGCACGATCGAGACCACCCAAATCAAATACCTGGGCTGAAAGCGTATTCAGACCACCCACAGGAATCTGATTTTGAGATTGCGATTGAGACCGGTAGCTCGGCGGAGTCGTATCTCTTACCAGAAAACTGGCCGGGGTAGATTGTGACGAGGCGCCTTCATTATTCGAAGCAATCACCTGGTAGCTGTAACTGCCAAGCTGAGCGGGGGTGAACGACCCTATGTATTGGTCACCTGAGGCCAAAACCATAGGGTTATCGTATGACTCGGGTGAGAACACGCGCAAGGTGATGTTGCCCAGAGTTGTGCCCTCGGCTGGGATGACCGTGGCGCTGACTTTTGCCGCGCTGCCCAATTCCACCGGGTCGATTGCACTCACGTTGCTGAGGGTAGGAGCCGGGGCAGCCAGGTTAACCACTACATGGCGAACGGCGTTTACGGCAGCGTCAAAAGTAACATAACGATCCCCATCAATGGTTTGGATGGAATAATCTACAGAAGTGGAACCAACGATCACGCTCAGCACCGTATCGCTGGCAAGGATGTGGACCTTGAGGGTAACCGGGTTATCGTATGTAATTGGCAGGAATGTGAAAGGATTGGTTGAAATACTGGCCGGGGTGAAGGGTGAGAGATTATGTACCACATCAAAGCTGATCGTCCGCCCGGCGCGGCTGTAATTGCTAAACTGGCTGGCGTCGCGCACCTTGATATATTTGAGCACATCGCCGATTGGGGCTACCCAGAGATGACCATTTGAATTCTGCTGGCCGAGGTAGTCGATGCCGGTACACTCTCCGTGCGAGGTCGTGATGGACCACTTGCCTTCGGTATAAGCCTGGTCAACCAGTGCCTGGCTGTAAGTGTGGGCAGAATTGAGGTTAAAGAAATTAACGGGGTCAGACAGATTAACATCTTCGACCCAGGTGAGCTGCGCAATGTAGTCATAGTAGCCGCGTGCGCCAAGAATGTAACTGGATGCTGCCTGCCAACGGCTGGGATCGGTGCAGCCGCAAGGCCAGGCCAGGGAGAGCACTGGCTTGCCAGTGCCGGCTTCAATTGCCGCGATATTCGGCTCAAGCTGGTCGACGCGGTAACTTTGAACTGCGGCTGGGTCTACTGGCAAGGCTGCCAGCGATTGAGCGGTGCAGGTGGGTGAACAGGTCGGCGTGTTGCAGGGATGGCCGACGGTATGCGAGGCAATTTCGTGCCCGGCAGCGCTGTAATCCGCAAACCAGCCCGGGGTTGAGGTGCCATTGTAAAAAAATGTGCCCTTGATGCCGGCGGCGGTCAAATTGGAATAGCAAGCGTTATTGCCATCATCCTCAGACCAGCTCGCAGCGCCCTGGCGGCAGCCCTCCCAGGTACATACATCCACCTCGCGCGGCTGGGAAACGAAGGATGCATTAAGGGTAGCGACATTATTGGATGAATCGACCGCATTAACGGTGTAGGGAATCGTCCCGGTTGTAGTAATTTGCCAGGAGAAGCTATATTGATCGCCGTTTGCGGTCATCGGGTAGGTGGTTCCGCCGACCGTCACACTCACCGAATTGACCAAACCGTTATCGGTCACACGGACGGTCAGGGTCTGCGTATTTTTGACCAGGATGGGATTAATGATGGCGACCGGGGTGATCACCGGAGGAGTGATATCGCTGGCGGTAAAGGTATGCTGCTCAGACAGCTTATTGCGGCCTGTAGAGGCAACAGCAAGAATGCGGAACGTGTACAAACCGCCCTGGGTTGGGGTGAAACTGGCCTGCCAGGCGCCGTTCGTGGCATCACCCGAGGCGAGTGCCATTGGCACATCTACGACTTGCGGCGCAAGGATGCGCAAGGTAGCAGAGGTGATCGTTCCGTTGGGGGTAGCGATTGCCGCCGAAACCTGGATTGTTCCGCCCAGGTTGACCGAGGCCGGATTGGTAATATCGGCAATCGTAGGACCGGGGAGGCTGCTCTCTTCATCGCCGATAACCAGGGTTGGGACGCTGCCGATCGAATAACGCAGGGCCAGGTTATCTATATACGCTGGAGGAGCGCCTGGATTGGAACACAGGCCCCAAACCTCGCTTTTAATTTTGATATAGGTGGTAGTTCCAGTGGTAGTGAAACTGGCCGAATGCCAGGCCCATTGCGGGCCGTATCGCCACTCGTCCGTCCATAACCAGGTTTCCAGGCCTTTCGCGCCAGGCGTAGCCGAAGTATATGGATCGAGCCCGACTGGTAAACATACATTTGTGTTTGGCGATCGGCCCCACACACTGATGGCATAGCTGGTGGAAGGTGACACCGGGATGTAGCCGGAAAAAGCATCACCTGCGGCACCAAAGGAATTGAATTTCTGGCTTTGCGTGGGTGAAACAGAAGCATCGGCTGATATCGTACTTGCGCCCATTGTGCCTGAATTGCTGGCGTCCAACCCGCCAGCACTCGTCCAATGGGCTGCGTCTTGCTCCCAATTTTCAAAGAAGATAAAGACATTCATGCCGTTTGCCGGCGGGGTTCCTGCAGCCGGGTTGCCATAATAAAGGAAGTAGGCCTTGTCCTGCCCGCTGGCAGCTACCGGGCGCTGGAGGGCGTACCAGACGGTTGTCTGGCTGGTGTTACAGTTTTCCACAACTCGATCGATTTCCGCCGGCGCCAGGCCCGGGTCGTAAACCAGGCGAAGGTCGCTGCAGTCACTCAGCAGCTGGCCGGATCCAATCAGGGCGGTCGTGTCGAAAGAGAAACTGGCAGTGTAGCGGATGGGAAGCGCGGTTGAGGCTGAAGTATTAGTCAACGTAATCTGCCGGCGGTAACCCCAGGCGTTATCCCACCAGGAAGTCTCGCCCAGGCTGACGGAAGGCTCGGCCGCAACCAGACGGCGCACCTGGATGTCATCCCAATCGGCAATCGTTGAGTGGTTATAAAGAGTAAGGCCAATGTTTGTGCTTGTCAGAAAGTGTGTATCCGCCGTATTGGGGATCAGCCAGGTTATGGGTTCGCTCGTTCCGTCCTGCCAGATGCGGGCGCGCACCTGGCTGCCAATGGCTTGCAGACGCAGCCTGTACCACAAGTTTGGGGTCATCGCGAAACCAGGAGTTGTTACGATTGAGTGATTATCGGCGATAATATCTGCCAGTTTGAACTGGCTGACATCCTTGCTCTCATAAAAGGTAACAAAATTGTTTTGATCCTGGATGCGGAAAGCCAGGCCAATCCAGCTCGTGGTTGAACTGGCGCGGATGCGTGCAACGTAATCGATATCAGATACCGGCAGGGTTGCATAAGAGAGCGCCCAATTTGCCCCGCCGCCTGTATAGCGATACACATAATTATCGGCGTCGTTCACGACATTCCAGGTACCTTTGGCCGGGTTCCAACCATTTGCATTGCCATCCTGGAAATCTTCATAAAAAGCCAAGACGTTCGACGGGTTAGCCGGCGGAGCGCCGGCGCTCGCATTGCCATAGTAGAGCGTGTAGCGAGTGTCAATTGCGCTGGCTGCAATGTCGGCCTGGGTGCGGAATTGGACCTGGGTAGCCGTTGTGTTACACCCACTGACCAGGCGGTCCAATTCCGTCTCCGCGCCGTTGGTAAAGGCTAAGCGCAGGTCGCTGCAATCCGCCTTTAGCTTTCCAGCGCTCACCAGGGCTGCCGAGCTGAGCGTAAAGTTGACCGTATACCCGGCTGGCAAGATGGCAGTGATGTTGTTGTGGACCTCGAGCGCAGCGCTGTAGCTGTAATTGGGTAAGGAAGCAGCTGGCGCCAGTTGTCGCCTGGCTTCCGGCGCCGCCTGTACGATCATGGATATCCCGTAAAGCAGTAATCCCGAGACAAGGGCAATGGATAAAATCCGGGCGAAAAAGGAGTATCGTTTCATAAGGTCTCCAATTTATGGATAGCTAACAAGCCAGGGCTCTACAGGCAAGGTCGCCTGGACCCAATAGCCCCAGCCGGGCGTCAGGCTGGACAGGTCGTTGACCCAGCCGGGAGCGTTCTTGTCGTACATCTTCCAGGGGTCGGCTGAATCACCGGCGTTGTAGGCGAAGATCATGCTGGAGCTGGACGGCGCAGCCGTGACGACGGCCTTAGGCCCTGCCGCGGGGAAGCCCACCAGGTTCCAGCCAGCCCCGCTGGCAGACAGCGGGATGGAGGTGCTGGCTGGGATGGCGCCGGACACCAGCAGGGTAGCCGGGGCGGTCATGTGGATCCAGACGCCCATCTTCTCGTCGATGGCTGGCAACGTATCCGTGGTGATTGGGTTATTGTCGTACATGCGCCAGGACTGGCTGGCGGCATTCCAGGCGAAGACGGTGTCGAAGCTGCCGTTGATACTGGCGAGGACGTCCGCCGGTTTGGTGCTGGCAGGGAGCAGGGGGAAGGAGACCAGGTTCCAGCCGGGCAGCAGGTCGATTGCGAAGGAGTTGAGGTCAACCTGGGTGTGGGTGCCGGAGTGCCAGGGGGCGGTGGCGAGCACTCTTCCGCCGATGGAGAAGGAGACAGTATCGCCCTCGAGGCCGCCCTCCTTGGCGGGGGTGCCGGAGATATCGCCGGGCACATCCAGCATGTAGAAGAGGTCTGAGCCGTCCAGGGCGACTGCGGTGGTGAAAGAGCCGCTGACGCCGGGGATGGAAGCTTCAATCGTGGTACCTACGGTGGGAGCGCTGCGGTTGAAGTGGAGCAAGCCGAAGAAGCTGGCAGGCAGGGGCGGGGTGCCGCCGGCAGTGACCTGGAGCGAGACGGTAGCGATGTTGCTGTCGAGGGTGCCGTCGTTGGCTTTGTAGGTGAATGAGTCGCTGCCAGAGAAGCCATTGGTGGGGGTGTAGGTGAAGGAGCCGTTGCTGTTGAGGGAAAGGGTACCGTGGGCCGGGTCGGTAACCTTGACAGCGGTCAGGGGATCCCCATCGGCATCGGTATCGTTTGCCAGCAAGCCCGGAGCAGCGACCACAAGGGCGGTATCCTGGCTGGTGGTGTAACTATCCGCAACTGCCACCGGTGCATTCATATTCGTTGTGTTGGCCACCGCGCTGTTCCCGGATAGATCAATGGCGCCTGTACCGACCTGCTTCAGTGGCAAGCCGCCGCTGATGACCGGGACGGCAACCGTCCAAGTGTTTGCGGCGCCGGGAAGCGCAGCCAGGTGCAGGTAGCTGGTGGTTGTTCCATCGCTGTATTTTGCGGCTACGTATGGAGCCGTGCCCCACAGGGTTTCATTCGAGGTGATGCGGAAATTACCGCCGCCCGTTGGGGTGATCGTAAGAACCGGGGACGTCGTATCGCTGGTGCCGATGATGGCCTGCATGGCTTCTTTGGAGGTTGAGTAGATGAATGGTATGCCTTGATTTGCAGGTGCCGCAGCCGCGGTATGCAAATACGTGTTGGCGGCAGCCACCAGGCCTTTCATATCGTCCCGCTCGTGCATGTACCAGCACAGGAGGACCGGCCGGTTATTCTGTGCTGCCTGGGCAAAGGCATCATTCACGCCGGCCTGGCTTGGACCCCCCGGGCAGTTTGCCATCCAATGGTTCATATTTCCGACCTGTTGGTAATTGGTTGAAGATGGATGGTACGGTTCCCAGCCGGTGCCGCCCCAGCCATTGCCGCCTACGTCAGCCAGCATATATTTTTCGATCCAGGCCTGCATCTGGTTGTCGTTGTTCAGCCAGCCGGCCCGGAAGTCGGTTGGGAAGAACCTGGCATCCAGCACCATGCGATCCAGGGCATTGTTTTGCTCATCATACGGGCCGCTGATGGCTTGTTCCTGTCCGCCCATTTGCCAGCTTGAGCCATCCCAGTACATGAAGTGGTGGTGATAGGCAATCTCATCCCCATAGCCGCGAACTTCGTTCCCCCAGTTGTTCATCAGCTCGTTGTACAGGGTCAGGTAATTCATCGGCTGGCCATTAGCATAGAAGCCATTGTTGATGAAGTTGTCCATCTCCATAAACCAGGACATTTCGAACGGATGGCCGCTGCTGTCCGTCGTTAAGCTGCGGAAGGCTGGGTCCATGATTTGAGCGAAGGTGTTGCTGCTGCCCGATGAACCCTGGTAGACGACGAACTGGTCGGTATCGCTGCCGCTGGATTGGCGGGCGGCATACCACCAGTAGGGAGTCCCCGCCGTCAGGGACAGGTTGGTCCCGATCACGAAATAGTCGCCGTTGGCGCCGGCAATCGTGGCAGCTTTGGCCGTGTAGGTAGATAAAGGATAAGCTATATCGGGATTGCCGCTGACATCCGGCACCACATAGATATTTGTGTCAGGCGGGGCGCCAACCACCGAGAGCTGCAAGCTGACATCATAAGAGCCGCTGGTGGGGACGGTGAATTGGACCGCCCGGCCGTAGTCGTCGAGCCCGTAGGCATTATTGCTGCCGCAGGTGAAGCTGGTGGTTGGCGTGCCTCCACCGTTTGGAGCAACTGAGAAGTTGAATACCGTTGACCCGGTTGGATATGCCGTCCAGGTAGCGCCGCCATCCGACGAGTATTTCGTAAGGAAATCCTGACAGGTGGCGCCACCGCTGCGCTGGTAATTGTGCACGTCGAAGGTGGTGTGCAGCGATCCCATTGGATGGTTGTTATCCGCCTCCGTGTCGATGGCAATGACCACGTAAACCGCCGGATTGCCGACCGTCGTGGTGACGGAAGACGTATTATTGGCCTGATTCGTGTCAATGGTGGTAGTTGATACATTAGCAGTGTTCGTGATGCTGCCTTCGGCAGTTGGTTGGACGATGATTGTGACGGTGGCGCTGGCGCCATTCGCGAGGCTGTTCAGATTGCAAGTAATGGAGCTGGTGCCGCTGCACGTGCCCTGGCTGGCAGCTGCGGAAACAAAGTTCACACCAGACGGCAGGGTATCGGTGAGCTGCACGCTGTCGGCAGCCAGCGGACCGTTATTCGTTACCATCAAGGTGTAGGTCAGGTCGCTCCCTAACCTGATTGAACCGGACGAGGCAGTCTTGGTCAGGGCCAGGTCAGCCATGGGAGTGTTCACCGTGGCGCTGATGGTGGCTGAATTATTGGCCGGGTTAATATCTGCGGAAGAAGAGATCACCGAAGCGGTATTGACATACGTTGCAGCGAATTGAGGTGCGGCGATGATCGTCACCGTTGCGCTGGCGCCGTTTGAAAGGTCGCCCAGGCTGCACGAAACGGGGCTGGCCGAAATGCAGGTTCCCTGGGACGGAGTGGCAGAAACGAACGTGAGCCCGGCTGGCAAGTCATCCGTCACCTGGACGGCGGTGGCGATGGATGGCCCGTGGTTTGTCACCGTGAGGGTATAGGTCAGGTTGCTGCCCAGGTAAGCGGGGATTGGTGCGGCGGTCTTGGCGATTTCAAGGTCCGCCAGGGCCTGCTGAACGTTATTTGCGACTGCGCTGTTGCCAGCCAGGTCCAATGCGCCGGCGCCCACCTCCTGCAAGGAGCCTGTCTCAGTCACAGTGGTCGTTGTAGTAGTTTTATACAGGGTGATCTCGTAGATATGGGCGTAATTGTTCGAGTTGGTGCTGCCGGTAACCGTGACCTTGACGAACCTGAGATCTATTGGAGTTTCAAACGTATGCGTGGCAAGGCCATGGACCGTATTTGAAGCTACAATTTGTGTCCAGTCCGTGCCATTCTGTGAAGACTCGACGTAATAGGTATAGGTGCGCGAGTCGCCGTCCCAGAAGTGGATCGTGAGCTGGGGGACTGTCTTCACGACGCCCAGGTCTACGATGATCCAATTCGGAGTATTGTTCGTCATTGGGGTTGAATCCCAGTAACTCTCGCCGCTGTCAACACCGTCGATTGCTTTGGAGGCTTCATGTCCGGTCAATTGGCTGGAGGCAGTTGCACTGACCGGAATATATTTCTCCGGCGGGATCGTGGTGCTATATGTCTGTGTGGCAGGGATCGTTACAACCCAGGCATTTGTGCCAGTAGAGGAAGCTGATGTATGAATATATTTGAATCCACTTGGCGCCAGGTATCGAGCAGCCATATAAGGAGCGTTGTTCCAGATGGGCTCGTTGGAGTTGATATTGAATGTATCCCCACTACCTTTTATCACAGTGAGTGTGGGAGGGGTGGTGTCCGTTGTGCCCATGATTGCTTGCAGCGCTTCCTTTGCGGTGGCGTATTTGAAGGGAATGCCAGAGCTGGCTGAAGCAGCAGTTGCACTGGATTGGATGCCATTCAAATAATTGAGCAGGTCCTCGCGGTCATGCCCGTACCAGCAGTAAATCACGGGTCCGCCGCTATTACTTGCCTGGGTAAAAGCTGAAGTGATATCTCCGCCCTGGCAGTTGACCATCCAATGATTCATGCTGCCTGCCTGGGTGTAATCTGTGGCGGACGGATGGTAAGGGATCCAGCCGGTTGCCCACCCGGAGCCGCTGTCATCCGATAACATCCATTGGTCTACCCAGGCCTGCAGCTGGTTGCTCTCATTCAGCCATCCGGAACGGAAATCGGTCGGGAAGAAGCCGGCATCCAGGATCATGCGGTCTAGGGCATTGTTATGCTCGTCATACTGGCCATCCGTGGCATGTTGGTGCCCGTCCTGAACCCAAGCGGTCCCATTCCAAACGGTGAAGTGGTGGTGATAGGCCAGCTCATCCCCCCAGGTGGCCAGCTCGGGACTAAAGTTGTTGACGAAGGTGTTGTACAGGGTGAGATAATTCATCGCAGTGCCATCAGCATAAATGCCATTGTTGATGAAGTTATCCATCTCGACATACCAGGTCATCTTGAAAGGCGTGCTGAAGCTGTCTAGATGAGCGTTGCGGAAGTCCGCGGCCATGAGCGGGCCGATATAGGTGCTTTGACCTTTTATGAAATTATGCACATCAAATTGGACATGCTGCGGGGTGGTGGGGTGATTGTTGAAAGCTTCGGTGTCAACCGCGCTCACGATGTACACCACCGGATTGCCAACCGTGGTGGAAAGGGTTGCCGTGTTGTTTGTTTGAACCGGATCGCTAGAAGCCGTGCTGACGCTGGCAGTGTTAGAGTAGGTGTCTATCGCCTGAGGCGTGACGACGATGGAAATAGTGGCGCTGGCTCCGTTTGCCAGGTCGCCCAGGTCACAGGTGAGGCTCGGCGCTCCGGAGCACGTCCCCACACTGGGCGTGGCGGAGACGAAATTGAGCCCGCTGGGAAGGTTGTCGGTTACCTGGACACTGGCAGCGGTGCTTGGTCCGTGGTTGGTTACGGTCAGGTTGTAAGTCAGGTTAACTCCAACCCGCCCTGAAGAAGGCGTTGAAGTCTGGGTGATTTCGAGATCAGCTATTGAACGGACGACCGAAGTTGCAACAGCCGTGTTGCCCGCCAGGTCCCCGGCTCCGACGCTTGCCTGAAGAAGATCGCCAGTCACACTGATAGTTGACTGTAAAGTTTTAAATAGGGAGATTTCAAAGATATGGGCAATAAAACTTGCGGAGCCATTGGTGACTGTTACTCTGGCATAGCGCAAATCAACCGGCGATGAAAACTCGTGCGTTCCCGTGCCATGGACTGTTGTGGTTTGGACAATTGGCGTCCAATTGCTACCATCCGTCGAGGCATCGATGTTATAGGTATAGGTGCGCGAGTCCAAGTCATAGAAATGGACCGTCATCATTTTCACAGACTGGGTCGAGCCCAGGTCAACTGTAATCGATTGTGGTAGTCCATTAGTTACGCCGGAATCCCAATATGTTCCCTCGTTCCCGTCAATCGCCAGAGTAGGCGGATAGGCGGCGTCTGAATGGGTGGCTGTAGCGCCAACAACAGGATATTTTTCCGCGGGGATAGTGGTCGTAAAAGTCTTTTGATCTGGGAGTGTGGCAGTCCAGGAGGTTCCGGATCCGGTTGCCGAAGTGTGGACATACTTGAGTCCACCTGGAGTCAGGTATCGAGCCGCAACATAAGGGGCATTATTCCACAGGGATTCATTGGAGGTAATATTGAAGGTATCTCCCGTGCCTTTCGCAACCGATAGTATAGGCGGCGTGGTATCCGTCGTTCCCATGAAATCCTGCAAGGCTTGCCTGGTCGTAGCATATATAAAGGGCACTCCCGAAGCACTTGAGGCGCTGGTCAGATTGGTTTGTAAGCTGTTGATGTAACTACCCATGTTTTCGCGGTCATGCGAGAACCAGCAGTAGATAACCGGCTTGCCGGTCGAGGCAGCCTGGGCAAAGGCCGCACTGATATTGGTGGCGTTCGATCCGCTGCCGTCGCAGCCTGAAATGAAATGTTTAATATTATTGGTTGTATCAACCTGTGTATAGTTCGTGGCTAATGGATGGTAAGTGAAATAAACAGGATTGCCGCCAAAAGGCCCGCTGAAATCGGAAAGGAGGTTCTTTTCGACCCAGGCCTGCACTTCATTGCTATCCCACAGCCAGCCAGAGCGAAAGTCCGCAGGAAAGAAGCCGGTATCCAGGAGCATGTGGTCGAGGGCGTTATTTTGCTCGTCGTAAGCACCGCTGGTCAGCTGAGTGCCATCCGTCATTTGTACCCAGCTGGTGCCATTCCAGGTCATGAAGTGATGGTGGTAGGCCAGCTCATCCCCCCATGTGTTGAGCTCCGCGCCATAGTTGGACATGAAGGTTTTGTACAGGGTCAGGTAATCCATCGGCGAGCCGTCAGCATAAATGCCATTATTGATAAAGTTATCCATCTCCACGTACCAGGTCATCTTGAAGGGGTTGTTAAAGCTATCCAGATGGCTATTCCGGAAGGCGGGTTCCATGATGGGGCCTATGTAGACCGTAGTGCCCTTGATGAAATTTCTCAAGTCGAATTGTGTATGCAGGGTCCCCATCGGGTGATCGTTGTAGGCCTCTGTGTCGACGCCATTCACCACGTAGACAACCGGGTTACCAACAACGGTCGTGGCGGTGCTGGTATTATTGGCAGTGTTGGCATCCGTTTCGGTGCATGTAACCGTAGCTGTATTGCTTAGCATTCCCACCTGGGCGGGGCTAGTTACCTGGATGGTGATCGTGGCGCTTCCGCCGCTGGCGACGCTTCCCAGGCTGCAGGTTACGACGCCGGCGTTGTTGCTACACGTTCCCAGGGTGCTTGTAGCAGAGATAAAGGTGACCTCAGCGGGCAAGGTATCTATCACGCTCACATTGGTGGCGTTCACATCGCCGTAGTTGTTGACCGCAAGCTGGTAGGTCAGCGTCTGGCTGACCTTAATCGGATCGGGCGAATCGGTCATCGCGATTGCCATATCGACAGACCCCGTCCCGCCCTGTCCAAGGGTTACGGTTGGCTCGGGTGAGGCATATTTCCGCACCCGGAAGTCGTCCACGTAATAGGTTGTAGGACCTTCTTGAATGCCTTCTACAGAGATTCGATTGGCAGAGGTGATTGACCCGCTCAGACTTCCCACCTGCGACCCGTCGATAAAGAAGGTAGGATTTCCATCAGATGTGACCCGGATACCCATTATGTGCCAGCCCAAAGATCGTGCCAATGAAGTCGCGGTATATCCGTAACCCGAATTATGATAAGCATAATTCGCGGTTGACGTTCCTGTCCACACTCCTAACCCGATCTGTCCGCCTGGGATTGCATTATTGGCGCGCACCATTTTAAATGCCGGGGCATCTGCCATATCGTCATAAAAATCCCATTCTTGTATGAAATTAGTGCCAGGCAATGATGATGCCTTCGAAAAAACTGTGGAAGCGCTAGCCCCGGATGGTTGGACAAATTTTCCGCTGTTAGAGCCTCGTTTAGCCCGATCAGTTGATTGGGTGAACGTGCCAATACCCGTTCCCTCTTTCGTCCAGGCTGTCCAGGGGGTGCTCTCGAAGTCTTCGAACGAATAAAACGTCGCAGGGCCGTTGGAAATGCTGGCTGCGCCTGGATTCCCGTAATACATATTAATAAAGACGCTTCCATTGGCCGGAACAGTGGGAACTTTCACCCAGAAAGTTCCACTTGTATTTGCCGTCCAGCTTTCCATCCAATAAGGAAGTAAGGTGATCCCATCGAGGGCGGTGAAACGAATATCTGAACCGTCGCTCTTTGCTTTGCTAAAGTCGAAAGAGGAAGCAGTCAGGCTAATTTTGACCTGGTAATCGGATTGTGCTACGCCTGGGTTGTTCGCAATTGTGATCGGCATTTTATATGCCCATCCGGTCAACCAGGCGGCGTGGACGTTTTTCGGAAAGGAAATTGAAAATGCCAACATTCCTGTGAGAACCACCAGGAAAAACGAGACCCCGCGCAAGAATTTCCTGTTCATTGTTTCCTCCCTAGAAAGATTGCTTTTTGATTCAAGATATTCTTTTCGATTATTTCCAGCAGTAATATTGGTTGGTGAAAGGCTAATTCACCTATATCATCGATTTTTCCAACCAGCCCAGATCATGGGTAATCCACGCTCCAGGTTCCGGTTGTAGTTGCCTGGACCCAAAAGCCCCAGCCGGGCGCCAGGCTGGAGAGGTCGTTGACCCAACTGGGAGCGTTTTTGTCGTACATTTTCCAGGGATCGGCCAGATCACCGGCATCGTAGGCGAAAATCATGCTTGTGCTGGAGGGAGCAGCCGCAGCAACGGTCTTAGGTCCGGCCGCCGGGAAGCCCACCAGGTTCCAGCCGCCGCCGTTAGCAGACAGCGGGATGGAGGTGCTGGTTGGGATGGAGCCGCTCACAGAAAGTGTCACTGTGGCACCCGGGGTAACATGGACCCAGAACCCCATCTTCTCATCGAGTGTGCTGAGAGTATTTCCAAATCCTTGCCCTGGAGCAAACATCAACCATTGCGAATCGGGGTAAACGGCGTCCGGATTCCAGGCGAAGACGGTGTCAACGCGGCTGATGATACTGGAGAGGACGTCAGCCGGGTTGGTGGAGGCGGGGTGGAGCGGGAAGGAGACCAGGTTCCAGCCGGGCAGGAGGTCGAGGGCGAAGGAGTTGAGGTCGACCTGGGAGTGGGTGCCGGAGTGCCAGGAGGCGGAGGCGAGGATCCGGCCGCCGATGGAGAAGGAGACAGTATCGCCCTCCACGCCGCCCTCCTTGGCGGGGGTGCCGGAGATATCGCCGGGGACGTCCAGCATGTAGAAGAGGTCTGAGCCGTCCAGGGCGACTGAGGTGTTGAATGAGCCGCTGACGCCGGGAATGGTAGCTTCAATGGTGGTGCCCACGCCCGGAGCGTCTTTGTTGAAGTGGAGCAGACCGAAGAAGCTGGCGGGCAGAGGCGGGGTGCCACCGGCGGTGATCTGGAGTGAAACGGTGGCGATGTTGCTGCCGAGGGTGCCATCGTTGGCTTTGTAGGTGAAGGAGTCGCTGCCGGAGAAGCCGTTGGTGGGGGTGTAGGTGAAGGAGCCGTTGCTGTTGAGGGAAAGGGTGCCGTGGGCAGGGTCGGTGACTTTGACAGCCGTCAGCAGATCGCTGTCGGTATCGATGTCGTTTGCCAGCACGCCCGGTGAAGCAACTGTCAGCAAGACATCTGTTGTGGTGGTATAGATGTCATCTATTGCGACTGGAGGCAGGTCGATCTGGTATTGGATAGTAATATCTGCCAGCACTGGTGTCTGGGAACCATCCGTAGCGCTTAGCTGAGCCTGGTACTGCAAGTAGCGCCAGCCATCGGGCAGTGAAGCCCCATTTGTCACCGGTGTAAACGCGGTCCAGGTCCCGTCTGGTGTTATGGTGGTGCCGGTCCGGACTGATAGGGATAAATCAGTTCCGGCGGGCGTCGTTCCTATCCAGCCGATGCTGCTGAATACAGCCGTTCCGGCAGCATCCAGCACGCGGGATGTAAGAGTACAGGGCGAAATGTAGGGTGTCAGGCTTACCGAATCGACTGAAATGCCATTGCTATTATTGACATAGTCGCTAGCCGCAAAAATCATCGGCGTTGTGATGGCCGTGTAGATAGTTTCAACCAGAGCGCCATCGATATAGAACTTGAAACCTGTGGCGTTCCACTCAATGCGATAGACATGCGGAGCATTCAAGTAGCTGCCTGGAAGTTGGATGTCTGTCATTGAAGCCCCATTTACGCGGGCATAAAGAAATGAACTTGACGCATTAGTACTAAAGATTGCCCAGGGCGAATCGAAATTCAAGTTGTTTACAAAGCCGACATGTTGGTAAGGGTCGTTGGAAAACGTTGCAATAAATTCCAACGTACTACCGACAGAGAACGCAGCAGTTGTTCCAGCAATCCCGCCGTTCACATTCAGACTGCCCTCACTCACTGTGGCCTGTCCACCTCCAGGCCAAGGAGGTTGTGTCCAGTCGGCTGGCAACGTTGTCCCATAAAAATTCTCATCGATCATCAATGGAAGCCGTACAGCGCCATCCCCTATTCCTGGATCAATCGTGCACGAGCTGGAGCCAGCACTGAAGTCGGCCAAATTGGTATCGGTGAGGGTATGGATCACTGCTGGCGTTTTAAAGCTGGCGGGCGGTTCCCCTGCGAGCGGGAAGGCGGTGCCGTTATTGGCAGCGTCTTTGGAAGTCACTCGAAAATAATACTTTGTGCCGGTCGGTAGGTTGGAAAGGGTTATCGAATGAGCAACGACCAGCGCAGGCGAGCTCGCGCTTGAAAATAGAGAACTCGCATTTGTTCCGTATTGAACCAGCGAATCGGACGGTTCATCTGTATTCCAGGAGATGACTTCGTACCCGTTTCCACCTGGCGCAGCCGAAAGGCCAGAAATCGTTGGCGCAGTTGTATCCGCCCCAGCATGGTAGTTAAAAGTCACATCCTGTAAAACAGGCGTTTGATATGGGTTGGTTGTCCCAAGTACCACCTGGTACTGGATATATTGCGAGTTGCCTGCCAGAGTCTTTGGAGAATTTCCGGTGACCGGAATCCATTGCGCCCCACCCAGGTCTGCTGTATTCCCCAGACGGTACTGCAGGCTCAGGCTGGCGCCGGTTGGGAGGTTGGCATTCCAATCGAGCAAATCCCAGTTAGCTGCTTCACCGGTGTCGAACAGGCGCGAGGTGAAGTTGCAGGGGGAGGTATAAGACGCCATCCGTATCCAATCGACCTGCAGGCTGTTTCCATTGATGACAAAGTCGCTGGCTGCCACGCGCATTGGGTCGCTAATGTTTGAGGGGCGTGTTACCTTTAGAATTCCATCGATAGAAAGCTCGATGCTGCCGGCATTCCAGGCGATTCGATATACGTGCTGGCTACCGAGATACTGGCTTCCAAGGCTGATCGCATCATCGCCGGTGTTGTAAGGTCCTATGGGTGAAGTGACAATGCGGGCATAGAGCTGCGTTCCGCTCTGCCCGGTTGAGAACAGGATCCAGGGGCCATTCTCAAAAGTGGTTGCATTGGCGCCAAAGCCTATATGTTGGTAGGGTTCTGCCTGGAAAGTGGCTGCGAATTCGAGCGTTTGACCAGGTTGGAAGAGTGTTTCATCCCTAGCCATTACGCCATTGATCGAGAGCAAGCCATCGCTTACGGTAAGGGCGCCGCCAGAGGCGGGAATCCGCGACCAACCTATCGGCAAACTGGTGCCTGAAAAGCTTTCATCCAATACTGCACCCAAACGAAGCGCCCCATCTCCTAGATTCGCATCGATGGCGCAGGTGCCGGAACCTGCGCTGAAATCTGCCACAGTGGTATCCGTCAGGCCCTGGGTGGTGAAGCTCCAGGTTTGATCTACGCCCAAAGGATTGCCGGATGCATCGCTTACCGTGCCTGAAACGGTTACGTAGTAAAGCTTATTGAAAGCCAGGTCAGCGTCCGGATTGAGGGTGGCGGTCAACGAAGTTGAATCATAGGAAACTGCGGCAGGCACATCGCTGCTGGCGCCGTCGGTTCGCAAGCGGAAAGTACTGCCGATGATTGTTGCTGGATCCATTTCCTCGCTGAATGTGACCGTCACATTCGCATTTAAGGCAATACCCGTAGCATTGCTGGCTGGCGAGTGGCTGGAGACCACCGGGGGTATAGTGTCGGCGGCATAGGTGGCCTGGTAAGCGCCATCGATTGCCGTAAAGAGCGCATATTCATAGCCCTTCATGGTTTGCTTTGTGAAAGTAATCTGATTTCCCCCAGCGATTATGGTTTGCAGGTCGTGACCGCCGGCTCGAACGGGGAGCATGAGCGTCAGCCTGGAGTCTGGCCTGGGAGCAGAAAAAGTGAAAGAGAGAAGATTGCCATCCCATTGAAGGTTCTTCACTTGTGCCTGGTTGCGGGCCAAAGAGAAATCCAGCAGCATTTCGGCGCTCCAAATCGGAATTCCGCGGCTGGCTGCATAATCCATCATGTTGTCTGCGAATGCCTGATAAGTTGAATAGTTCGGCGGGTGGAAGTTGGCAGTTAAGAAACCGTAATAGCCTTGATCAATGCTGGCATCGATCAATGTCTTGAAGGCGCTGAAGATGTTATTTCCCCATGTTTCATCCGGCAGCTGGGTGTTGGCCTGATATAGGTCGATAATATTCCCGGTGACGCCTGTGAAACGCATCGGCAGACCGCTGCCGGTGAAATAACCCGGGTCGTTTCCAAGCCAGGATCCATTATGATAATAGTTAGTGTCCATCTGGATGCCATGCGCAGCCTCAATTGCTGCCTGGTCAGCCCAACCGGTCCATAAGATCCAGTGGTTGCGTACTGTGCGTGGTGCGAAGCCATAAGCGTTGATGAAGCTTTGCGTCATGCTGTCATAGACGGCGGTCATGCCGGAGATGGTGGGATTGGAAGCCTCACTGGTATCGTCGTAGTGCGGCGCTAGGCCGTTCCCATTGTCGCGCCAGGCATTGACCTCAGCGGGCGAAGGCGCGTTACTTAAGAGGTATGCTGTGTAGTACCCGCCGTGCGCATTTACATCCGCCATGAGCGCGTTGACGCACGTCCCGGAGCACCCCTCGGAATCACCCGTCATAATCAGGGTGCCCTTTGTCTGGTTGGGAAAATACCACAGGCGGGGTAATGGCTGGGCGCTGGCGAGCATCTGCTCGATGGCATGCGACAGCACGTGCATTTCCTCGTCCGCCTGGGGAATGGACATCTTGTTGGTATCGATCCAATTCGGCTGCCCGGCGCGACCAACGAACATGTCAATGGCGCGAATGCCGTCGATCCCATCGCCTTCCTGTCCAGCCCAGGCCGGGTTACCCTGGCGCATGTAAATGATTGAGCGCGCCAGGTCAAAGGCGAAGATCACCACCTGCCCGCTGCCACGATAGAAACTGGCAATTGCCGGACTGGCGGTGGTTGTGGTTGCATCAGTGTATAGCGTGGCTAAAGAGGAAGCTCCAGAAAGAGTGTATGTGTCGGCAGCGCCGTGGAATTGGATGGTGTTGCTGACAATCCCCTGCCCGATCGAAGTGGAAGTGTTGACCGCCAGGTAGCCTTCGGAGATTATGGTACCTGCGTCGGTCAAGCCGTATTGCGCCGCCAGCGCCTTAGCCGGGCGGAAAGCGATCAGTTTTCCCCCGCCCTGGACCCAGGTATCCAGCATGGAAATCTGGGCAGGGCTGAGGGACATCTCAGCCAGAAGGACGACTTTGTAAGATGTAAGAGCACTCGCTGTGATATTTGAAATGTCAGTCGCAAGGAAGGAATTGAATCCCTCGGCCCGTAGAATCTCGGTATAGTAGCGACCGAAAGGATTACTGGCATAGGCCGAATCGCTGATGATCAGGATTGGCCCGCCGGGTCCCTCATCGAGAGGCGGCGGCGGGGCTGAAGTTGTAGTAAAAGTCCATGTAAAGTCCTGCGCCACCGGGTTGCCCGCTACGTCTGAAACACCGCCGGTTCCGCCCTTGATTTTCGCGGTGTAGGTGTTCGAATATGCCAGAGTGTTTTGCGGGTCGAGCGTCGCAGTGAGGGAGGAGGCGATGTAGCTCACGACAGCCGGAACTAGCTGCCCGCCCGTATCCCGCAGCTCAAACGTGCTTGCGTTGATGCTGACGGGATTCATGGGCTCGCTAAAGGTCGCGGTGAGATTGCTTGTGACGGAGACACCGCTGGATTGATTTAACGGATATACGCTGTTGACGACCGGCGCAGTCGAATCCGGCACGAAAGCGCGGGCAAAGATGACATCCGCCCAATAGTTGGCTCCGTTACCCTGTGTGGGGAATGCGCTTGAGCCGTAGTTATATACGCCGTTCGGACCTGATTCCCCGTTCACCAATGTTCTTAGCGGTGGGCTGCTGATGGTACTCAATAACCCGGCTGCCGTATATGCAAAGAATCCTACTGGTGAAAAATAAGAGGCGATGTAGGTGGTATTTTCAGTGATATCGACCGGCTGGCTTAAACGCGCCTCCTGCCAGCCCTGAGCGGTTTCATTGGTAAAGTCGACGGATGCGAGCAGCGTTCCAGTAGAGGTCCACAAATGACCGGTGTGCACCCCGGTGACGCCGGCACCCTTGTAATAGCGCAGCCCGAGGATTTTCCCGCTGTTAGCTGACTGGAATTTCACACCCACTTCAATCGGCTGGCTGTCAGTGGCGGCCGGGTTGTCAGGCGTAACGCTGCTGTTCCATAAGCTGTACTCCCGCGCAACGACAGTATCAAAGACGACATCGACCAAATAATTCCTGCCTTGATAGCCCTGGGAGGGAAATGTACCACTTGGGCCATAATTGTACAGGCCGTTCGGGCCGTCGAAGCCATCCGCCAGGGCATGAACGGGCGCGTTGTCGACCCCGCTGCTCAAATCCCCAAGCGAGTAGGTGTAGTATGAGTCTGAATGGTAGGAAGCAATGTAAGTGGTATTGGCAGTCAACGGGATGGGTGTCGAGAAGATGACTTCCTGCCAGCCTGAGGCGCTTTCTGCAACAAATGTGCCTTCGGCCAGCATAACCCCGCTGCTGGTCCACAGGTGACCGATGTGGATACCGTCGTTGAGCGCATCTTTGTAAAAGCGCAGGCCGGTGATGTAGCCATTAACATCGGTGCGGAATTTGACCCCGACCTCCAACGCGCGATTATCGGACAACGTCACGCCGGTAGGAACCTGATTCGAATCCCAGATGCTGCACGGGCAGGTACGCAGGGAATTGACGTCAAAGAGGTTGCTTGCGCCGCTGGAAGATCCATCGGCAGCTGTGATCGAGAAGCCGGTTCCCTGGCTGGATAGGGTGACCGTTCCGGTCCAGGCGCCGCTGACAAAGCTGCCGGTGGCGGCGGGCTGGATGCTGTTTCCGCTTACGCTCAGGTTCGCCGTCCCGGTGTAAGTGACAACCGGGTTACCGGTTGCATCGCGAGCACGGATTGTGATATTGAACGGAGCATCTTTATAACGCGGCGAAGAGATTGCATCAATTGAAAAATGGTCGAGCACAGTTAGCGAAATGTTAACGGAGGCGAATCCTGACAGACTGCCAAAAGAGGCGCGCACGGTGTTCGAGAATGCACCGCTTGTAGCACCGGCGGTGAACAAGCCATTTATATCAATTGATCCGCCGCCGTTTGCCACACTCCAGGTGAAGGGAATGCCGGGGATAGCGGCGTTGCTTGCGTCGTAGCCTGTTGCCATGAACTGCTGCGTGACTCCAGCTATCACATTAGCCGGGTCAGGCGTTACGGTGATGTGGTGCAATGGACCGGGTAAGGTGTAGCTGACCACAGGGTCCGAGCCATCTAGAACCGGCACGTCGAGAGGGGATTGCAGGATAACACCCTCCTGGTCGGTAAAAACGTAGATCTTAGTGGTTATATCCGTCGTGCCGCTGAAATTGGCCATTATCTGCCGGGCGCCCGCATCGTAGGTGCCACCGGTTAGATTCGAATTGTGGATGGCCCTCAGGTACTGGCAGGCGTAATCCATCGAGACATACCTGGGATTGTAGGAAGCTATATTACGGGTGATCGCTTGCAGCGATGCGTTCCAGTCAGCCCTGGGCATGATGCCCTGGAAAGTATATTCGTGGCTAAAAAGGGTTGCCAGGGAAAGGCTGTCCAGGGCGCGTTTCAGCCAGGCGGTGCCGTCCTCTGCGGACTGCGTGACACTGGTCCGGTCGTTTGCCAGCCATTCGTAGCCGGTAACATCGCGGATTTCCGAAATGCAGTTGAAGAATTTATTGTCCAATTCAGCATGACCGGGGATGGTCATGTAGTCGGCGTAATAAGGGTTTTGAGTCCGGTCGTAAGCCGTTCCAGATTGGTATTTGCGGTAGGGCCCGGCTGCCATCCAGGGGGTAGCAGGCGTGCCGGATTCCAGAAAGCCGGGGTCCATCATGGTGCCGATAAATTCCGTTCCCCAGGCTTGCAAGCCGGCAAAGGTATTGCTGCCGATCTCGTAATAATGCGGAACCAGGTATTTTGAGATGGGGATATGATTGGCGTTGAACCATGTGGTCGCAGCCCCATAGTTCGCCTGCATGGTTGAATCGTCAAAATTAGCGCCAGCGTCATGGTTGAAGTAAAAGAAATCGGAGGTGCTGAAGGCGTGCACGGCGGCGGTGGCTTTGCCGGCGCTCACCAGGCCTGACAGGTCGGCTGCCTCGGCAGAGTCGATATCATCGGTAAAGATTCCGGCCCAGGGGATAAAGCCGAAGCTGTTGGCGTCGTGGATCCACCAAAAAGGACCGGAGACATCATCCATGCGCATGGTGACGAAGGGCGGCAGGGACTGCAGGGCGAAAGGCTTGTGCGCCGCCCATACGATGCTGCGCCAGACCAGGTCATCCAGGCCAAACAGGGGTCCTTTGACAGCAACAGACATCCAATCGTAGGTGCCCCACTGGACGGCCCGGCCCGAACCGTAGTTTTTTACCGCCAGAAAAGGCTGCGAACCGGTCATAGCAAGTGCAGAAACGCTGCCGTCCCCGGGCAAGGTGATGCCTGCCAGGGTCATATCCCCGGTGTTGATGGTTTCGCCTGGCGCATGGCGTTCAGTGATGTAGTGCGTTTGGGGTGCAAAAGACACCCCGGAAAGGGCGGCTTGAGTCGTATAGCCAAATCCGAAGATGCTGTTAACGAATGCGTAGGCGGGCGCGCTGCCATCCGTCGATAGGTAATTATCAAAGTTGACCAGGCCGGTTCCGGCGCTCACGGCCGCGGTGATGCTGGCCTGCTCGCTGCCGTCGAGATAGTTTCCATTAGGGTCGAGCCGGCGGTGGCCGATGATGATTTCGGCATAATCGGCAATGTTGGCTGGGACGGTCGAGACAGCGATATCCACGACGGTGTGGGGTACGCCAAAATTATCGAGATAGGGCTGGATATATTTCTGAAAATCGTTAAAACCTTCGCTGCTTGAGTTAACCAGGACCATTGCATCGATGCGTGCAGTCCCTGCGGCCTTCACAACCCTGGGCGGGGTAAACGGCGCGGCCAGGTTGGAAACGACGAGGGTGATGAAAACAAATGCTGTGAGCAAAGATTTACGATTCAATGGTTTCTCCTGCGATGCGAAGCAATTGGTAATGGTGAAGCGATAGGCTAGGCGTGCTTTTTCCGCAGCAGCCAGGCGGCGCCGCCGAGCACTGCGGCAGCCGCACCAATGCCCGTTACCAGCCAGGCACTGCCAGAATCTCCGGCGGGGGTTTCAGGCGCCTTCCCGGATGGAATTGCCGTTTGGGTTGGGACGGCGGTGGGGACAGGCGGCGGAGTCGCCAGCGGGCCGGACGCGCTGGCGGAAAGGTCCAGGCTGACGTTGGTGCCGGAGTGCCATACCCCAATTTGATCGGCGATCACGCCGCCTACCTCGAAGTGGATTGTGTCGCCTTCCTTGCCGCCTTCGATGGAGCTGGTATCCGATTCATCCCCAACTACGTTCAAGCTGAAGACCGAATTGCCGTCGTACAGCATGGCGCGGGCAGTAGCGTATTCCCGCCCGCCAATCAGGGCACGCACGAGCGTGCCTTCCGGCACGTTTTGCCCGTTAATCTTGACCTGCCCGTAAAAGCTGGAAGGCAGGTTCGGAACGGCCAGGACGGGTGTGATCGCCAGCCCGCAGGCCATAATTGCCATAAAAATTGAGAAAAGAAGCGGTCTGTATTTCACAGTAAGATCCTTTAAGGGCTGCGTTCTATGGCCCAGCCGGGCCGGGGAAGCCTGTGCCAGGATTTTCCCGGCCTGGCTGGTAAGCTAGCTCCCGATCAAGGGTAGGTCACTACCCAGGAGGCGGCAGCGTTGGTATACATCCAGTAGCCCCAACCGGGCGTCAGGCTGGAAAGCGAATTAATGAACGACGGAGCGTTGCGATCAAAATTTTTCCACGGAATTGCATCGCCGTTGTGGTAGGCGAACACCTGGTTGACCGGAGCCGGGACTGCGCCAGGCAGAGCTTTGGCTGATGCAGCCGGGAACCCCACCAGGTTCCAGCCGCCAGCCGTGGTGTACAGGTTGATGGTGGTGCTGGTTGGAGCGGTGCCGGTCAAGGACAGCGTTACTGGGGCACCGGCGGTGATGTGAATCCAGAAGCCGTTGCGCTCATCCAACGCTGACAGGGTATTCACGAAATCCGGAACGTAAGGCGAATAAATCAGCCAGTTCTTCTGGCTGACAGCGGCATTCCAGACGTACACCTGGTCGTAGCTGCCGAAGACGCTCGACAGCACCTGGGAGATGGCAGTGGTGGAGGGGTGCAGGTTGAATGAGACCAGGTTCCAGCCGGGATTAAGCACAATTTCGAAGAAGTTGAAGTCGAGCTGGGTGATCTCACCAGAATGCCAGGGGGCGCTGGCCACCGCCTTGCCGCCCATCCAGAATGTAACCAGCTCTCCTTCAACGGCCCCTTCGCGGCCAGGTGTGCTGAGAACGTCACCGGGAACGATCATGGAGTAGGCCAGATTAACGCCATCTTGCACAACTACCGTATCTGCAATGGGCTGGCCCAAGCTGGGGATCCTGGCTTCGATCGGGGTGCCCAGGGCGGGCGGGGTGGGGAAGAAATGGATGCGGCCCCAGAAGGTGTGCGGCACCGGTGGCGGCTCCGTGGCGGAGGTGAAATCCAGCCGGGTGTGGGTGCCGGTGTGCCATTCGGCAGTGCCCAGGTCCGTACCGGCGATGCTGAAGGTGACCAGCTGGCCTTCCGCTGCGCCTTCGATTTCAGGCGTGCTGGTATTGTCGCCCGGCACATCCAGGGCGTACACCAGGGTTGCGCCATCCAGCGCGATAGCGATGGATGCGATCGGGCTGGTCACGCCCGAAATCCTGGCCTCGATCAGTGCCCCGGGTTGGGGCGGGTTGGGGCTGATGTGGATCTCGCCGTAGAAGCTGGCCGGCAGCGGCGGCGGAGCCGCGGGCGTGGTCAGGTCGAACTGGGTATGGCTGCCAGTATGCCAGGGAGCAGCCCCCCCGCTGACCCCGCCGATGCTGAATGTAACCAACTCGCCTTCGACGGCGCCCTCAATTTCTGGCGTGCCAGAAATGTCGCCCGGCACGTCCAGGGCGTACACCAGGGTGGCGCCGTCCAAAACGACGGTGGTGGTGGCAATCGGGCCGGTTACGCCAGCGACCCTGGCTTCAATGGACGCGCCGGGCTGTGGGCCTGGATCCATGTGAATTTCGCCGTAAAAGCTGGCGGGCATGGGTGGGGGACTGCTATCCGCCAGGCTGTGGGCAGCGGCGGCGGGGGCAGGCAGCGAAAAGCCAGCCAGGAGCACGCTCGCCAGGACCAGCAGGCGCAGCAGGCCGCGCCCAACCCGCGAAAAGCTGGCTCTCTGTTTAGTACGGGCGCAAAGGTTCATTTTCACCCCCATGACAATCTCTGGTATGAATTCATGATGGTTCACTCGCTTTTTGCGGCTCATTCTTTACGGCGCGGCAGCAGCCAGACGGCGCCGCCCAGGATCACGATCACCACAATCGCCCCGACCAGCAGGATCGAGTCGGTTGAACCGGTCGTAGCGGCGCTTGCGGCGGGTGCAGCGGTGGGAGCGCCCTGATCTGTGCTTTCAGCTGCCTGGGTTGGGCCGGTAGGCTGGGAACTGCCCGCAGGATACGCCTGCGGGGCGGCCTGGATCGGCTGGACCTGGCTGGCGGTGGCGGTCAGGGATGCCGGTGTGGACAGGGCGCTGCCAGCCGGCGCGGTTGGGCTCAACTCCATGCTGACGGATGTTGCAGTGGCAGCGGGCAAGGGGGAGCTGGAAGGCGCCGGCTGAGTGCTGGTGGCGGTGGCGGGCTGGCCTGGTTGGGCCGTGTAGGAGGGTCGCGTACTAGGTTGCATTGTTGGCTGAGACGTGGGCTGGGCCGTTGGCTGCACCGTGGGCTGGGTGGTTGGGGTTGCTGAGGGCAGCGGGGTGGGCAGGGGGTTGGCGGATGACGCCGTGAGATCAAGGGAGTTGCTGGTGCCGGAATGCCACACCCCGGTTTGGTCGGCGCGCACGCCGCCGATCTCGAAGGTGATGACATCGTCCTCTTTGCCGCCCTCGATGGCGGGCGTGCTGGTGTCGTCGCCCGGTACGATCAGGCTATAAACCGAGCCGCCCTCATACATCAGGGTGGTGCCCGTCGCGTAAGCCGTGCCGTTGATCAAAGCCCGCACGGCGGTGCCGGCTGGCACCAGTTGGGTGTTAACCCGCACCTGCCCGTAAAAGCTGGCGGGCAGGGGCGGGAAGGCCAGGGCCGGCGTGATGAGCATGGCGCCGGCCAGGCAGGCTACAAAGAAAGAGGAGAAAAGGCGTTTTAATTGCAAGCGATAATCCTTTTGGTAAACAGGTTGCGGTTGCGCCAGGGAGAACCCGGGGAGGGCTCTCCCTGGCGTTTTTGGTGGTCAAACAGCAGGCTTACGGATAAGTTACCGTCCAGCTGCCGCCATCCACCGCGGTGTACACCCAGTAGCCCCAGCCTGGATCGAGGGATGTCAGGTCGTAGGACCAGGAGGGTGCGCCGGCGTCGTACAGTTTCCAGGGATCGGATACGTCGCTGGCATGGTAGGCGAAGGCCAGGTTAATGCCCGACCCGGCGAAAACACCCGGCATCACTTTATTGTCCCTGGCAGGATAGCCAACCAGGTTCCAGTTGCCGGCGTGGTTGTGGAGGGCAATGGTGGTGGTGGTTGGTTGATTGCCAACCACGTCCAGGATTGCCGGAGCAGTCATGTGGATCCAAAAGCCAGTTTGGTCCGTCAGATCCGTAAGTGAATTTCCGAAAGGAACTCCGCGAGTGAATCCCAGCCAGTTACCAACGCCAGAGTGACCACCTGTAGCATCCCAGGCGAAGACCTGGTCGAAATTAGTAGATAAGCCAGCTAACACGTCTTCAATCTTCGTATCCACAAGACCCGTTGCAGGGTTCGTCGGGATCAGGTTGAACGAAACCAGGTTCCAGCCGGTGACCAGCGGGATGCTGTGCTTGGCATAAATGACCAGCGTGTCGCTGGCTGAGCCGGAGTAGTTGGGGTCGGTAATGGTGGCGACGACTGCATAGCTGCCAGGGTCGGTCGGAGCGGTTGGCGAGCCGCCGTAGGTGATGCTTACCGACAGACCATCCGGAACGGTGGTGACGGTAGCAGATTTAGGCGTGCCGTCGAAGACGTAAGAGAGGTTGCTCAGGGTTACGGTGGCGGCGGCCTGGGTGATGGTGATGGTGGCTGAACCAGTACTGCCGTAGTGGTTGTCATCACCTGCGAAGGTATAGCTGGCAGAGCAGGGGGTATCGGCCACATTCACCGGAGCGGTAGAGCAAGAATAAACCGGTGCTGGTGTCAGGCTCAGTCCGCCCGCACCAGTCACAGCGACGGTGGCTGGATGCGGCAGGCCATCGTACTCAAACATTCCGCCGCCGGAAACGAGGGTTGAAGAAGTTGCCTTGTCGATCACCAGCGTATCAGAAACCGAACCGGAGTAGTTGGGGTCGGTGATGGTGGCGACGACCGCATAGCTGCCAGCAGCAGTCGGAGCGGTGGTTGAACCAGCATAAGTAACGCTCACGGTCAAGCCAGCTGGAACGGTGGTAACAGTGGCAGCCTTAGGGGCACCGTCATAAGTTTGGTTCAAATCATCGAGAGTCACGGTCGCAGTGGCTTTTCCCACTGTTACTTCAACCGTTGCAGTTCCCACTCCCCCTTGACCATCGGTCACCTGCAAACCAACAATGTGTGTTCCAACGGATGTCCAGGTGTTGCTGACGGATTTGCCAGCGGTTTCGTAAGTGCCATTATGATCTAAATCCCACATGAACCCGGTGCTGTCACTGACATCGTTTCCCAAGTCATTGGCAGATGCGGTCAGAGTGACAGGGACCCCATACGTTCCAGTGTACGGTCCGCCAGGGAGGGCCTGCGGCGGGTGGAGATTCTTGCTGATGTTCGTGCCGCTAGACCAGGTTGCATTGGTCAGGACTACCCGCCCGTTGATCTTGAAGGTGAGCGGTTTGCCCGCATCCGTAGCAATGACGCCGGGCACATTGATGACGTATCCAAGGGGGGGAGTCTCCCCGGTGGCTACGATTTTTGTAGACGCAGATATGCCAGCGCCTTCGACAACCAGGGTAGTGTCAACTGCAGGCTCGCCGTCCCCGGTGACAAATTGGACGTAGCCATAAAAGTTGGATGGCAGGTCCGGGGCGTCTGCGCGGACATTGACGGCCCCCGCAAGCGATGTAATCGCCACCATAGCCAGGATGGCCAGGGTCAATCCAATCCGATAGTAATTTTTGGTTCGTGTACTGTTCATGAGAGTTCTCCTTGGATGAATGGAAAGATTTCGCCTGGAAAAGCGTCCGAATGCTGCATATAGGCGATCGAGCCAGGCAGTTGGCTTACTTGCGGCAAGGTCCTAATTTTGTCCATACACCTCCCCTGGTTAAGACAAAATTTTTTTTATTGATTAGGGTCAGTAAGTCAATCTACTCAGATACTTTCTAATGATCTACATCTATTTTGTAAAATTTCCCCGAATGGCAGCTAGAGATACTTATATCCATCGAATTTGATCGCCAGGCCAGAAACACCGTCCGACTGCGGCTCGAGGCGTACCACCGTCCCATTGGCAGACAGGCTGGATGTCCCCCAGCGTAGAGACCCGGTAGGCAGAGCGATGCGCACGTGTAAAATTTCGCCCGGCGGGATGGAACGCTGGACGAGTATATAGATTCCGCCCGTGCTCAAATTGATGACGCGACCATTTTCCTCAAATTTCTTTCCTTGGGGATCGCGACCGTGCACGAGCGCCGGGTAATCACAATGAATCCTGGGTTTGGTCCGTCTTTCAAGAAAAGGGGCTTTTTTCCCGTTTTGTAGCATCCAGTCCTCTTTTCCCCGCCTTACCTCTGGAAGTTTGATGATGTCTGTGTTTTTGATTGTATTAGAAATAGATTAAGAATAAATCGTTGATTTAGATTGTCTTTTATCCTTACATCGGTCCATTAAAATGGATATTTTTTTGCGATAATCCGCCTATTGAAATGGCACAATTGTGCCATTTCAATAGGCAGATGATTACTCTGGAATCATTCACAAGGGGATGGTTTTTAGAACAAAGGAATAAAAAACGTGGTTTTGCAGCGTACGCCGCAAAACCACATTTTTTGAATGTTTATTGTCTGGTCAGGCTGCCATCTTGGTCAGGCCGATGCGATGGGCCAGGACCAGCAGCTCCAGCCGGTCGGATACCCCCATTTTGCTGTAAATTGAAGTCAGGTGGTGGCGAACAGTCGTCTCGCGTATGAAGAGCTGCTGGGCAATCTGCTGGTTCTTCAGCCCGCGGCCGATCAGCTGGACCACCTGCCGCTCTCGGACGCTGAGTTGGTCGATCAACACCTTTTCAGGGTCAGCCGCGTAGTCCTGTGGCGCACGCGCGATACTGGTAACCAGGTTAGCGATCAAAGAACGTTCGATCCACACTTCGCCGGCGTAAATCTTGCGGATGGCCTTTAACAATACTTCTGGTGGCTGGGTCTTGAGAACAATCCCCAATACCCCATTTCGGACTGCCTGGAGATATATTTCGTTGTCATCGGAGGCTGTTACAAGGATCATGCAGGCTGCGGGCCAGCATTTGATCAAATCTGGAATCACCTCCACGCTCAGGCCGCTGGATGGGTTTAATTCGAACAGGATTATGTCTGGCTTTTTGGAAGCGATCAGCTCCAGTCCTTCGTTTGGATTGCCAGCTTCTCCCACCACGCTCAAATCCGGTTGGGTTTCGATAATATGTTTTAAGCCAGCGCGTACCAACGTCTGGTTGTCTAAAATGACAATTTCGATTTTGTTATGGTTTGAATCGATCATATCCGGAATTCAATGACCCCAATGGGTGGCCTACCCAGTTTCCGAATCTACATTAAAAAAACTACACAAGAATATTCTATTGGTAAATCAATTATATCGATTTTTACCTTTTAAGGTAGTTAGTTAAGTAACTACTCCTGGCAGTCAAAACTTATCACTAGTTATCAAAAAAGTTTCTAGACTTTGAAATTCGCGAGACGGCCACAACAGCTTGTAATTGAACCTACCAGATTTTTTCCCATAAAGTAGTAACTTGAATTAAAAGAATTTGCACATTATGATTTTCGAATAGTCTAGCGGGGAATGGATTTACCTTAAGGTCATGCAAAGAGCTTAGCTGTGCGCTAAATCTGTCGAATGAAATTGAAAGGCGGGATGGAATTATGTCACCGCAAGCAGTTGCTGATCCGGATGAAATCGAGCGTTTTGCCAGACCTTGCGCTCGATTCGCGTTTTCGACCCGGTCTCCGAGCAGAATAACGCGATTCTGTAAAAGAAAACCGCCGCCTTGGGCCGGCTTTTTCCGGGATCTTCCGCAGCCTGGCGATGCAAGCTCCCCCGGATCAGCGCAGCACGCTCCTGTCTGCTTTTTACCTGATCATCTATCTTGCCTTCGGCAAGATAGACAGTAATTGCTGGGATTTTGGTCGCTCGCTTTGGCTTGATCAATACAACTTATGGGCTGGTTGTAATGGTTTTTGCCACCGTCACGCTGATTTCGGTTTCCCGCCGCAGGCGAATGTTAGTCACCAGCTAGCTGGGTGAGGATCTGAGCGACAGCCCGGCTTCTTCCTTTGATCAAAAGCAGGAATCGAGTCTCACCGGCTTTTGTCTACTCGTCAGCCTGGCAGCACTTGACAACCGCATCGAGGGATCGCGCCAATGCTGCCGGCTCCTTGAGTGGGAGCAGATGGGTATTGTCCAACCAGGAAACAGCGGTCTTTGAGGATGCCTGGGTCAGCTGCTCCCCACCAGCCCGCCACAAGGCATTGTTTCGCTCGGCGGGCTCCCCCTTTTCCCCGGCGCTTTTCGTTGCTAGAACCAGCTCGACGGGACAATCCAGCCGCTCCTAGGCTGAAAGAAGCTGCTCGCGGCGTTTATTGAGTTCGATGGTTAGCGCGGCGTACTCGGAAGGCGTGAGGCGGTAGCCCATGCCAGCCAAATTCAACAGCAACGACTCGATGCGCATGACAGGCGTGTTGAGCCGGCGCCGAAGATCCTCGGGATCAACGACGAGATTGACGGGCACAGCACCGTCGATGAGAAACAGCCCGGCTGCTTTCCCCGGATGGCTGGATGCGTACCAGACAGCCAGGTCGGCTCCCAGAGACCAGCCAACTAGAATCGGTCAGTTGCCAGCGACCCTGTCTATCATGGTCTCCGTATCTGTCAGGAAGCCCTCCAAGGAGGTGTTTGGCGAGGCGGTGCTCTTCCCGTGGTTACGGAAATCAAAGGTTACGAGCCGATATTGTCCCTCGAGAGCGCCAATGATTCGATTCCAGGATGCTTGGATTGCCCCGCCTCCGTTAAGGAACAGGAGTGTCTGCCCCTGGACGGTTTCGCTGACCGCCAAATGAACATCTTCGTTTTGCACCTTGTAGTGTTTTCTTAGTGTGTTCATGCGCTTGCACCTCTAATGATTTACCTCAAAATAAGCTTTGGAACAAGGCGTGCAATCCAAAATCAAACTCGCGATCGACATTCCACCGGGCAAATTCTGACAGCAAAGCGTAGAGCGACGGGTATTGTTCGGCCGGAAATTGCTGCCACACCATTGGGCTATTTGGCCCGCGGTCCAGATTCACTACCGGCGTCGGCCCCGCCTCGATCCAGGTATGCCCGACCACAAATGCCACGCGACATTGAATTGTTTAGATCGCCTCAACGCCTAGTATGGCTCCAAGCCTGCGCATGCTGAAGCCTTCCAGGCCCTCTCGTTCGGTCAGGCCTAAGGCCGTTTCCAGCTCCCGCTGGCGGGTGAGGGGTTAACCAATTTTCGGCATTTTCCTGGCCTCACTTTATTTACAGCGTAAATTTACGATGTAAATAGACAACGAAGAGCATCGGGTGTCAAGGGGTTTCATTCTCAAGAAAGGAGAGACATTCCCTCGCATACAGAAGAAACAAACTTACTGCGTTAATTAGAGGAAAAGGGCCCGAAATGCTCTCAATAAGGGTCAGATTGATACCTGGGAAGGCGGTCTACTCAGGTAAGGCGAGAATCAAGCTTTATTCATTTGTGAATATGAGTTAAAATGAAACTATATTGGCCGGTTGTGCGCGTCAGAGCATTCCAGCCAGCCAAACATTAATCGCCCTCGTAGCTCAATGGACAGAGCGCCTGACTTCGAATCAGTAGGTTGAGAGTTCGAATCTCTCCGGGGGCGCTATTGATTCCAGTCTGTCTTCGAATCCCCAAAAGGGGACCATGTCAGCAGGTTGAGAGTTCGAATCTCTCCGGGGGCGCACAGGGGTGCCGGTCATCTTCCTTGAGTCCGAGGTTGCCCCACATCGCGAAGAGCAGGTGGGGCGCGAACCGGGGTGAATGGGTTTAGCCGCCTTAACGATAAGTCGCTCACCCCTCCCATGCCAGGCACTCACCTATCACTATGTATCTAAATTCAACGTTTCCGCCATCGTGGCGGCGTTCAAATGATCAATGCGCTCCCTGAATGAGGCCCTTGACCTTCTCCAACTGTTTCTTCAGTTGCAGCTGCGGGAGCAGACTGTTTGGGACACCGCCCTTGGCCGAAGAGTGGGTTCCGCAGATCACGTTGTCCGTGCCATTATCCAGCACCTGGTCGCGCGGCACCCCGGTAACCACGTAGTGCTCGGTGCCCCAATCCAACAGGATCTTATAAGTTGATGTTAGGTTGGTGTATTGGCTGAGGTTAATGCCGGTGACCAGGACGTTCCGGGTGAGCCCCCACATTCCGGCCACAAGAGCAAAATTGCTGCTGCCGGTGACCTCGTTGTTGGTGACCATCCCGCCATCTACCCCTTCCAACCAGAGGCCAAACACATTCGAAGGGTATAGCGTCAGGTTGTTGTTACGAGCCCGCAGGATAACCGTCTTATTCGGTCCATAGTAAGGCAGGTTGCCCAGGTTGTCTATGTCCCACACCGTGATTGCATTTGCTTCTTCATAGGCTGACACGTCGTTATCCACGATATTATAGACCGAGGGCCTGAGGAAAGGCGCGTGACTATAACCTCCTGCAAGTATATGAATAGCGTTCCCGTATGCATGGTCAATGTTGTTGTTTGCGATTTCCAGGATGCTATTAGAATCCTCCTCCATGCGAATACCATCCCCCACCGCGTCTATGAAGTTGTCCTTAGCCGTCATATGGGAGTTAGAGCTCGCCCAGAAATCAATCATGAAATACGAAGTCAGGCTGCCGGTATTGTGAGAGAACTGAAAATCACCCTGGGCCTGTTTTGTAAAATAAACACAGTCCTCCGGTGGAATGCCGGGAACTTGACTGCCGCCCATATTGACACCATATACTAGATTAGAAAAGGACGGATTGCCATTCTCATCGATACCTTCCTCTCCTTGAATGGTGATATTGGTGACCGAGGCGCTGAGTGGCTCCGTATTGGGAGAATAGCAGTCTTTCTGGGGGTCAAACGGCGTGACCATCATTTGTACAGCTCCAATCCAGGTAGCAATCCAGAACCCGTTTGGCCCATAAGGAGTGCACGCGGCGGGCGGGGTGATGTGAAAGGTCATGTCCGACAGGCGTGGGTAGCCGCGAATGAGTTGACCACACCTGGTAAGATGCCTTTATCGATGATAGTCTGGCAGTCCTGGTTGGGAAATGTGTCGATGAAGGTCTTTTTCTGCCCCATGCCCTTGAAGTAGCCGTCAAAATCCTCCACAACAATTATCCGGGTCCTAAACTGGCCTACGGCAAGCTGGACAGTGCTTCCCTTCCCGGCCTTTTTCGCCATGTTAAAGGCCTTTTGCAGGTTGGCGGTATCATCCGACCCGGTGGGATAGACGGTGATCACCTTCCCAGTCTTTACCACCGGATTGAACGGCGCCGCCATTACGGTGGTAGGCGCGGCTGCCAGTAGAATCACTGCTAGACAGGTTAATATAGACAGGACGAAGCTGAAGTGTTTCATTTCGAACTCCTTTCTTTAGCTGTGAATGATTCCGCAATGCCCCTTGGACGATAGCTAGCCCGCTTTTAAGTTATCACGCATGCGCAACGAAATCGTAAAGTTGAAAAACCTATCTGATTGGCCTATAATCTAACTGCGGGGACTTTTCATCGCAGCCCTTATCCCCTCCAGGATGAGACATGGGGTATCTGTCGATCTCCTTGCTGGGAACGTGCTGCATCGCTCGCGACTCAATTTACATCACTGGCCTGGCATCCAATAAAGTGCGCGGTTTATTAGCCTACCTGGCGGTCGAATCTGAACGACCGCATACCCGTGCAGCATTAGCTTCTCTGTTGTGGCCCGAATCGCCTGAGGACGCCGCCCTGGCCAGCCTGCGCAATGCCCTGGCCAATTTGCGCCATGCGATCGGCGACCAGGACGCGAATCCACCCATCTTGTTGATCACTCACAATTCCATTCAATTTAATCGGGATAGCGACTGCCGTGTGGATGTAGTCGAGATTGCCAGGGCGGCAAGCTTGCGGGTCATGCCGGGGCATTTTGGCGCGGATAACGAAATCGGAGCCTTATCTGCGGCACTGGAGCTATACCGTGGCTCATTCCTGAAAGGCTTCTCGCTGCCTGAGAACGTCGAATTCGAAGAGTGGTCAAGTTTACAGCGCGAGCGCCTCGGACGGATTGCCCTGGAAGGCCTGGGCAGGTTAACAGACCATTACGAGGCCTTAGGCGAGTACAGCCTGGCCCTTGATTACGCTCACCGGCAGGTAGCGATCGACCCCTGGCTGGAGGAGAGTCACCGCCGCATTATGCGCCTGTTGGCCCGCTGCGGACAACGCGCTGAAGCCCTGGCCCAATATGAAACATGCCGCAGTGTGCTCGAAAAAGAGTTGGGGGTAGAACCTTCCGAGGAGACCCAGAAGCTGTGTGCAGAGATCCACGCAGGAAATATCGGCAGGACCGACCATCGGGGACGTTGGGGGCCATGGTAAAAACGGGGTGAATGAGGGGATGTGAATGGGGGCCATTGGGGTTGCGGTGATGGTTGGGCCGTGAATGACCTGGTTGCCGACCAGGGTTGAATTGACCAGGTTAACAATGGCATAACCCGTCGTAAAAATGCCGCCTCCGGCCATGGTGGGGGTATTGTTCGGGCCAAAGACAGTATTGTATGGTCCAGGCTGGTATGCAGGATGGTCAATGCTGATGATTCTTCGATGGCGCCGCCGTTGAGGACAGCAGTTTTGTTATATACCCAGCTATCCTGCCAGGTCACCAGGCATGAATGACAGTGGCTTAATGTCATTCAGGAAGCATGATCTTTATTAGTCGAATTGAGTGGCGGAGTATGTGATAATGTCATATGTAATTTGATATTATCAAATCCATTGGTTGTCCCTATCTTCTTCTCGACCCAACCCACACCCACTCATGGAAACTGTTGCTCATAAAAACCGCAAGGTAATTGCCTCTGTCCAACGGGCGTTGGATATCCTTAACTTGTTCGAGGGAACCCAGACCGAGCTGGGCAACGCCGAAATTGCCAGGCTGCTTGGCCTGGACACCGGCACGGTCGCCGGCCTGGTTTCAACCCTGAAAGTCAATAACTACTTAGAACAGAACCCCGCCAATCGTAAATACCGCCTGGGAATGAAGCTTGCAGAAAGAGCAGCCGTGCTTCTGGCGCAGCTCGATTTACGTAAGATTGCCGCTCCGGTGCTGGATGAATTGCGGGCCTGGTGCGACGAGAGCATTAACCTGGCCCTGCGAGATGGCGTGGAAGTGGTGTACATTGAACGGCTGTATGGGGGACATTCCCTGGGGATCCGTTCCGAGCTAGGAAAACGGGCTGCTGTTCATAGCACAGCCCTCGGGAAAGCCATCCTGGCCTTCTCAAGCGAGGATGAGATTCGGGATTTCGTCAGGCTTTGCCCTTTCAAACAGGTCACTCGCAACACCATCTGCGAACCCGAGCAATTCTCTCTGGAACTTGAGCGGGTGCGAAAGAATGGGTACGCCCTGGACGAAGAAGAAAACGAAATTGGCGGGCGTTGTGTGGCCGCGCCGATATTCAACCAGGCTGGCATTCCTATTGCTGCCGTCAGCATTTCCGTTCCGATCCAGCGCTTACCCAGAGAGCAAATCTCATCTTTTGGCGCAAAAGTGAAAGAGGCCGGCGACTTGATTTCCTACAGGATGGGATACAATCGCACGTCCTGATCTCCAATTACCGGCCTGACATTTTTTACCTGTAAAAAAACAATCTATATTCACAGGAGGTGATGCACTAACCTTAACCTTTTTCAAGGCGTATTCAATCATCCAGACAGATGAACATGATCCAAATAGAGGAGGAAATGATGAAACGAAGTTTTTGGGTTCTCGTCACCATCTTTATGGCTGCAAGCATGGTTTTGAGCGCTTGCGCCCCGGCTGCCACCCCAGCCCCAACGCAACCCCCTGCCCCCACCCAGGCTCCTGATCCAACCAAGGCGCCTCAAGCAAACACCGCTCCGATCAAAATCGGCTCGTCTCTACCGCTAACGGGTGAGTTCTCCATCACAGGCTCCAAGCACCGCGACGGCTACCAGCTTTGCGCAGATTTGATCAACCAGGGCGGCGGAATCAATGGTCGCAAGGTTGATCTGGTCATCAGCGATAACCAATCCGATGTTGACACCACGCTGGCTCAGTTTGAGCGCTTCATCAACGTCGATAAGGTCGACCTGATTTTCGGCACCTTTTCCAGCAAGCTGACCTTCCCGGCCTCGGCCATTACCGAAAAAGCCAAGATGCTTCACCCTATTCCCTCGGCGGCTGCGCTGCGGGTGTACGAACGCGGGTTTGAGTATCTGGTCTACTTTCAGCCGAATGCGGCCGAGTACATCGGCGCTTCGCCGGTCATGATGATCAAAGACCTGGTGGCCGCCGATCAGCAGCCTAAGTCTATCGCCATCGCCTATGCCGACGATTTCTATGCCAGCGCCCTGGTGGCAGGCCTGCTTGGTGAAGATGTGACCTTCGACAACAATGACGGCAGCAAGAAGACCGTCAGCCTTGCCCCAGGCGAGTTAAAGAATGCCGGCCTGAGCAATGTTGTCTTCAAAGAAATGTGGCCGGCTGGCTTTACCGATTGGACAACCCTCGCCAGCAAGATCAAGGTTGCCAATGCCGACTTCCTGTTTGCCCCGGTCACATCGACCGACGAGGCCATTCAGCTCATTCGCGCACTCCAGCAGGTCGGCTACCAGCCCAAGGGCATCTTCATGAGCCAGGGCGCCCAGAAGGAATTTGGTGAAGCCCTCGGCAGCTCGGCCAACGGGGTCACCATCCAGTCCTCCTGGCATCCTTTGGCCAACTTCAGCGGCCTTTTGAACGGCAAGGAATTCACCAACCAGATGTTCCTGGATGCCTTCAAAGCAAAATACAATGCCGAAGCCGGTGAAGATGAAGCTATCCCCTTCGCATTGTGCCAGGGCATTGAACAAGCCATTCGCGCCACCGGTTCTACGGATAACACCGTGCTTCACCAGTGGCTGGCCGCCCGCACAGCTAAAGATCCGGTCAAGACCATCCTGGGCGATTTCTACTGGGATGCTCGCGGCCTTCCGATCAACAAATCCTTCATCATGACTCAGTGGCAGAACGGAAAGCTGGAATTCGTTTACCCGACGAACGCCTTCCCGGGCGTCAAACCATTGCAATATCCGAAGCCAGCCTGGTAAACCAATTCGAAATATCACCGTGCCCGGCTAATCAATGCCGGGCACGGCACAATTCCTGGTAAATGGTGGATCTTAAATGGCACTTCTAGAAATCAGGCAGTTGAACAAAAATTTTGGCGGGATCAGAGCTGTAAGCGACTGCACCATCTCGGTCGAGCAGGGTAGCATCACCAGCTTGATCGGCCCAAATGGCGCGGGCAAGACCACAGTATTCAACCTGGTGACCGGCCTGCTAACCCCTGATTCGGGCGATATCCTGTTTGAAGGCAAGAAGCTCAATGGGCTTCAACCGCACAAGATCGCCCGCCGGGGCATTAGCCGCACTTTCCAAATCACACGCGACTTGCCGGAAATGACCGTCCTGGAAAATATGATTGTATCCGCCCAGGTTAAAGGTTTTTGGGACATGTTCGGAAACAGCATGTTGAAAGCCGAGGAAGAGCGGGCCATGGATTTGTTGTCTTTCGTCGGTATTACATCCCTGGCTCACGAAAAAGCCAAGAATTTGTCTTACGGGCAGAAGAAATTACTGGAATTCGCCTCGATCATGATGTCTGACCCCAAACTTATCATGCTGGACGAACCTGCGGGCGGGGTCAACCCCACCCTGTTAGAAAGCATCATCGACCGCATTCTCGAATTGAACAAGAAAGGCATCACCATCTTGATCGTTGAGCACAACATGGAACTGGTGATGAAAATCAGCAATCCAGTGATTTGCATGGCCTACGGTACCGTACTTGCCCAGGGCACACCCAAAGAAATTCAGGATGACCAGCGCGTGCTGGAAGCTTACCTGGGAGAATGACCATGGGCACCTTGATCATTGAAAACATCATCGCCGGCTACGGGAGCGGCCCAAATATCTTAAAAGGGCTTTCCCTGACGGTCGAGTCTTGTAAAACTTACTGCATTATCGGCCCCAACGGTGCTGGGAAATCCACCCTGATTAAAGTAATCGCCGGCTTGATCAAGCCTCGCCAGGGCACCATTAAGTTTAAAGGGGAAACCATCAGCGGCTTGCGCGCCGATCAGGTCCTGGAACGAGGCCTGTGTTACGTTCCTTCCGATCGCAGCCTCTTCCCGGATATGACCGTGAAAGAGAATTTGCGCATGGGCGGTTACGTGCTGCGCAATCCGCGCCTCGTCGACCAGCGCATTGAAGAGATTTTCGCCAGCTTTCCGGTGCTGAAAGAAAAAAGCACCCAGATGGCCCGCACACTTTCGGGCGGGCAGCAGCAATTGACTTCCATCGCTCGCGCCATGGTCCTTAAACCCGATATGATCATGCTCGATGAACCCTCGCTCGGCCTTTCTCCGAAGGTCGTCCAGCAGATCTTCAGCACGGTTGTCAGCTTGCGCGACCAGGGCATGACCATCCTCTTGGTGGAGCAGAATGCCCGGAAGGGACTGCAAATTGCTGACCAGGGCGTTGTCCTCGACCTGGGCACGAACAGCTTCGAACGCCCGGCTGCCGAAGTGCTGGAAGACCCACGCATCCAGGAGCTTTACCTCGGAAAGCGCCACCAATCCCCAACAGTTGAGGTGCTGCAATGATCCAGGTGATCCAGGTCCTTATCTTGGGGTTAGCGCTCGGCGGAGTCTATGCACTGATGTCTTCCGGCATGACCCTGGTCTTCGGCGTTATGCGCATCGTTAACCTGGCGCATTCGGCCTTCATTATCCTGGCGGCCTATCTGGCTTTCTGGCTATTCAAGCTGCTTAAAGTCGATCCAATAATTTCGATTGTCGCCACCATGCCGCTCATGTTCATCGTCGGCATGGCCTATTACCGGGTGCTATTCGCCAAACGGGCTGACAACCCACGCTTCACCGATATCACTGTATTGATCACCTTTGCCTCCAGCTTGGTTATCGAGGGCCTGCTGGCGTTCTTCTTCACCGGCATCTATCGCTCCACGACGCCCGATTACGCTAAACGCTCGATCAACCTGGGACCTTTCTTCGTGCCCGAGAGCCAGCTCGTCGCCACCGTCATAAGCATCGCTTTGATTGTGGGATTGTGGCTGTTCTTGCGCCACACCCGCCTCGGCAACGCCATCCGCGCCACCATGCAGAACCGCAACGCCGCCCAAGTGGTGGGCGTCAACGTGACCTGGATCTCGATGCTGGCGTTTGGGATCGGTCTGGCGATGGCAGGCGCGGCCGGGTCGCTGCTCAGCTTCATCTTTACATTTTTCCCGGCCAAGCATGTCGCCTGGATTGGGATGATCATGTGCCTGGTGGTGCTGGGCGGCATGGGCAGCCTGATGGGCGCCCTGGTGAGCTCATTTCTGCTGGCTACGGCTTCGGCGTTTGTCAATTTCTACATCGGCTCCGCCTGGTCTGCTGTCACTTTTTACCTTGCACTGTTCCTGATCCTGCTTTTTCGCCCGCAAGGTTTATTTGGCAAGAAGGTGGAGGGTTAAATGGCAATCGAGAATGACCTCAACCGAACACCAGGCCGTGAAAACGTGGCCAAATCCCCACGGGCCAACCCCTGGATCAGGAAAGGCGTTCCCCTGGCGGTCCTGGCAGTATTAATCTCCTTGCCTGTCTTTCAGATTGTCAACAACGATCTGAACTATTGGCTGCACATGCTTTTATATGTGTTCCTCTACGTGATCATGTCTTCCAGTTGGAATATCATCGGTGGGTTTGCCGGCTACGTTTCGCTTGGTCATAATGTTTTTTTTGCTTTTGGGGCCTATTTTGCCGGGATGGTCTTTGTTTTCATGCGCGTGTCGCCTTTCCTCACCGCGCCGTTGGCGGGTCTCCTGGCGATGGGATCCGGCCTGTTATTTGGCCTGATCGCCCTGCGTACCCGTGGCAGCACCTTCATCATCTCGACCATTGCCCTTGTGCTGCTGATGGCTGAGCTGTTAGATAACTGGCCTCTCACTGGCGGCACCAACGGCCTGGCCATGGCCATGATTCCCTTGGAAGGGCAATTTGCCAAGATCCCTTATTACTACTATTTGCTGGCGATCATGGTGATGACCATTCTGTCCACTTACTTCATCAAGCACTCGAAGTTCGGGCTGGCGCTGCGGGCTATTTCTCAGGATGAAGGCAAGGCCGAAGTAGCCGGCATTCCCACCCGCCGCTATAAGATCCTGGCCTTCGGCATCAGTGGGCTATTTATAGGCATGGCTGGAGCTATTTGGGGATCCTATCTAACTTACCTGCGGCCCTCAATCTTCCTGACGGTGGCGATTGGCACCAATATTGTTTTGAACGCCATTCTAGGCGGAAAAGGCACGGTCAGCGGACCGTTGATCGGCACGGTGATCATGACGATTGTAAACGAGTTGGTAGTCGCCAAGCTGGGTGCATCCGAGCTTAATATCGTTGTCACCGGTTTGATCCTCATCTTTGTCTTGCTTTACTTCCCGGAAGGGATTGTTGGCAGCCTGAAGGAACGCAACAAACTGCCGACTTTCCTGGATTGGGACTGACCTCGTTGCTGAAAGGGTATTGAAAGCATGGATATTCCATCGAAAACCAGGCTCAAAAAGGTCGCCATCATCACCGGATCGGGACGCGGCATTGGTCGGGGCATTGCCATCGAGCTGGCGAGGGCCGGCTGGACGATCGTCATCAACGATATCGGCAATCCTCTACCTCCGCAAGAGACGCTGGCCGCGGTCCGGGCTCAAGGCTCGGATGGGATCATTATCCTGGCGGACATCACTGCAGCCGAAGACCGAAAACGCATCGTCCAGGAGACCTTGCAAAATTTCGGGCAGGTTAATTTGCTGATAAATAACGCCGGGATCGCACCGCGCGTCCGCAAAGACATTCTCGAGATCGACGAGCAGTCGCTCCACGAGGTGATGGAAGTGAACCTGATTGGGCCATTCTTCCTGACTCAGCTCGTCGCCAATGTGATGATCGACCTGATTGCCAAAAAAACCATCCAAAAACCTAAAATCGTCAACATTGCCTCGATCAGCGCCTACACCAGCAGCACCAGCCGGGCCGAATATTGCCTCTCCAAAGCCGGGGTCGCCATGGCTACGCTCCTTTATGCCGATCGCCTGGCGAATGAAGGCATTAATGTTTATGAAATTCGGCCTGGGATTATAGAAACGCCAATGACGGTGGGCGTAAAAGAAAAATACGACCGCCTGATTGAAAACGGCATTACGCCGATTAAGCGCTGGGGGCAGCCGGAAGATATCGGCAAGGCCATCGTGGCCATCGCCGAGGACTACCTGCCATTTTCCACCGGACAGGTCATCGACGTAGATGGCGGTTTCCACATTCAAAGGCTGTAAAAGAGGGTTGGAATGGGTAAAGTCGTCACATTTGGGGAAATCATGCTGCGCCTCTCGCCGCCCGGCGCGTTAAGGATTTGCCAGGCTGGCACGTTCGATGTGAATTTTGGCGGCGGTGAGGCCAATGTTGCTGCCTCGTTGGCGAAGTTTGGTATGGAGACCGAATTGGTAACCCGCCTCCCCGCCAATGACCTGGGGGAAGCCTGCCTGCAGTTCCTGCGCAAGAATTCCATCGGCACAAGTTTCGTCCAGCGCGGCGGCGAGCGGCTGGGGATCTATTTTCTCGAAAATGGCTCCAACATGCGCGCCAGCCAGGTCATTTATGATCGCGCCAACTCTTCTTTTGCCACGCTAAATCCTGGCATGATCGATTGGGAAACTATTCTTAAGGAAGCATCCTGGTTCCATTGGACGGGAATTACTCCTGCCATCTCCGTCGGGGCGGCGGAGACCTGCCTGGAAGCCGTAAAAACAGCCACCAGGCTGGGCGTGGTGGTCTCTTGCGATCTGAATTTCCGCGCTAAGCTGTGGCAGTGGGGCAAGCCTGCCGGCGAGGTGATGAGCGAGCTGGTCAGTTATTGCGACGTGGCCATCGGAAACGAGGAAGATGCTGAAAAAGTCTTCGGCATTCGCGCTCCAGAAACGGATGTGGTCTCCGGAAAAGTGGATTCCAACTGCTTCCAGCACGTTTGCCTTGAGCTGGCGCGGACCTTCCCCAACTTGAAAAGCATCGCCATCACACTGCGCGGTTCACAATCGGCCAACAGCAACACCTGGTCGGCCATCCTGTGGGATGCGGGAAATTTTTATTACGGGCAAACATTCTCGATCAGCGATATTGTGGACCGGGTGGGTAGCGGCGACAGCTTCATGGGCGGCCTGATCTACGGCCTGTTATCCTATCCCCAAAAAAGGCAGAAGGCCCTGGATTTCGCAATCGCAGCCTCGGCGCTCAAGCATACCATCTTGGGAGATTTCAACCTTGTGAGCGTGGCTGAAGTGGAAAAACTGCTCCAAGGCGATCGCTCTGGCAGAGTTGTTCGATAAACAGGATTCAAACACAATGGCAAAATATTCCCGGCTATACGTATTAACCACGATCCTCGAGACCGGCATGATCCCGGTTTTTTATCACCCAGATCCTGCTGTCGCCGGTAGAGTCATGGCTGCCTGCCTGGAGGGTGGGGCGCGTTGCTTCGAATTTACCAACCGCGGCGATATGGCCCACGCGGTATTCGCAGAAATTGCCAGGCAAGTAAAGAGTAACGAAGGTCTCATCTTGGGCGCCGGATCGATTCTGGACCCGGCGACGGCCTCGCTTTATATCCAGATGGGTGCAAATTTCATCGTGGGTCCCGTCCTCAACCCTGAGGTGGCCCGCCTGTGTAACCGGCGCAAGGTGGCCTATCTGCCGGGCTGCGGCAGCGCCTCCGAGGTCTCGCAAGCCGAGGAGCTGGGGGCGGAAATTTGTAAAGTTTTTCCTGGCGGTGCGGTGGGCGGGCCAGGTTTCATCAAGGACGTGCTGGGACCAATGCCCTGGTCCCGCCTGATGCCGACCGGCGGGGTAGAGCCGACCGAGGAGAGCATCACTGCCTGGATTAAAGCTGGGGCAGCCTGCCTGGGCATGGGGAGCCGGCTGTTTCCCGCCGACCTAATTTCTGCCGGAGATTATGCCTCCATCACAGAAAAAGTACGCCAGGCGCTGGCCTTGATCCAGGCCGCCCGCGCCGGGAAACCGCCCATCGCTTGAACAGGATAAAAACATGGCCAAACTCTATCCCCCAATTGCCACCTATAAAACCGCGGCTGCCTTCCGGAGTCACATCGAAAGTTTGGGCATCGAACTGCCATTCGATGATTTTGTCCTATCCGCCCCGGAAAGCCCCATGGCTCAACCCTATATCATGCCGGATGGCTTCAAGATCGGCAACCGCTTCTGCATCCAGCCGATGGAAGGTTGGGACGGCACCCCGGATGGTAAACCCAGCGACTTGACCTTCCGCCGCTGGCGCAACTTCGGCCTGAGCGGGGCCAAGCTGATCTGGGGCGGAGAGGCCGCCGCGGTCCGTCCGGATGGGCGCGCCAACCCCAACCAGCTCATGGTTTTGGACGAGACCATGTCCGACCTGGAAAATTTGCGCCTGACGTTGGTTGACGAGCACCGGGCCCATTTCGGATCGAGCGAGGACCTTTTGATCGGGCTTCAGCTTACCCATTCCGGCCGCTTCTGCCGCCCGAACGAAAAAACCAGGCTCGAGCCGAAAATCCTGTACCACCATCCCCTGCTGGATAAAATTTTCAGCCTCCCCGCCGATTACCCTGTCATGACGGATGCTGAAATCGAGGATCTGATCGGATACTATATACGGGCCGCCCAACGCGCTCAGGCCATCGGCTTCGGCTTTGTAGATATCAAGCACTGCCACGGCTACCTGGGACACGAATTTCTCAGCGCCTATACCCGCCCGGGGCCATATGGCGGCAGTTTTGAAAACCGGACCCGTTTCCTGCGCGAGATCGTTGCCGGTATCCGCCGCGACTGCCCGGGCCTGCGCATCGGCGTCCGCCTGAGCGCATTTGATTTTCCACCCTTCCGGCCCGGGGAAGATGGAATTGGCAAAATGCTGGATTGTAAAGATGCCAGCGGAAAGTATGCCTACGCCTTCAGCGGCGACCCGGACAATCCGTGCTCGGTCAAACTGGATGAAACCATCCAATTCATCCGCTTGCTCGAAACCCTGGATATCCACCTGGTCAATCTCTCGTCCGGCAGCCCATATTACAACCCGCACACCATGCGCCCGGCTGCCTTCCCGCCGAGTGATGGCTACCTTTCGCCGGAGGATCCCTTGGCCGGGGTCTCGCGCCACATTTGCATCGGCACTGAGCTCAAATCGAATTTCCCTGGTGTGGCTTTGGTGGGCTCGGCTTACAGCTACCTGCAAGATTGGCTGCCGAATGTAGCCCAGCACGTCGTACGCACTGGGATGATCGATTTTGTGGGACTCGGGCGCATGGTGCTTTCCTACCCCGAGCTGCCGGCCGACGTATTGAGTGGAAAACCATTGGCCCGCCGGCGCATTTGCCGTACGTTCAGCGACTGCACCTCAGCCCCGCGCAATGGCATGGTTTCCGGCTGCTACCCATTGGACGACTTTTATAAATCCCGTCCCGAAGCGGGACGATTAACGGAAATTAAAAAGGGAAAATCATGAGAGTCATTTCATCTGCCGAAGCCGTTGGGTTTATTCAAAATGGGGATACAGTGTTAATTGGCGGGTCCGGAGCCGGCCACGCCGTCCCCGAGTCCTTGATCGTGGCCCTGCGTGACCGTTACCAGCGCGAGGGCAAGCCCGGGCGTATCACCTTGCTCCACCCCGTGGGGCTGGGGGATAATGTCAGCCAGGGGGTGGGGCTTCTTTCTCAGCCTGGCTTAATCAAGCGGATCGTTACCGGAGCCCTGGTCAACAGCCCCTCCATCCAGCAGCTCGCTGAAGCGGATGAGGTGGAAGCGTACACCCTGCCGCAAGGCGCTCTTTCGCAGCTCATGCGCGAAATGGCTGCCGGCCGGCCCGGACTGCTTTCGCAAATCGGTCTGCATACTTTCGTTGACCCGCGCTGCGGGGGCGGGCGCCAGAGCCACTGCGCCCATGAAGATCTGGTAGAGCTGGTTACCCTGGCCGGGCGCGATTGGATCTTCTACAAACCTTACCATGTCGACGTGGCGTTTTTGCGCGGCACCACGGCCGATGAAGATGGCAACGTGACGATGGAACGAGAAGCCGTGTTCGGCGAGATGCTCTCCATGGCCCAGGCCACCCGCCGGGCGGGGGGAATCGTCATCGTCCAGGTTGCCAGGCTGGCGCAGCGCGGCACATTGCCGGCTAAAGAGGTCAAAATTCCTGGTATGCTGGTCGACCTGGTGGTGCTCGACCCCGCCCAGCGTCAGACGTACGCCATGGATTACAGCCCGGCCTACGCCGGGGAACTGAAAGTGCCGCTTTCACAAATCACTCCTCTGCCCCTCGATCCGCGCAAAGTGATCGCCCGGCGGGCGGCCTTGGAACTACGCCCCGGCGCCATCTGCAATCTAGGCTCGGGGGTGTCGACCGGAATTGCCACCATCGCCGCCGAGGAGGACGTCCTCGACCAGATTGTTTTAACCAACGAGCAGGGCCTGATCGGCGGAGCTCCCTCTGCTGATGCCGGGGCCTCCGTCAATTACACTTCGATCGTGGACCAGCCCTACCAGTTCGATTTTTACGACGGCGGCGGTTTGGATTTGGCCTTTCTCTCCTTTGCCCAGGTCGATTCAACGGGCAGCGTCAACGTCAGCCGCTTCAATGGGCGCATCATCGGGATTGGCGGCTTCATTAACATCAGCCAGGCGGCAAAAAAGGTGATCTTTTCAGGCACATTCACCGCCGGCAGCCTGGATATCTCCTGGCCGGATGGGAAATCGCTGATCCGCAAAGAGGGCAAGTTCAATAAATTCATCCGTGAGCTGGAGCAGGTCTCATACAGTGGCCCGTTTGCCCAGGAACGGGGCCAGGAAGCGCTTTATATCACCGAGCGGGCCGTTTTTCGGCGCGCCCCGGGCGGATTGGAATTGATCGAAATTGCCCCCGGGATCGACCTCGACCGCGATATCCTGGCCCATATGGATTTCAAGCCGCTGATCGCCGCTGACCTGAGGCTTATGGATGCCGGGCTGTTCTACGCGCCTGCCTTCGGCCTGAAGGATATTCTTGCCGCTAAAGAGCCATGCAACATCCCGGAGCGCTTAAAAGGCTGCTAAGGCTTTATTTCAGCAGTATAAAAAAAGGAGGAGCGATGGACTTACCCACAACCCCGCAAGCCTCTGCCCCAGGTGGTGAAAACGAGGAACAATCATCGATTCAGGTCACTCGGCCGCGCCCGGGCGTTGCACTGATCACTATTGCCTCATCGCCCTTGGGTGTTCTGCGCCATGCCGTTAAAAGGACTCTTCTGCGGGTTCTATTGGAGCTGGAACGGGACCTCGGTGTACGCTGCGCCGTGCTGACGGGCCTGGGAAAGGCCTTCTCGGTGGGATCGGATATTCGTGACTTCAGCCAGGAAGTGGGCTGGCTGCTGGAAAATGATTACGTCGAAGCCGGTCTGAATCAGGCCATCGAGGATGCAAGGTTCCCGGTCATCGCTGCTTGCAACGGGCACGCCCTGGGAGGCGGGGCTGTGCTGGCCCTGGCCTGCGACCTGCGTATTGCGGCTGAAAGCGCCCGCTTCGGCTTTCCGGAGGTCAAGGTAGGGGCATTCGCTTCGGGCAGCGGCACGCAGCGATTGCCTAGGTTGGTTGGCCGAGGCCGTGCCCTGGACCTGCTCCTCACCGGGCGAACCATTGACGCCAGCGCTGCCCTCGAATACGGACTGGTGGAATACGTCTTCCCGGACTCGGAAATGCTAGAAAAGACGCTCGACCTGGCCGAGACGATTGCCTCGGCGCCTGGCCTGGTGACCGCAGCCACTAAAAAGTGCGTCAACGCCGGCCTGCGCCAGGGCTTTGAAGCCGGCCTGGCCCTGGAGAGCGACCTGCGCGTCAAAACGGGCCGCGGCCCGGACGCCGTCGAAGGCCGGGCGGCTTTCCTCGAAAAGCGCCCTCCCAAATTCAACTCCTGATTGCGGTAGGAGGTTGACAAGCTTGCGCCTGGTTACCTACAGGACTCACGATCAGCCTCGCCCTGGGGTCCTGATTCAGCATTTAATTGTCGACTTGCAAAAGGCCTGCGCCAGTTACTGCCACGCCACAAATCTGCCAAACCTATCGGACGAGCCGGAAGGTTGCCTAACCCTGGCCGGGTTCCTGGCCCAAGGTCTTTCAGCGCTCGAGCTTCTGGCCAATACCATCGCATGGATCTGGCCTGAAGGCGCCAATCGCCTGCCAGAGCTTTTTGAGCATGGAGTCTTGCTTCATTTTCACGATGCCGCCATTCTGGCTCCGATACCGCGCCCTGGCAAGATCATTTGCGCGGCCGGGAATTATCCCGCGCTTGCCCCCTTCGACCAAAAACCACAATACCCAACTCTGTTCCTTAAGCCAGCTAGCACAGTCACCAGTCCGGAAAGTAGCATCCTCATACCGCCATATGCCCAGCAAGTTGCCTACGAGGTGGAACTTGCCGTGGTGATCGGAAGTCGGGTTAAATATCTGAAGCCAGATGAGGCGCTCTCCTGCGTGGCGGGCTATACCCTCGCCAATGATGTCGGCGACCGGCAATTGGAGAAGCGTACTTCACAGTGGACCACCGGGAAAATGATGGACACGTACACCCCGCTGGGCCCGGCGCTGGTCACCCGTGATGAAATCCCGGACCCCAATTGTCTGAGCATGCGTACTCTGCTCAACGGCCAATTGGTGCAGCAGGGCAATACTAATCAAATGTACTTCCACGTCCCGGAACTGATCAGCTATATTTCCTCCCTTACCACGCTCGAGCCTGGTGACCTGATCCTAACCGGCTGCCCTAAGCTGCTGGGAGACTCGCCTGCACCGGTTTTCGACTTAAAACCCGGCGACCGGATCGAGATCGAGATCGAAGGCATTGGAAAGCTCTCGAACCCGGTCGCAGCCGAACCGGATTTAATTCCAGGAAGAAGATCGGCAATATTATGAATCCTTACCCGATGGCCGTTGTCACTGCCCCAGGCAAAATCGAATTCAAAGAGCGCTTCTTGCCGCCGCGTTCGGACACAGACGTTCTGATTCGTGTGCGCGCCGCCGCAATCTGCGGCAGCGACCTGCACATCTTCAAAGGCAAGCACCCCTCCGCCCCGCTGCCGTCTGCCGTGGGGCACGAGCTTGCCGGGCAGGTTCTGGAAGTTGGTAAAGCCGTAAGCCAGGTGAAAGAAGGCGACCTGGTTACCATCGAGCCGGTTATCGCTTGCGGTCGGTGTGTCTTCTGCCAGCGAGGGCAGTACCATCTTTGCTCCGAGATCAGCTTCCAGTATCGCGTGGGGCAAGGCGGTTTTGCGCCTTTTTTTGTGGTCGATCAGTGCCGGGTGATGAAGCTGCCTACGGGGATATCTTGCGAAGAAGGCGCCTTGGTCGAGCCGCTCTCCGTGGCCCTCCATGCGGTCAAAAAATCGGGCATCGTTTTCGGGCAAAGCTGCGCAATTTACGGGGCAGGCGCGATCGGCCTGCTCGTCCTGATGCTCGTCCAGCGGGCGGCTGGGGGGCAATCCTTCATCGTTGATATTCACCCACACCGTCTGAAAAAGGCCCTTGAACTAGGCGCGACACACGTCATCGATAACCGTTCCGAAGACAGCGTCAAGGCCATTCTGGCCGAGACTGGCAGCCTGGGTGTGGACAGTGTCTTCGAAGCCGTCGGCCTCGAGCAGACCCTTATCCAGGCCTTGAAATCGGTGAAAAAAGGCGGGAACGTCACCTTGCTGGGCATTTTTGAGAACCCCCAGGTCACTCTACCGGCCAACCTATTCGTCCAACACGAAATAGCCCTGCAAGGCTCGCAGGGTTATAACTGGGATTTCCAAGACAGCCTTGCCCTCTTAGGCAGCGGAGTCCTTTCACTGAAACCCCTTATCACCCACATCCTTCCGTATGAAAAGCTCCAGGAAGGCTTTGAGACTTTGTTGGACCCGGACAAGGCGGCGGTGAAAGTAGTGATTCAGCTCGATTAATCCGGAGCGTAGATCTTTCCAGCGCGGTAGCTGGCCCAGGTGGTCTCGAACCACGAGTCGATCTCCGGGATCGGGCGGCATGCCACCCATTCGTGCCGGACTCCAACGCCTGGTTCGAACGTGCTCTCCAGCACCCGCGCCCGGAAGCTGTTGTCTTCGGGCACGATCTTCCAGGTTTCATCCAGGCCAGGATGGATGGCTTTCCCGGCCGCATCCAGCACAACCGCCGAGCCGCGGCTGCCGGTCCCGCTCTTCAGAGTAAACAAGATCGCATCGAGATAGACGGCGTGCGCCAACCCCAACTGGCGCGTCCGGAAGGACTCCTTCAAATCCTGGGGGTCTTCAAACCCGCACCCATCCGCCTCCATCCGCCTCACCTGTTCCCAGGCCCGGGGCACCTCTCGCTCCAGGGCAGCCAGGGAACGGATGTGGGCCCCGGCGCGGGTCATGCGGGCTTTTATCTCCTCGCGCTCCGCATGCCAGGTCGAGCCAGCCTTACGGCACGCTTCCTCCCAGCGCTGGCAGGTCTCCAGGGCTTCCGAAATGCTTACCATCCCCTGCTCCTGCGAGAAGGTCCAGCCGGCATAGCAGTTGGCGATAAACTCAGCGGCCCGAATCCCGCCGACCTGCCCGGAATTTAAGGCCGATCCGCCGGGCCGGCTGACTCCGTGCGAGCCATTGACTTCGCCGATTGGGAAAAGATGCTTAAGGTTGGTCGATTCCCACCAGATGTTGCCTGCCAGCCCGCCGTTATTATGCTGGGCGCACACGGCTATCTCCAGAGGCTCGTTCTTGAGGTCAATCCCGTGTTCCCGGTACAGTTCCACAGCCCCAGGATTCATCCACAGGAGCCGGTCAATGGGAGTCGCCTGGAGCGCCTTAGAGCGGGTCAAGTAATCCAGCGCCTCGGCCGGCAGGTCCTCGAAACGAAAACCTTCCGGATTCGTGCGGAAATCCAGGAACACACGCCGGCCCTTGACCACGGTTTCAATATACACCAGGATATCCACGATGGACGATCCACCGGTCACCTTGCGGGCGTCGAACGGCCATTGGTAACCTTTGAGAAATACTTTTCCGTTCTGTTCGCCGTTCGATTCAAAATAAGGCCGCATGAATTCGACCTCTGCGCCCGTTCCGTCCGCTTCGGTGCTGATCAGGCGCGGGACAACCTGCATATAGGTGCCGGACACATTCCAGCGGAATTTGATCGATGCCAGCCCATATTGTGATTCGGGCAGGTTGCAGGCGCGCGCCCCTGCCATTAAGGCGATACCGATCGCGCCGGTATGAACCTGTGGATAGACGCTGGTTTTGTACAATCCTCCCGGCCCGCCGACCGCAAATACTACATTTTCACACAGGTAGGCCTCGTATTCGCCGCGCTCATTCAGCGCAAGGGCCCCGGTCACCCTTCGGGCTTCACCCTCATCTGTCGTCAGCAACTGGATCAGGTTACGGCCCTCACGCACGCCAATGCCTAATTTTCCGACTTCTTCGATCAGCCGGCGGCACATGGCCTGTGAGGTATAGGGGCCGATCGAGGTGGCGCGCTGGCGCGGGTCGTGATCGGTCTTGTAACCTACGAATTGCCCGTAGCGGTCGCGCGGGAAAGGCACCCCCAGATTCACGAGATTGTAAAACGCCCGCACAGAGTTGCTGGCCTCCACCAGCGCCAGGTCGCCATGCATCGATCCTCCGGAAAAATAACTTTCCGCCATGCTGCGAGGTGAATCCGCCTCGGCGCCGCACAACGATAGCTTATAGTAAGTCTGCTTGTCGCTGCCGGTGTTAATCGACGTGCCCATGGATAATCCTTCCGTCAGGATGAGCACATCTTTGACGCCATTCTGGTTCAATTGGACGGCTGCATTCAACCCGGCTGCGCCGCTGCCAATCACAAGCGTATGAACCCAGGTGATCTTAAGTTGTTGCTGACTCAGGGACAGGTCAGCGCCTGCTCGAATCTCTTCACGCATTTTGGTTTCCTAAATTGTGGAATTATCCCCGCACGATCTTGAGGATGTAAATATTATATCGCTGAACGGGCCCAGCCTTTTGTTCCGCAGGCCATGCTTGACAATTCCTTCAAGCTAACGCAGAATCAAATCAAGGAAATCTGAAGGCTGGAACCGGCCTTATCAATCCCTGCAAAAGGAGGGTAGTATGGCAAACAAAAAAAGAACGTTAGGCGTAATTGGGTTGTTGTTAAGTCTGCTGTGGTTGGCTGCATGCAGTCCCACGGTCCCGACCAGCACTCCAACCTTCGACGCGAATCCATTGCGCACTGAAGTTGCCTCCACTGTGCTGGCACAAGTTACCCAGGTCCTTGCGCTGACGCCGCAGGCCACCCCTCTTCCGAGCCCAACAGCCACGGTCCCGCCTACTGCCACACCAAGGCTGACAGCCAGCCCGTCGCCCAGTGCAACGGTTACTGTGGCCATTGGAACGCCAAATGCGGTAACCAATAACCAGGCCCAATGGGTTGCCCAATCAATTGCAGATAACACCATCTTTACACCCGGCCAGGCCTTCACCATGACCTGGACTTTGAAAAATACAGGCACCACCACCTGGACAGCCGCATATATGCTTCGCTATTACAGTGGCAACGCGCTTGGCGCGCCAAAGGAGATCCCCATCGGTCAAGTAGTGCTGCCTGGAGGACAGATTGACATCAGCGTCCAAATGAAGGCGCCCCTCATCGCGGGGAATTATCGCAGCGATTGGGTGATGGCAAATGAGCTCCGCGGCAACTTTAAAGAGCCGGTATACCTAAAGATCATCGTCGCGATACCCCTCACGCCCACCCCGACGCCTAAATAACGGGCATTTGCAGCGAACCCCTGCGGTCTATTTTCCGCGCCTGATGATCTCTATTCATAATGGATGGAAAGGTAAAACTTGAAATTACAACTCGCAATTGCTGAAACGTGCAGCCCCGACGGCTGCCAGGTTAAGCTGCTTTCCGATGGGCGCAGCCTGAATGCGCCCTATCTCGCCCGGATGAAAGGGCGGGTGATCGTTTACCCTGGCCAATTGGTAGCTCTCAATATGGACTTGGCCGAACCGGAGATCTCGTGGCGGTGGCACCGGCTAATGGTGGTCGAGGTGCGGCCAGGCGGGGCGCTGCTTGATGACCGCGGCCTGCGCCAGGTGACGGCCACGAGCGTGCCGGAGCTGACGCTCGATTTAAAACCCGGCCAGACGGTCTTCACCAACGGCAACCAGGATGGCGCGTGTGAGATCCATGGGCTGCTGCTGGGGGATCAATTAGCCCAGCCGGAGCAGTTCGAACAGGTGATCCTGCCGCGCATCCGGGCGATCCTGGCCTCGATGCCGCCTGCCTAGGTAGAGAGAGTGCCATCTTATTATCTCGAATCTCGCCGGGGGCGTTATTGATTCAATGCTAATTTCAAATCCTTGGAAAGAATAATTCATCTCTTTCTTGTCACAAGATAACAATTGTCGGATAATTAGCACAGATGAGTTGCCGATGAGCAAGATAAGAATCCGCATCCCCAGAAAGAAAATCGTCGAATTCTGCCAACGATGGAAGGTCATAGAGTTCAGCCTATTCGGCTCGATCCTGCGCGAAGATTTTAATCCCGACAGCGATGTGGACGTACTGGTCACATTTGCTTCGGATGCGAAGGTGAGCCTTTTCGATATGGCTCTAATGCAAATAGAGCTAAAGGCGATATTTGCGCGTGACGTAGACCTGGTGGAAAAAGCAGGTCTGGATAATCCTTACCGCCTCCGTGAAATATTGCGGACAGCAAAGAGGGTATATGCGTCCTGAGGATCGCGATCTTTCTTATTTATGGGACATGCGCCAGGCAGCAAGGGAGATCATTGCGTTCATGGCGGGTATCCCTTAGTTGCTCAATCATTTGGAAAAACTTGTTCCTGAGGATGACGAGACAGATTAATTACCTCGATCAGGGTACAAATTAATTATACGAAAAACTCGCCAAATCCACATCAACACCGGCTGTGGCAACGCTTCCTTTTCCCTTGACAAATCCTTCACCTTGGTTTATAGTTAATATCGCTTAACTATTAACTATGTCTAAGCAACTCTCTCCGTTTACCACTACCTTCCTGGCCTGGGTCGACCTGTTCATGCACCGCTCGATGCGCGGCTTTGTGCGCTACGCCCGCGAGCACGGCTTCTCGGTATCGCAGATTTCGGCGCTATTCCAGATCGGCCACCGCGGCCAGTTGGGCGTCTCCGACGTCGGCGAAACCCTGGGCGTTACGAACGCCGCCGCCAGCCAGCTTATCGACCGCCTGGTGCAGCAGGGGCTGTTGTTGCGCTCCGAAAACCCCCAGGACCGGCGGGAAAAGCAGCTCGTGCTCACCGACCAGGGCCGCCAGGTGATCCAGGATTCGGCCGACTCGCGCCGGCAATGGCTGGAACGCCTGGCCGCCACGCTTTCGCCGGAAGAGCAGGAAAAGGTGGATGAGGCACTTAAAATCCTCATCGAGCACATCAACCAGATGCCGGACGAAAGGTGAATTCAGGTGCTGCATGCAACGTTTATTGAAGTATTTTAAGCCCTTCCTGCTCCTGCTCATCCTCGCCATTGCGCTGCTGTTCGTGCAGGCCAATGCCGACCTGGCGCTGCCGGATTACATGTCCAAGATCGTCAACATCGGTATCCAGGCCGGCGGGGTGGAAAACGCTGTTCCCCAGGCCATCCGGCAGACCGAGATGAACCGCCTGACGCTGTTCCTCAGCCCGGAGGACAAGGCCCGGGTGCTCAAGGATTACACGCTGGTCGATCCATCCTCGCCGGATTACACCCGTTACCTGGTGGAGTACCCCGCCCTGAAGGACACCGCTGTCTACGTGCTCAACGCAGTCGACGCGGCCGAGACCGACTGGCTCAACCCGGTCATGGCCAGGGGGATGCTGGCGGTGTACGGTATCGAGCAGGTCATGGCCGACCCATCCAAGGCTTCGACCCTGGGCGCGCAAGGCAATTTCGACCTTTCCAAGATCCCGCCGGGCACAGACCTGTTCGCCCTGATGGGCAAGCTGCCGGCTTCCACCCTGGCCCAGATCAGCGGCGCCATGAACCAACGCTTTGCGACGATGGGCAGCAGCAGCCTGGTCCAGGCGGCCGCCGCCCCTATCAAGGCCGAATATACCGCCCTGGGGATGGACGCCGGCGCTCTTTCCAGCAAATACATCCTCAATACCGGCTTATTGATGCTGCTGCTGACACTGGTCTCGGTGGCCTGCACCATTGCGGTGGGGTTCCTTTCAGCCCGCACCGCGGCCGGGCTGGCGCGCAACTTGCGCAAACTCGTCTTCAAGAAAGTCGAGAGCTTTTCCAACGCCGAGTTCGATAAATTCTCCACCGCCTCGCTGATCACTCGCTCCACCAACGACATCACCCAGATCCAGATGGTGGTGATCATGATGGTGCGCATGGTGTTTTACGCTCCCATCATCGGCATCGGCGGCATCATCCGCGCCATCGGCAAGGATTCCTCTATGTGGTGGATCCTGGCGCTGGCGGTGGGCATCCTGATCCTGCTGATATTTACAGTCTACAACGTGGCTGTGCCGAAGTTCAAAATCATCCAAAAGCTGATCGACCGTCTCAACCTGGTGACCCGCGAGAGCCTTTCCGGCATGATGGTCATCCGGGCTTTCAACCGTCAGGATTTCGAGCTGGAGCGCTTCGACAAGGCCAATCGTGACCTCACCGCCACCAGCCTGTTCGTAAACCGGGTGATGGTGGTGATGATGCCGGTGATGATGCTGATTATGAACGGGGTGACCCTGCTGATCATTTGGATCGGCGCCCACCAAGTGGCCCAATCCAACATGCAGGTGGGCGACATGATGGCGTTCATGCAGTATGCAATGCAGATCATGTTTGCCTTCCTGATGCTGTCCTTCATGTTCATCATCCTGCCGCGTGCCCAGGTTTCTGCCGACCGCATTGCCGACGTGCTCGAGACCGAGCCCTCGGTGATCGATCCCGAAAAGCCGCAGACCCTGGCGGCAGGTAGCCACGCCACATTGGAATTCGACCACGTCTTCTTCCGCTACCCCGGCGCCGAGGAGGACGTGCTGCACGACATCACCTTTACGGCCCGCCCGGGGCAGACCACGGCCTTCATCGGCCCGACCGGCGCCGGAAAATCCACCGTAGTCAATCTCATCCCACGCTTCTACGACGTCACCGAGGGCTCGATCAAAGTGGACGGCGTGGACGTGCGCGACGTGACCCAGCACGACCTGCGCGCCCGGATCGGCTACGTGCCGCAGAAGAGCCTGCTCTTCTCCGGCACCATTGACAGCAACCTGCGCTACGCCGACGAGAATGCGCCGGATGAGGTGCTGCAGGAGGCTGCCGACATTGCCCAGGCTACCGAGTTCATCGAAACCAAACCGGATAAGATGGAAGAGGCCATCTCTCAGGGCGGCGCCAACGTCTCGGGCGGGCAAAAGCAGCGCCTATCGATCGCACGGGCGCTGGTCAAGCGGGCGCCGATCAATATATTCGACGACAGCTTCTCAGCGTTGGATTTCAAGACCGATTCGGCTCTGCGGAGGTCGCTTAAGGAGCACGCCTCCGACAGCACCCTGATCCTGGTAACCCAGCGTGTCGCCACCGTCAAGAATGCCGACCAGATCGTCGTCATGGACGAAGGGCGCATCGTTGGCAAAGGCACCCACCAGGAGCTGATGAAAACTTGCGATACCTACAAAGAGATCGCCCTATCCCAGTTGAGCCTGGAGGAGCTGTCATGAGCACGCCAAACCGGAACGAACAATCACAAGCACGCCCGGCGGGGTTCGGTCCCGGCATGATGGGCGGGCGGCGGCGCGGCGGCTTTGGTCCCGGGCACGGCGGTCCGATGGCCATGATGCCAGGTGAAAAAGCGCGCGATTTCCGCGGCACTATGGCAAAACTGATCAAATATCTTCGGGTGTATCGCCTCTCGATCGTGTTGGTGCTGATCATTGCGTCCCTCTCGACCGTGTTCACCATCGTCAGCCCCAAAATATTGGGCCAGGCCACCACCACATTATTCGACGGCGTTATGGCCTCGCTGGCTGGCACCGGCAGTATCGATTTCGTCTCTATTGGCAACATTATCCTCAGCGTGGCGGCACTGTACCTGATCGCTTCCGGGTTCAGCTATGCCCAGGGCTGGATCATGTCCGGCATTTCGATGAAAATCACATACCGGTTCCGCAAGGATATCTCCGAAAAAATCAACCGCATGCCGCTGCGCTACTTCGATGGCACCAATCACGGCGAGGTGCTTTCGCGTATCACTAATGACGTCGACACGGTCAGCCAGACTCTCAATCAGAGCCTGTCGCAGATTGTCACCTCGGTTATTTCGGTGCTTGGCGTGCTGGTGATGATGCTTTCGATCTCCTGGCTGATGACACTGGTGGCGTTGACCATTATCCCGCTCTCGATGTTGATTGTCAGCCTGGTAGTGCGCCAATCTCAGAAGTTCTTCAAGCAGCAGCAGGATTACCTGGGTCACGTCAATGGACACGTCGAGGAAATGTACGGCGGGCATATTGTGATGAAAGCTTTCAACGGTGAGGAAAAGAGCGTCCAGCAGTTCGACGAGTATAACGACATGCTGTATGCTTCCGCCTGGAAGTCGCAGTTCCTCTCCGGGTTGATGATGCCGGTGATGAACTTCATCGGCAACCTGGGCTATGTGGCCGTGTGTATTCTGGGCGGCTACCTGACGATCCAGAAGGCTATCACCATCGGCGATATCCAGGCTTTCATTCAATACGTACGCAACTTTACCCAGCCAATCACCCAACTGGCAAACATCTCGAATGTTCTGCAGCAGACGGCTGCGGCTGCCGAGCGTGTGTTCGAATTCCTGGCGGAGCCTGAGGAAGTGACCGAGACTGCAACCCCGGTCGACCCGGCCGCGGTGGGCGACTGCGTCGAGTTCGCCGACGTGCACTTCGGCTATAGCCCTGATAAGATCATCATCAACGACTTCTGCGCGACCGCCGATTCGGGCAACAAGATTGCCATCGTTGGCCCGACCGGCGCCGGAAAGACCACCATGGTCAAGCTGCTGATGCGCTTTTACGACGTCAACAGCGGCGCCATCCTGATTGAGGGGCACAACATCCAGGATTTCACCCGCCGCGACCTGCGTAAGATGTTCGGCATGGTGCTGCAGGACACCTGGCTGTTCAACGGCACGATCATGGAGAACATCCGCTACGGCCGCCCCGAGGCCAGCGACGCCGAAGTGATCGCCGCGGCCAAGGCCGCCCACCTGGACCACTTCGTGCGCGCCCTACCCGAAGGTTACAACTTCGTGCTGAACGAGGAGGCAACCAACATCTCGCAGGGGCAGATGCAGCTATTGACCATCGCCCGCGCCATCCTGGCCAACCCCAAGATGCTCATTTTGGACGAGGCGACCAGCTCGGTCGATACGCGCACCGAGGTGCTGATCCAGAAAGCCATGGACAGGCTGATGGCTCATCGCACCAGCTTCATCATCGCCCACCGCCTGTCGACGATCCGCGACGCCGACCTGATCCTGGTGATGCGCGACGGCGACATCGTGGAGCAGGGCAGCCATGAGGAGCTGCTGGAGCGCAATGGCTTCTACGCTGAGCTGTATAACAGCCAGTTTGAGGTTGCGCAAATGGCATAATTGCGCGAGGATATAAGAAATGGACACAAAACCATATTCTGTTACCATCAGTCACCAGCTTGGCAGCGGCGGCGCCTATATTGGAGAAAAATTGGGCGGCCGGCTGGGAATCCCGTTCCTAGACCGAGATATTCTGCGCGAGGTGGCCCGCCAGTTGGATGTGGCCGAGTCCGAGCTGGCGCACCGCGAGGAGCGGCTGTCCTCTTTCTGGCAGAACTTCGCCCGCCTGGCGGTGCTGACCGACCCCGCCCTGGGCCTGGCCGCTCAGCGCTACGTCCCCTCGGACAACCTGGTGTTCCAGGTGGAATGCAGCACCATCCAGCGCGTCGCCGCCAAAAGCTCGGCCGTCTTCCTGGGCCGCTGCGGCTTCCATATCCTGCGTGACCACCCGCGCCGGGTCAGCATCCTGGTCACCGCCGACCAACCCGCCCGCATCAAGCGGGTGCGCGAACTGTACAAACTTTCCGAGGAGGACGCCCTCGGCCTAATCAAGACCAACGACCGGGACCGGGCGGACTATATACGCACGCTGACCAAGCAGGACTGGCTGGATGCGCGCCATTACGACCTGTGCGTGAATACGACTTCGGTGGGCTGGGATTGCGCAGTGGACCTGGCCGAGAAATGCGTGCGGATTAAATTGCAGCTTCCCGACTAAGCTGTCCACAATTAAAGAAAAATTATAGCGTTTTTTGAACGGCGAAGCCTTTCAAAAAACGCTAATTCATTAAATAACGGGTCGCCCGCGCTTTTCCCTGGCGGGTGAGGATACCCATTTCTACCAGCTCGTTCAGGTCGCGGATGGCCTGCTCCTTGGAAATCCCCGTCAGGCGGGCGCACTCGTCGCTTTTAAGCTCCCCAATCTCCTTCAGGTAGGCCAAAATTTGCTGCTGGCGATCGCTCAAGCCCTTCTCGGGTCGCGCCAGGCCGGGATAAACGGAGGCCAGCTCTTCGAAACTGTCCTGGTAGCGTTTTAAGCCCATCTCGGCGGCGATGGACGTGCCCTCTTTAAAAAACACGCGCCCTTCATTCACCTCGCCCAGGGCCGAATATGCCTCGGCCAGGTCGTAACAGGCCGAGGCCTGGCGGTTGCGGTTGCCCATTTCGATGTAGATCTCACGCGCCTGGGCGTCGTGGGCGATGGCCTGGGGAAAATCCTTCATCCAAAAATAGCAGGCTCCCAGGCTCTTCTGCACCATGGCTTCCATCTTGCGGTTGCCAGACTGCGCTGCCAGCCGCCCGGCCGTGTGCAGGTATTCCAGGGCGTGGGCGTAGTCGCCCGTTTCGGTGTAAATGGTACCCAGGTTGTGGGCCGAATTGAGCATCAGGTCCAGGTTTTGGATCTCGTTGGCGGCCAGCCAGCCCTGCTGATGGTGTTCCAGCGCCTCTTTCAGGCTGCGGTTGTGGTAGTGCCAGTCGCCCAGCGCATTGTGAAGCTGCGACCAGGTCTCACGGTCGCCCGCTTCCACCAGCCGGGTCGCCTTGGTCAGCAGGTCCCAGGCCTGGGGCAGGTCGGGCCGTTCCTGAATGTAAATCCAGGCCAGGTCGACGTACACACGCGCCAGCAGGGCGGGCAGCCTGGGGTTCGATTCCAGCAATTGGATGCAATAAAGGTAGTGGGCCAGGGCCTCGTCCAGGTTTTTCAATTCCAGGACGCGTGCCCGGCGATAATACGCCAGGGCCTTGGTCTCCAGGTCGCGGGCGCTCAACGCTTTGCCGTATTCGACAGCCGCCGTATCCACGTCTTGCATCATTTCCGCCAGCCCGCCGGCGATGATCTTCATCTGCACCCAGGTCGTCTCGGCCAGTTCCCCTGGGCGGAATTCCGCCAGCATGGCGCGCAGCTCCTCGCGCTGCATGTTGTCCACGATCGCCTGGTGATGGCTCACCAGCAGTTCGGCTGCGCTGCGCAGCATACCGGCCTGGCGAAAGTGGATGGCGGCGTCGATGTAGTCGCCGCTTTCGGCGGAGCGCCCGGCGGCGGCCTCATGCCAGGCGCGGCGTTCGCCCGAGCTGAGCAGGCCCAGCAGGTAGGGGCGGATCTCCGGATGGGCGATGACGATGGTGTGCTCGTCGTTGCTCACCAGCAGGCGGTTATCGAACAGGCGAGTGAGGGCGATGGGCGTTCTGGCTGTAGCGTCGCTTTCGGAGCGCGCCAGGATCGATTCCAGCAGGGCCAGGTCTACCGGGTGGCGGAAAATGGCCGCGCAGCGCAGGATGGCCTGTTCGGCGGGCAGCAGCCCGGCGTAGCGCATAGCCACGTACTGCTGCTTGCGGCGGGGCAGGTCCTGCGGCGCCGCCAGCTCCTGGCGCAGCACCCCCGCCGCGGCGTTGAACGCCAGTGGGCGCGTGTCGTAAAGCGTTTGTTCCACCACCCCCATTTTCTCCGCCAGCTCGGAGACACGCATCCCGTGCAGGTAGAAATGTTCCAGCAGCAAATAGATCCGCCACGCGTAAGCCGTCCATTGCAGCTCGCCGGCTGGACGCAGACGCTCCACCGCCCAATGCATTACCGCCGTCAGGGCCAGCGCCCGGCCGTCCAACGTGACCGGCTCGTCGGATAGGAAACAAGTGGCGACGAGCGAGCTCTGCGCAAGGGGCGAGGTGCCCAGCTCGAGGAGCTGGCCCTCCCGGCAGGATTTGAGCGCCTGGTTTACCAGAGCGGCGAACTCGGAATCCGGCAGATTCAGCAGAATCGTGTCATTCATGCTCCTAATCATAGCGAATCGTGGCATGCTGATGCAAGGAAACGGGCGATACTTTCATTTCTGTAAGGTCAAACCTTTGGAAAAGTTTACAGACCGGCCCCGCTTGACTCGTTAGAATGAGATCGTCTCAATCCATCATTCTAATTTTTCAGACGCTTATCGGGAGGAATGTATGCAGACGTATAACAGTTTTCGTTGGCTTTCTATTTTGGTATTGGTTGGCCTGGTGGTGTCGCTGGCCGCGCCTGGCGTGGCGGTGCAGGCAGCTGTTCAGCCCGCTGCTGCGACTGTAGCGAGCGAAGCGAGCGCCGCGGACAGTTTCGAATGCTCGACCGTTACTGAGGTCCCACAGGCTGAGTGCCAGGCGTTAACGTCCCTCTACGCCGTGACCAACGGCGCCGGTTGGACCAACCACACCGGCTGGCTTGCCACGACCACCCCTTGCAGTTGGTTCGGTGTAACCTGCACGAGCGGCCACGTTACCACCTTGAACCTGTACGCTAATTTGCTCAGCGGGTCCATCCCGCCTGAAATCGGGAACCTGGCCGCGCTCACCTCGCTCATCCTGCCCAACAACAAGCTCAGCGGCTCCATTCCGCCGCAGATCGGCCAGATGGCGCAGTTGAGCGTGATTTACATAGCCAACAACCAGTTAAGCGGCCCTATACCGGCCGAGATGGGCAACCTGGCCAACCTGAAGTCCCTGGTCATATGGGGGAACCAGCTCAGCGGGTCCATCCCGACCGAATTAGGCCATTTGACTCAGTTGACCACCCTGTCGCTGCGCTCGAACCAGTTCAGCGGCACCATCCCGGTGGAGATTGGCAGTATGCCGGCCCTGAAGGCCGCAGATTTTTCCACCAACCAGTTGTGCGGCAGCATCCCCTCCAGTCTCGGCTCCAGCACCTCGCTGACCGACCTGCACCTTTCCACTAACCATTTCTACATCCCGGCCGAACCGCTGCTCTCCCAGTTGAACGCCAAGACGCCGAACGATAAGAGCTGGACCGCTAACCAGACCGCCGGCGACTGCAGCGGCGGCAAGACCCTCCTGGCGCTGTACGTTCTGGCCTTCGACAACGGCGCGCAGAGCACCGCCAATCTAACCGGCTATTTCTCAGCCACCATGCAGTCCATCGCCTCCGCCACCACCGGGCGCACGGGCGTGCGCGCCGTGGTTCTCTCGGATCTGACCGGTCCGGATAACGTGGCTGTGTACGCGGTCGACAACGGTGTCGTCACGCAGGTGACTGCCGATCTACCAACCCTGAGCGAGTCGACCGTGGTCAATGGGACTGAACTGGGAGGGTTCTTCCAGTGGGCGCGTGCCACCTACCCGGCCGACCAGGTCAGCCTGTACTACGTGGGCCACAACAAGCCCCTGCCACAGGAAGGGCTGAACACCTCGGCCCCGGCGGGTCTCAGCAGCCAGGCAGCCCAGACTCTGTTATTCCCGCTGCCTATCCACGACGGGGCCCACCCGGATTACACCGATGCTACCCCAACCCCCGAGGTGCTCTCGGTCTACGACCTAGCTGAGGCGCTGCGCCTGGCCAGTGCCAACGGCGCCCAGCCGCTGGATGTGCTGGACATCTCCTCCTGCTTCAGCTTATCCTTTGAAGAGACGTATCCCCTGCGCAATTCCACCAGCACGATTGTCGGCTCGGCCAATTACGCCTTCTTCGAGCCCGCCCTGGCTGGAGCTTTCCTGGCGGCGCAGCACGCCGGCATGGCCCCGCGAGATATGGCCGCTGCCGTGATGAACGCCGAGGACGCCGCCCTGCCGGCCACCGGCCACCCGCGCATCTTGACCGCCATCGACACTTCCAAGATGGATGCGCTCAAAGATGCCTGGGACGCGCTTTCTTACAAGCTCTGGCTGGGCTTGAACGATGCCACCCAACGCCAGTCCTTCAAATATAATATTGTCAAGGCCTACCAGGCCAGTAACAAGTTCGACTGCACCTTCTGCCAGCCGCAGGACTGGGCCTTGGAAACCCCGGACGCCCTGGTGGACCTGCATTCCTTCGCCGTCAAGCTGCGCGACCAGTTCGGCTCGACCACCGAAGTCGGCGCTGCCGCAAACAATGCGTTCCTTGTCCTCTACCAGCTTCTGATCGCCCGCACCGCCCACAATGGCACTCCCTGGTTCGGCAACCCGGCCAAAACCTGGAATTTTGACAGCAGCCTGGGCCTGAGCCTGTACGCCGACTTCGTGGGCAAGGATGACGGGCAGGGGCACATCCTGCTCAGCGATATCGCCCCCTGGTATACCCGCGAGGTCAGCGCCTTCAACCCGCATCCCTACGAATTTGTGCAGGGCAGCGCCTACGGTAAAGATATCCAGCCTTCCGGGATCAATTGGGCCGACGTCTTCGTGCTCTTCTGGCGGGACAACACCAACTTGCTGACCCAATTGTGCCTGCCGGCCTTCCCACCCGTTGCAGAGCAGGGCGACCTGATTGCCGGTAGGGTGATCTCTCCGACGCCCGGCTCGGTTACCCTGGGTGTGCCAGTCACCCTCAGCGCCACGGTCAAATCGGTCAACGATGCCCACAACGTCCAGGTCAACTTCTACGTCGTCCAGAGTGGAATCACGATTTTGACCGCCACTGCAACCGTCCCGTTCATCGCCGCAGGCACGGAAACGACGGCAACCGCCGAAGGGACATGGACCCCCGACAAGGTTGGCGCCTTCACCATCTACGAAGTGGTCGACCCGGAACTCCACTTCCAGGAAACCACCCGCTCCAATAACTACGCTTACCTGAACGATACTGTCAAGGGAACTGCGAATACCCCCCGCCCAGAGATCAACTTGATGCTCTCCGATGCGCAGCAGTGGTGGCCGACCAGCCCCCTACGCCTGGCGGTAATCCAAAAAGCCGCCACCATCACCGACGATGCCTCTCTGGTCAACAAGCTGGTGTTCGAGTACTACCAATACACGCCGGGGACCAATCCAAACACCCAGGTTCCCTTCAAAGTCGCAACACAGACCCTTTCACCGGTCACCCTGCCGCAGAGCGATCTCGAGGTCAGCCTACCCGCATCGCTCCGCCCGGGAATCGTGGTGCTGCACGTCTGGCCCTACTCGGATGGCGGCGGGATGGGCGGCGGCAAGGTGGTGACCTTCAATTACACCCCCGCCGGCACGGCCATCGCCAACCAACAGGCCCAGTACTTCTCCTTTGAGGCCGAGGGCGGGGAAGCGATCGCCATCAACCTGAGTGTCGCCCAGGGCAGTACCCGCATGTATGTGTGGATGCCCGGCAATTCCTGGTCGGCGCAGGCCATCAGCGACGGCGGAACGATAACGATCAATCCCGCCCTGGCAGGGACTTACCTGGTGTGCGTGTTGGGCAAGGTCGACGGCACGCAGTACACCTTGAGCGCGGTCCTCAACGGCGTTTCACCGCTCAGCCTGGCGCCCGCTGCCAGCGGCAGTTCGCCGGTGACCACCGAAATCCGCCAGCGCCCCGAATTCGGCCAGCCGCCCCTCGCCTCGCCCTTGCTCTTCAACGTGTTCGTCCCCAGGGTTATGCATTAGACTCTATTTATACAAAACGGTTAAATAATTATTGGCCGCCCGGATCTGGGCGGCCAATAATTATTTAACTATTCTAAACGGCGATGGCGTCTCGGTCCAGCTCCAGGTTCGCTGAAAGCTCGGGATTGTAACGCGAGACGATTTGGCCGAGTTTTTCTTCCAGCGCAAATTCCTGGGACTGTTCCCACTCCATCAGCTCTTTCAGGTACCCCCATCCGTTGAGGACCTGGAATGGATTGCGGTCGGCGATGAATTTTAATGAGGAATCGAGCGTATCCAGCGCCACCTGGTTGACCTGGCGGGCCAGGCGCCGCAGCGCGGCCTGGTAAGCGCCAGTCCAGTGACCGCAGCCGGTAAAACGGGCCAGGTAGGCGTCGAACAGGCAGGTTGACAGGCGCTCGACCAGGCCCGAATATTTGAAATTGCGCTTCTGAAACGTAAGATGGACAAAATGGGCGTACAGGTCCAGGCGCGGGTCCAGGAAGGCGTAATCCGGCTGGGTGATAGTGCCGCGCAGCCGCCCCTCCCGGCGCAGCATCGCCTCGATCGGGGTGCCGGCGTAAGGCAGCATTTTGCAGAAATTAACCGTGGCGTGCCCGCTCATCATGTTTTGCTGCAAAAACTGGATGTTTTGGGCAAGCGTTTCGACCGTGCTGGATGGGTCGAACAGCATGAAGCCGATCTCGAAGAGTACGTCCTGGTCCATCAATATTTGCAGGGCCTGCGCGTTTTGTTCGACGGTGACGTGTTTGTTCAGCAGCTTCAAGCCGGTGGGGTTGCCGGATTCGACCCCCAGGTAGACGCAGGCAAGGCCGTGCAGTTGGCACTTGCGGATGATCGCCGGCTCGACGTCGTCGACCCGGCAGGAAATTTTCCAGATGACCTTGTCGGCCAGCCCGGCGGCACTGAGCGCGCCCAGGAATTCGTCCAGCCAGCGGCGCTGCTCGGCGGTTTTAGCCGCAAAGTCGTCGTCCTGAAAGTTGAAAAAGCGGACTTCGTCCTGGGAATACAGGTCGGCCATCTCCGCAACGACCGCGGCGGGCGAGCGAGTGCGGCGCAGCGACCCCGGCGCCCCCTGGTAGAACTGGCGGATGCTGCAGAAGGCGCAGTCGTACAGGCAGCCGCGGCTCGCCAGCATGGAAACGGTGCGGATATTGTGGCTGAGCTGGCGCGGGGAGCCGCGCTTGAGGCGCGGCAGCGCGTCTAGATCGGTGATCAGTGGGCGCGGCGGGTTGAGGTGGATTTCTCCGTCTTTGCGGTACGCCAGGCCCAGGATTTTATCCCATTCCTCGGGCCGGGATAACCCGCCCAGCAGCTCCAGCAGGGTATATTCGCCCTCGAAACGCACGATACTGTCCAGTGAAGGCATCAGCTCGAACACCTCGGAAGGGCGGATGCTGGGGAAATGCCCGCCGGCCGTAAAATGGGCTTGTACGCCGGCCTGGCGCAGTTCACTGGCAAGCTGGTTGAAATCCCCGGTCGTGTACTGGAAGATGATCGAAAAACCGACGATCTTGGGCCGGGCGGCGCAGGCAGCCTCGATCACCCGGCCATACTCGCCGGGGACGAACGGAATGAGCCGCGAGTGATAGCCTGCCTCGTCCAATACGGCCATCAACGAGCGTACGCCCAGGTTATCCTGGTTCTCGTAGGCGATAAAGAGCACGTCCAATGGTTGGCGATCGTCGGGTTTGGGCATTTTTTTCCCGCCTTTCTAAAAAATATTGGGTTAGCCAGCCGTTTACGCTGGCTAACCCTTTGTTTTACCGCTTGGCAAAAATCTCCATGACCATGTCGAGCTTCTTCTGTTCGACGGCCAGGTGTTCCTTCTCGATTTGCAGGTTGATCACGAAGATCCGGTCCAGGATCTCGCGGTTCAGATCCAGCCAATCCGGGATCGGATCCCAGATGATCCAGCGCTTTGGCAGGACGAATGCCGGTTGTTCGGTTGGAATTGGTTTGGGTATGTTCGCCATTTGATTCCCTCACTGTTATCTTTCTGATAGGAAGAATGCCTGCCTGCAAATGTATTCTGGCAGGCTGCCACGGCAGGCCCGGGCAAGCGCTCAGGCCTCGAAAAAGCCTCCTTTCTGGAAAGATGGCTATTATATTAATTGACTACCAGCAGTGAGGATCATGCAGGGAGAGTTGTTTTTTGACGTACGAGCAGTCTGCTTTCTTTCTTAAATTGATTATAGGTACAACCGGATCAAAATTCAATCCTAATCAGTCAAACAAACCGATGACCGGCTTACAGAGTTGTAGGCCAGAATCGGCGCACCTGACGCGCATGGCCATTGAGAAGGCTGGTGGAATGCCTATAATAAAAATGAGAATCGAGAATTGAAAATAGATAAGAAAGAATAACGATAAAGAATGGCTCAACGCATCCCGAAATTTATTCGAATCATAATTGCTGCAATGCTGCTGGCAGCCTTGCTTCCCCAGGCGGCTGTGCCCGCCTCCGGCGCAAGCGACCTCGAGGCATACACGTACCGGCTCACTCAATCCACGGCGGCGTTCCAGTTGTGGACGACGCCGCCCAGCGAGCGGGTGTTCAAGGATTCGCCTGTCCCGTCGACCAGCGGTTCGGAGGTGAAGGTGTACGCGGCGCGCAACGAATTCGAGCCGTTTCAGGTGGTGGTACGGCCGGCGGCGAGCGGAACAATCAGCGTGAGTGTGGATAGCTTTGGGGCGGGCATCAGCGTGGAGCTATACCAGGTACGCTACGCCACTGTAACCACCCCAACCGACAGCCTGGGGCGGGCCGGCCCTTACCCGGACCCGCTGTGGCCGCTGCAAAATGGGGCCAGCGTGGCGCTCACCGCCGGTGAAAACACGGCCTTCTGGTTCAGCGTGTCCGTGCCGCAGGGCGCGGCCTCGCAGGATTACGTCGCCCAGGTCCACCTGGGCGGGGTCGCCGTTCCGGTGCGCCTGCACGTGTTCAACTTTGCTATCCCGGCACAGCTCCACGTCGCCTCGCAGATGAATTTCTCCTACGAGCAAATCCTGAGCAAGTACAGCGTGCCGGGCACCGGCAGCGAGTACTGGTCCTACGTGGACAGCATCAAACAGTTCTTCATTGACCACCGCCTGACGCCTTCGAGCATCCTATGGCCGGGCGGGCTGACCGGCGGCGGGACGTTTGCACAGCCGTTCATCGACTACGACTGCGCCACCCATACCTTCAACGATCTCGATGGAATCTGGGGGTTCAACGACCTTGCCCAGCGCTACATCAACGGCAGCGGCCTGCTGAAGGGCACATTCAGCGCGCCGTTCAATGGCGGGATTGGTTTTTCGGCCTTCATGGTGGCGTCCTTCGCCAACAACGATTCGTCGCTCGACCAGCGTCCGGCCACTTTCTGCGGCATCAACCGCAGCGCCAGCGATTGGCAGCAGAATCCCACTTCGGCTTACAACCAGGCCTGGTTTGCATATGTCACTGCCATCCAGAACTACCTGACTGGCCAGGGCTACATCGACGAGGCCTACGATTATTTCGCCAACGAGCCGCAGGACACGGCCGATTACAATGCCGTGGCCTGGTATTCGCGCTATTCCCACGCCGCGGCGCCCAATTTGAAATTAATGGTTTCGGAAGAGCCCAAACCTGAGATCTACAACCAGCCCGGCGCCCACGTCGACATCTGGCTGCCGGTGCTGGAGAACTATAATCCGGTCGTCTCCCAGGATCGGGAGATCAACTACGGGGAGCAGACCTGGGTTTACTTCCTGCACAGCACCCGCCCGCCGTATTTCAACCCCATCACCCTGGACCACCCGGGAATTGAGAGCAAGTTCACCGGCTGGTTCCTGTGGAAATACCGGGTGAAGGGCATTGCCTATTATTCCCTGAATGATTGGAGCAAGAATCCCTGGACCGACCCGCTGACCAGCGGCCACAACGGGGATACGTTCATGCTCTACCCGCCCTCGATTACCAATGCAAACATCCCCTACGGCTCCAACAACCACCGCCTGGTGCCTTCGATCCGCCTGGAGCTGATGCGCGACAGCCTGGAGGACTACGAATACCTCTACACCTTGAACGGCGGCCAGCCGGTGGCGGGACAGGCCAACGTGGCCGATGCCCAGGTGAACAAGATCATCACTGGCCTTACCAGCTACACCCGCGACAGCGAGTTCATGTACAACCTGCGCCGCCTGATCGGCCTCAAAAACGGCGGCGAGATCGCATCCATCCCCGACATCCAGCCCGCGCCGGCGCACCCGCGCGCCGCCGGCCAGCCGGGCAATTACTATATTAATTTCCAAGACCCTGCCGGCCAGCCCAGCGCCAACCCGCTGGTGGTCAACGGCAAGACCTACATGAAGATTGGCCCCAGCAATTACAGCAGCGTAGATGGTTTCGGCTGGTACAGCCCGCCGGATGCCAACTGGATGACGGCCTGGTTGAGCAGCGGGCCGAACGTGCTCCAGCGCAGCATCCTCTACTCGGATTGGGGCCGCCCGGCCACCTGGGAGTTCGATTTGCCCAACGGGGAATACAACGTCACCCTCTCGGTGGGCTGGCAGGGGCGAACGTACGCCCATCAAAAAGTCGACATCGAAGGGGTGAGTTTCGTCAACGACGAGGCGACGACGCCAGCCGTGCCTTACCTGGTACGCACCAAGCTGGTATCCATCGCCGACCACAAGCTGACCCTGTCGATGGGCATCTTCGACGAATATACGATGCTCAACTACCTGGATATTGAAGCGGCCAACCCGCAGGTGAAGGATCTGCGCATTACCCAGGCCGCGGCCGCCGCGGGCACGCTAACCTTTACGCTGAGCTGGTCCCCGCCAGCAGCCGCGGCCACGACCAGCCTGCGCTATGCCAGCCAGCCGGTCACAAGCGCCAATTGGGACGGCGCAACCACGCTGGCGGCTGCCCTGCCCGGCGGCCAGACCAGCTTCAGCGGCAGCCTGCCTTATTCTGGCGGCACGGTTTACTTTGCGCTCAAATACCAGAACTCGCAGGGCGCCTGGTCGGACCTATCCAATAACGCCTTCTGGCCTTTTTACTCGGTCCGCCTGCCGGTGCTTAAAAAATAAGGATAAGGATTTATTGGGGTTGTT
>DBMK01000307.1 GCA_002298885.1 Anaerolineaceae bacterium UBA700
GTTTGTTGGCGACTGTTCCGCCAACAAACCCGCTTTTTTGACTCTACTATAGAATATAGTAATGATATAGTCGATACCGGAATGAAAGAGGAAAATATTCTATAGAATGAATACCAATTACAATTACAAATTCAATCAAAATAGAAATCAAAGAAAAATTGAATTAATTCTATTATTTTGCGGTGCAATTATTTGTATCCTAATCATTATTAATATGAAATATGGATGGTTCATATGGCAAACATTGGATAAGCCGCCCGATAGAATCGTTAATATAATCGCGATAAAAGGAACAAGCGTCTGGGTAAAGGCTGCCTCTGGTGAAATTTACTTCAACGAAACGTCGGATAAATGTCAAATTAACTGTTGGGTCGTAACAACTGAAATACCAACACAAAAGTCTCTTCAGAATGGTTTACTCCAAAGAATGAATACAAATTGTTCGCCGGCCCCTCCTTTATTCGGGGTTGCTGAGAGTATGGCGGAGTGCCGTAGAGAGACTTGGACAGATTATGATTCAATTTATGCATTGAGATTTGACAGTAGTTTAGTAGCCTGGCATTTTAATTCCCATGGAGAAGGTTATATAATAACGGAATGGTTCCACAATTTCTTATTATTGGCCACAATAATATTCTTTGGAGTAAATATTGTTAAACGGGTAAGAATGGCTAAGATCTCTAATCATTAGTAATGATTATTCAAAGAATCAAAATTATTGCCGTAGGGGCGAAGCATCCGGAATGTTACCCATTTGATCCAATTTAGATTCTTCCGGATGCTTCGCCCCTACGGACGGCGTATTTAATATTAACTATTAGAACATATTTTCTATTTTTATGTTACCAAATCAATTCTCCGCGAATTAAACGACCGGCGCCTTAATCTCACCCCTTCTTATTGGCCAGGTAAGTAATTATTGCGCTTTAATTCCCGATCGCTTTGTTGTTCCCCTTATTATTCGCCTTATTCTGGGCCAGGTAGGCGAGGGCCTGGCCGCGCTCGTCGCTCATCACAATGGACAGGTGGGCGCCGGGGCGGTAATCGGACACTTTGAGCAGCCGCAGGCAGGCGGCCAGGGTATCGTCAAGCGTGATCCACTCCCCCACATGGTTGGGGAGGCCGTAAAAGAAATCGTTTCTGAATACGGTCTGAGCGTCGTCCAGCACCACCGCCAGCGGGTAAATTTGCGATTCCATCAGGTCCTGGAAGAAATGCGTTCCCAGCGAAGGCTCCGGCGCAGCGCCGGATGTTGGCCCGGTCAGCTCGACCAGGGCGCGGGTGTGGTAAATGTCGCCGTAATCGATCGGCACGCCCAGGTCCGAGTTGGAGCTGCCCCAGCGCCCCGGGCCGATACAGATGAACGATTCGGCGGCCAGGGCGGCGTTCAGGCGGGCAATGGCCTGGCGCAGCTCGCGGCGCACCAGCTCGGACGGCAGGCTGTGATAGGCCTGCGGCGCCACAAATACCACGTAATCCACCCGTTCGATGTACCCCTGCGGCACGACAAAGCGGGTGGATAAAATGATGTCGTCCTTTGGTAATTCCACCGGCCAGGGCACCTGGGCGGTCTCGATCAGGTGCGCCTGCGGGCGGCACTGCAGGATGGTGATGCACACCTGCGGCTTGCCAGTATTGTCGTGAGTGATACTGAGGGTGAATTCGGTATCCACCGGCGAGTGGTAGTTCGCCTCTAGCAGGTGCAGGATCTGGCGCATATGCTCGGCAAAGGCGGTGCGCTTGAGCAGCTCGTCGAAGGTCAGCACCAGCCGCCTGGGATCGCCCTCGATCACGCTGCTGCGCAGGGAGGTGAAATAATCGTCCTCGTCGAGCTGGGCCAGGTAGCGCAGCGGGGCGTAATGCGAATCGAGCACGGACTGGATGGGCAGAGTCTTGAATGAATTCTCCTCCAGGTCGATCAGGTCGACGTACTGCTGCGAGTAGCGCCGGATGGCCTTGGGCTCGGTGGAGGGACGCAGGAGCGGGTGGCTGAGCGCCACCAGGCGCGGGTAATCGTTGCCCACCCGGTCGACAGCGCGCGTGCCCAGGCCCCACACGATGCGCACGAAGCCGTCCTCGCGGCGGATCTGGGGAGTCCAGCGGTAGATATTGCGGCTGAAGGCCACCCCAGCGGCGTGGGGCATGAAATAGCGCCCGAAACGCTCGCCCTGCACCTCCTGGATCAGGATCGCCATGCGCTCGTCGTAATCCAGCAGGCCCTTGCTGCGCCGGTAAAGCAGGGCGGCGGAATTGAAGGTGGAGGCAAAAACGCGGGCGATGGCGCGCTGCAGGCTGAGCAGGTTCTCGTGGGGCGTGCCCTGGTTGGGGACGAAGATCGATTCGTACTTGCCGGCGAACGACGTGCCGAAATTGTCCTCCAGCAAGCTGGAGGAACGCACGATGACCGGCTTGTGGCCGATGTGGTCGAGCATGGCGGCGAGCTGCTCGGAAATGTCGGGCGGGAACTCAGAGGCCTCGAAGTCGCTGACGATCTGCGGGTATTCGGCCCGCATTTCGTGCTCCTCTTTATACTTCTGGTCGTTCCAGTGCATCAGGTTATTGATCGACATCAGGGTGTACATCTCGTCCGAGCCGACGAAGTACGATTCGGGCGTCTTGAGGCAGGCCATCAGGTTGGGGTCGGCCACCTCGTGCAGCATGCGCGCCGCCAGCAGCATGCCGGCCGCCTTGCCGCCGATGCGCCCCGTGCCGATCTTACGCCGGCGGATCTCGGCCAGGTCGGCCAGGGTGAACCATTCCTTGGCGATGTTGATGTAGCGCAACTGGTCGCTGATCATGCTGCGGATCAGCACCACCTTCGATTCCTGCAGGCGGGCTTCGTAGCGGGCGCGCTCCAGCGGAGTCATGCGCTCGATGGTCATGGCGTGCTCGAAGACCACCTCGGCCGGGGCCAGCTCGGGGTTGAGGGACGAAATCAGGTCCTGGGAGCTGACTCCGCGCTCGGTGAGCAGGTCGCTGACCAATTTCTGGAACACGGCAAAGGGCAGGTGCTCGCTGAAGAGCAGGTCGGTCAGGTTATCGCGCACCCGCGCCAGGCGGATGTCCCAGATCTCGCCGGCTTCGTCGCTGTAGGGATTGCGCACGCCTTCGAGCTGCTGCGAGCGGATGGCCATCTCACGCACTTTGGTCTCGAAGCCCTGGGGGGTGATGATGCCGCGCTCGAACAGGTCCTTACGCATGCGCGCCCGGATGCGCGAGTTGAGGATGGGGTACTGGCTCAGCGCCAGCAGAATGCTAAGATAGCGATCGGTTGAAGTCGGCGAGAATGACATTAAGCCAGGTGCATCGGCATGATCACGTGCTGGAAGCCCTCGTCGCCCACCGGCCGGATCATGGCCGGCGAATTGTTGGCGTTAGTCTCCAGCGCAACGTTCGGGGTGCGCACCACGTCTAACACCTCGCGCAGGAAACGCACGTTGAACGCAATCACAAGCTGCGATCCGTCAATCGTGGCGTCCACCCGAACCTCGCTCGACCCGGTTTCCTCGGTCTGGGCGGAAATCTCGACCTCGCCGGGAGTATCCCCATGCGGCAGGATGCTCATGCGGATAACGTTGTTGCCCTCGCGGGCAATAATCTCGGCCTGCTTGCAGGCCTTGAGAAGCTGGGCAGTGGAGAGGATGGTATGCGTCTTGAAAGAGCGCGGCACGATGGACTGGTAAGGCGGGAAATTGCCGTCGATCAACTGCGAGACCAGCTCGATATCCCGCAGGTGGAAGATGACCTGGCCGCGCCCGGGCGGAGCGACCATGGTGAGCGTCTCGTTGCCGTCCGAGGCGATCCGGGCCAGCTCGGCTAGGGCCCGGCCGGGAATGATGGCGGTAACGGGACGAACGGGGTTGGAGAGCGGGGCCTTGCGCACCGAGATGCGGAAACCGTCGGTGGCGGCCAGGGTCACCTCGCTGCCGCTGATGGTCATCAATACGCCCTGGAGCACTGGGCGGGCCTCGTCGGAAGACACGGCAAAGACCACCTGCTGGATCATCTCTTTGAAATCGGCAACGTTGAGCGCCACCCCTTCGGAGAGCTCGGGCACCGGCATGGGCGGGAATTCCTGGGCGTCGATGCCCTTGATATCGGTGTTCGAAGCGCCGCAGCGCACGTTAAGCGTCTGGCTGCGCGTATTGAGCGCCAGGTTGACCGGCTCGTTGGGTAGGGTGGAGACCAGGTCGGCCAGGGTGCGGGCAGGGACGGTGATGGCGCCCTCTTCGACGATCTGGGCGCCGATCCAACACGTGATGCCCAGTTCCAGGTTCGTGGCCGAAAGGCGCAGCCTGCCCTCGTCGGTCGCCACCAGAATATTCGCCAGCACCGGCAGCGTGCTGCGGGGGCTTACAGCCCGTGAGACAATACCCAAACCATGCGCCAGTTGTTGTTGGTTGACGATTGCTTTCATCAGGTGCTGCCCTCTCTGTCTTACGGAACAGGAATATTTTGTAAGCTTAAATGAGTATACAACGAGGATTAAAAATTGACTAGATTAATAATCGAAAAGGTTCCAGGTTGACCAAAAATTCAGCGTAGGTCCTCGAAAACGGGTCCATTTCCCGACCTTGCCTCAATTTCAACGAAACTGGATTAGAGGCAAGGGGCCATCAATGGATTCCTTAAAAACACCCTTTCAAGGCACTAATTGTCAGTTATACGTCAGGATCGTCAGATATAAATACACAAGTTGCGTATTGGCATGAACATTGCTACTTATGCGATTAGACTCAAGGATAATTCCGGGGGAGAACCGCAAGCTCAATAACAGGGTGCATCCAAATATGTGCCGGTTCGTTTCTGCCTCAATTATCCGAAAACCTTGTCGCTGGTTCTGATTGCGGCCTTGCAGCAGGCCCTAAAGTTGTAAGGCCCCTGTAAAGCGCGAAACACATTGGAAGTCCATATAATGTAATCAGAAAAGCGAATGTAAAAAAATCTTATGCGATGAAAGGAGGTGAAACACAATGTTATTCGCTCCGAAAGAAAAAGGCCAAGGCTTAGTTGAATATGCTCTAATTCTTGTTTTGGTTGCAGTAGTTGTTATCGTCATCCTGGCCCTGCTCGGTCCCGCGATCGGCAAGATCTTCAGCAATGTCGTGACCGCCATCTAGTTCCCTTACGGATTAGCGGCAATGTAAAAAACAGGGTGCCCCTTCTCTCCGGAGAAGGGGCCTTTGTTAAATCGCACGGAAATTGCAACGAAGGGAATTAAGCAACGGAGGGAAGGCACTAAGGAGGATGTCTTTAACGGAAGGGAGGTGAACACGAGTGGTGTTTACAAATAGGGAAAAGGGTCAGGGCTTTGTTGAATATGCATTAATCTTGATAATTGTTGCTCTTCTCGTAATCGCCATGTTAGCCCTGATCGGACCGCAAGTCGGCCGGATGTTCAGTAACGTAGTGCCAAACATGTGACGCCAGCGACCGCCATCCAGGCGGTCGCTGGCAGTTAAAAGGAAGCTACTGGA
>DBMK01000329.1:0-3998 GCA_002298885.1 Anaerolineaceae bacterium UBA700
TTAAAAAGGCCAAACTCCAGGGCTGGGGGGTGAGGTCAACACAAGACAGCAACTCGAGAAATTTTTTCAAAAAGTAACTTAAAGATACCCAGTTATCATTGTCGCCCCCTTTTATTCTCCTTAAATCTAATCTATTTCCCCTTGTAGAAAAAATGGGTTATAGATATACTGATAACGATGATTAAAACAGTAAATAATACCCGAATTATTATATTAAAATTGCCAAAGCGGAAGGTTATTGCAAGCACCTATGGCTGGAGTCCGATCTAATCAATCATCGCCGGCGGTGAGGCAGATGTACATATTGAGAAATTCTTATGGGTCTTCTGGGCAGGCGCAGCCGGCCGGAGCTATCCATAAGAATTTTTTATTTATCCAACGGAGTAATGAATGGAAGAAGTGTTAACTGCCGCCGAACCAACCGGGGAACTGTTCATGCCGCCGGACGTGGACGAGGCCCGGGAATTTTTCCGCCGGAAATCGCGCGCCCTGGTGGACAAGCGCAGGTCGGTCGCCGAGGCGGTGGCGCAGTTCATCCACGACGGCGATTACATTGCCACCGGCGGATTCGGCAGCGTGCGCCTGCCGACGGCCGTTATGCACGAGATCGTGCGCACGCATAAGCACAATCTAGGGCTTTCCGGCCACTGCACGACCCACGATTTTCAGATCCTGGCCGCCGGGCGCGCATTGGATCGCTGCGACATATCCTACGTGATCGGCTTGGAGATGCGCGGGCTGTCACCCAACGCCCGGCGATTTATGGAAAGCGGCGCGGTGCGGATTACCGAGTGGAGCAACGCCACGCTGGGCTGGCGCTACAAGGCGGCGGCAATGGGCCTGCCCTTCCTGCCGGCGCGCGCCCTGCTCGGCAGCGACACTTACCTGCACAGCGCAGCCCGCGCCATCACTGACCCGTTCAGCGGCAAGAAGCTTCTGGCGGTGCCGGCGCTTTACCCGGACGTGGGCATCATCCACGTCCACCAGGCGGATATTTACGGCAATGCCCTGATCGAAGGGGCGAGCATCGTGGACCTGGACCTGGCGCGGGCCAGCAAACGCCTCATCCTGACCACCGAGCGCATTGTCAGCACGGACGAATTCCGGCGCGATCCCGGTCGCACCAGCATTCCCTACTGGCTGACCGACGCGGTGTGCCTGGTGCCGTACGGCAGTTACCCGGGCGATATGCCGTACGAGTATTTCTCGGACGAACGCCACCTGGCGGAGTGGGTGGCAGCCGAAAAGGACCCGCAAGCATTCGCCGCATTCCTGGAGAAATACATCTTCGGGACGCGCAATTTCGAGGAGTACCTGGCCTTGATCGGCGGGGAGAAACGCCTGGCCGAGCTGCGCGAGCTGCAGCCCTTGAAACGAGGCTAGAACATGGCAGCAAAAAACGACCGTTACAGCCTGATAGAGTTGATGGTGTCCGCCGCCGCCCACCAGCTCGAAAACAACAAGATCGCCGTAATCGGCACCGGCGCCCCGCTGGCCGCAGCCATGCTGGCCCAACGGACGAGCGCCCCGGACCTGATCATCCTGTTCGAGGGCGGCGGGGTTGCCCCGATCCTGTCTGCCCTGCCGATCTCGGTCGGCGGGTCGCACACCCAGGTCAAGGCGCTGATGCATACCAGCATGTTCGAGATCATGGAGGCTGCCCAGCGCGGCGTTGTGGATTACACCTTCCTCGGCGGCGCCCAGATCGACATGNNTACGGCAACATCAACTCCACCCAGATCGGCAGCGATTACGAGCATCCCCAGGTGCGCCTGCCCGGCAGCGGCGGGGCGAACGATTTTGCATCGCTGTGCTGGAAGACGATATCCATTATGCCACACAACCGGCGCAAGTTCGTGCGCCGGGTCGATTTTATTACCTCGCCGGGGTATCTCAGCGGGCCGGGGGCGCGCGAGGCAGCCGGCTTACCCCCGGGGACAGGCCCGTTCAAGGTGATCAGTACCCTGGCCGTGATGGGATTCAACGAACGCACCCGGCGCATGCAGGTCGAGAGCCTGCACCCGGGCGTCACCCGCCAGGACGTGGTGGATAACACCGGGTTCGAGATGCTCTTCGCCGAACCGCTTTCGGTCACCGAGGAACCGACCGATATCGAGCTGGAAATCCTGCGCACCCAGGTCGACCCGCAGGGCATGGTAATTGGAAGGGCGGATTCGTAAAGGAAGGACTCACGCAAAACCAATGCAAAATAAAGAGACGTACCGTGTGCAGAATTACATAGGGGGTGAATGGTCGGCGCCAGCCGCGGCCGAATGGCAGGATATTCTCAATCCAGCCACTGGCGAGGTGTTAGGCATGGTGCCGCTTTCACCCGCTGCTGAAGTGGAGCGGGCTGTGGCGGCAGCGTCGGCGGCGTTCCCGGCCTGGCGAAGAACGCCGCCCGAGGAGCGTATCCAGTACCTGTTCAGGCTCAAGACTCTGCTCGAAGAACATCTCGAGGAGCTTGCCAATACCATCACGCTGGAATGCGGCAAAACCCTGGAAGAGGCCCGTGGCGAGCTCCACCGGGCAGTCGAGAACGTGGAAGCAGCCTGCGGAATCCCCATGCTGATGCAGGGACGTTTCCTCGAGGACATCAGCCGGGGAGTTGATGAGCTGCTCATCCGCCAGCCCCTGGGAGTCTGCGCCGCGATTGCTCCTTTTAATTTTCCGGGGATGATCCCCTTCTGGTTCCTGCCGTACGCCCTGGCCTGCGGCAACACATTCATCGTGAAGCCCTCCGAGCGCGTCCCGCTGACCATGTTGAAGGTGTTCGAGCTGCTGGACGGGCTGGGCCTGCCCAAAGGAGTCGTCGGGCTGGTGAACGGCGCCGGTGAAACGGCCAATGCCATCCTGGACCATCCGGCCATCCGCGCCGTAAGCTTCGTCGGCTCGACGCGCGTGGCGCGGGTGGTGTACGCCCGGGCGGCGGCCAACGGCAAGCGCGCCCAGTGCCAGGGAGGCGCAAAGAACCCGGTCATCGTCCTGCCCGACGCCGATATGGAGTTGGCGGTGCGGTCCACCACTGAGAGCGCCTTCGGCTGCGCCGGGCAGCGCTGCCTGGCTGCCTCGCTGGCGATCACGGTCGGCAAGGCGCGATTGCCTTTTCTGGATGGCATGATCGAAGAGGCCCAAAATCGACGGGTTGGCAGCGGGCTGGATGAGGGCGTGCAGATGGGGCCGCTGATCAGCCTGGCCAGCAAGCAGCGCGTGGAGGGCGCTATTACCCAAGGCGTTCAGGAGGGCGCGGTGGCCTGTGTGGACGGGCGAGGCGCGGCCATCCACGGTTATGCCGGCGGTTTCTTCGTTGGCCCGACCATTCTGACGGACATCCCGCCCGCCAGCCCGATCTTGAAGACCGAGCTGTTCGGCCCGGTGTTGGGACTGATCCACGTGGAATCGGTGGAAGATGCGGTGGCATTGGTTAACCGCGGCCAATACGGAAATATGGCCTGCCTGTTCACCCGGGACGGCGGAGCAGCCCGCAGCTTTCGCTACGCCTGCGACGCTGGCAACATCGGCATCAACCTGGGCGTTGCGGCACCGATGGCTTATTTTCCGTTCAGCGGCTGGAAAGATAGCTTTTTTGGCGATCTGCACGGCCAATCCATGGATGCGGTGGATTTCTTCACCCAAAAGAAAGTGGTGATCGAGCGCTGGCCGCTGCAATCAATGTAAAAAAACGAGTGGGAGAAGAAAATGGATTTTCAATTGACCGAGGAGCAAGAGTTACTGGTGCGGAGCATGACGGAATTGCTGAAGCGCGAGGCCCCCGAAAGCCTGCTGGCCGAGCTGGACCAGAAACACGAATTTCCCGCCAAACCCTGGCAGGCGCTGGCCGATAACGGTATCCTGGGTTTGGGAATCCCGGAGGAATACGGCGGGACTCCCGCCGATATCCGCACCTTGACCCTGGCGTGCGAAACGCTGGGCAAACACGCCTTCCCGCTGGGGATCATTTATTCGCTGGGGATGGTCACCATCCGGGATATCCTCTC
>DBMK01000329.1:4015-6135 GCA_002298885.1 Anaerolineaceae bacterium UBA700
CCGAGCCGCAAGCCGGCTCAGATGCCGCCGCACTCATGTCCACGGCGGAATTCGACGGCAATGATGTGGTATTCAACGGCCAGAAAATGTTCTGCACCCTGGCGCAGATATCCAAATATATCCTGTTCTTGACCCGCAACCCCAAAGTCGAGAATCCATATCATTCGATCTCGATGTGGCTGCTGCCGACAGATACGCCGGGAATCCGCTTTCACCAGCATTCCAAACTCGGCTGGTGGACTGTGCCAACGTACCAGGTCTTCGTCGAGAACGCCCGGGTGCCAAAGAGCAACCTGATCGGCAAGATGGATTACGGGTGGTCACAATTGATGGCCAATTTCGAGATCGAACGCCTGGCGTTGAGCGCGGCAGCGGTGGGGGCCGCTGAGGCCGCCTACCAAGATGCGGCCGAATACGCCAGCCTGCGCAGCCAGTTCGGGCAGCCGATCGGCAGTTATCAAGCCATCCAGCACAAGATCACCGATATGGCGGTCAAGATCGAAAACATGCGCAACTTTATCTACAAGATCGCCTGGATGATGGACTGCAACCAGCCGGTGCAAAAAGAGCACGCCATGTGCAAACTGTACGTGGCCCAGGCCTCCTTTGAGGTTTGCGATGACACCATGCAGGTGCTGGGCGGCCTGGGGTATATGACCGACAACCGCATCCAGCGCCTCTGGCGCGACGTGCGCCTGATGCGCATCGGCGGCGGGACGGACGAGATCATGTACAACATCGCCGGGCCGTTGCTGATTAAAAATGCCCGCGGGTGACTTTGCTGAGGCCAAATGGATGAGGAATTGATCCTGTCAGCGGAAAAGAAAGTGGACGCAGAAGCCGGTAAAAACCGGGCTTTCAACCAGGCTCTGGCCGAAGAGCTGCAGCAGCGCCTGGCGCAATTACGCCAGGGGGGCGGGAGCCGATACCGCCAGCGCCACGAAGCGCTGGGCAAGCTGTTCGTACGCGAGCGCATCGACCGCCTGCTCGACCCGGGCTCGCCTTTCCTGGAGCTCTCGCCGCTAGCGGCCTGGGATATGTACGAGGACCAGGCGCCGGGGGCCGGGATTGTCACCGGCATCGGGCGCGTCTCCGGGCGCGAGGTGATGGTTGTGGCGAACGACGCCACGGTGAAGGGCGGNNAAGAAGCACCTGCGCGCCCAGGAAATTGCCCAGCAGAATTATTTGCCGTGCCTTTACCTGGTCGATTCGGGCGGGATCTACCTGCCGCTGCAGGACGAAGTCTTCCCGGACGTGGACGATTTCGGGCGCATCTTTTACAACCAGGCCCAGATGAGCGCCAGGGGCATCCCACAGATTTCCGCCGTCATGGGGTCTTGCACGGCGGGTGGGGCTTACGTCCCGGCGATGAGCGACGAGGCGATCATCGTCAAGGGCACCGGCACGATCTTTCTGGGCGGCCCGCCGCTGGTCAAAGCCGCAACCGGCGAGGATGTGACTGCCGAGGAGTTGGGCGGCGCCGACGTGCATACCCGCCGCTCGGGTGTGGCTGATCATTTCGCCGAGAACGACGACGAGGCCCTGGAAATTTGCCGGCGCATCGTGGGCGATTTGCCGCCTGCGGCCGGGCGCGGCAGGCCCACCTGGTTGGACGGGCTGGATATTGCACAGCCTGCCGAGCCATTGTATGCATCAGACGAAATCTACTCTATTCTGCCGACTTCCTTCCACGAATCTTACGACGTGCGCGAGGTCATTGCCTGCCTGGTGGACGGCAGCGACCTACACGAGTTCAAGGCGCGCTACGCCACCACCCTGGTGTGCGGATTCGCCCGCATAAACGGCTACCCGGTCGGCATTTTGGCAAACAACGGGGTACTGTTCAGCGAAAGTGCGCTCAAGGGGACCCATTTTATCGAGCTGTGCGAGCAGCGCGGCATCCCCCTGGTCTTCTTGCAGAACATCACCGGATTCATGGTCGGCAAGGAATACGAGGCCGGCGGGATTGCCAAGGACGGAGCCAAGCTGGTGCACGCCGTGTCCAACACCAGCGTCCCCAAGCTGACCGTGCTGATCGGGGGCTCGTTTGGCGCGGGCAATTACGGCATGTCCGGGCGGGCCTTCGGCCCGCGCTTTCTGTGGATGTGGCCGAACGCGCG
>DBMK01000093.1 GCA_002298885.1 Anaerolineaceae bacterium UBA700
CGAGTGAAGTTCGGGGCGTAGCGCAGCCCGGTTTAGCGCGCACGGTTCGGGTCCGTGAGGTCGGAGGTTCAAATCCTCTCGCCCCGACTACTAAGAAAACCATCCTTGTGGATGGTTTTTTTAATTCACTCTACCCTACGATATCCTTACACTGTTGTAATGTAAAAATTATTGATATTAAATATAATCATTAATAGCGTCAGAAGTATCCTTACCGGTTCAATCCTATACGCAGCAGTCGTAACTCTCCGCACAAACCGCGGTGTTTATTCTTAATCCAGCGCGTATTTAGAATTGGTGCAATACCAGACAGAAAGGTAAGGAAGACCGGGCTCCAGCTCGCCCTGCCTGCCCGGATTCCTTCGATAATTCGATTATGAACGCCTACCGAAAATACCCCTTTAGAAGAAATGTACCTGCGTTCCTGCTTGCCATTCTTATTCTCTTCGTGCAGGCCGCAGGAACCGGCCAGGCTGCATCGACCACGCTGTTTGGCAACACCAGCATAAATCCCAACCAGGATAGCAACGCCGCCGGGATGGCGGAAGTCTTCCAGATCACCGCGCTCGAAAACGGCACGGTAAACAAGCTTTACGTTTACCTGGACACAGGCTCTACCAGTACGCAGATTGTACTTGGTCTGTATGCCAACGGCGCCAACAACGAGCCCGGCGCGCTGCTCACCCAGGCCGGCCTTGCCAACCCCGGTTCCGGCAAATGGGTCTCCGTTGCCGTCCCGCCAGTCGGCGTGACCAAAGGCACACAGTACTGGATTGCGATCCTGGGCGCCTACGGCAGCGGCGTGATGCGCTTCCGCGATTCGTCCTGCTGCGGCAAGTCCGAGACCAGCCGGGCCGCCAACCTGACCGCCCTGCCCGCCGCCTGGACGGTCGGATCGGTCTATTCGAACGCCCCGATCTCGGCTTATGCAGTCCAGGAGGACGCTGGCCCGACCGCCACGCTCTCCTTCACGCCATCCGCCTCGACGACGCGCACAACCTTGCCGCCAACCTTCACCCCGACCAGCACACTGACCTTCACCCCAACCACAACGCGCACGTCCACTTCCACCCCCACACCAACGAACACCCTTCCCCCGCAGCCGACGTTCACCCTGACCTCAACAGTCACCACCACGTCCACAACCTCACCTACCTCGACGAATCCGCCCTCGCAGACTCCGTCCTACACCCCCACCCAAACGGGCACTTCAACCCTCACAAATACCCCGGCACCCAGCTCAACCCTCACCCCCACCCTTTCCGCCACCTCCACCCCCACAAATTCGGCTACGCCGTTACCGACCAATACCCTTACCGCAACATCCACGTTTACCCCCACCGCCACCCTGGAGCCGGCCGCGCCGGCTGCCTTTGCAGTGGGTCCCGGCGCGGTGGACGTGATCCCGCGCCAGATCGTGCGCGCGAGCGACGATCGGGTTTACCTCTTTGCCATCAAAGGCAACCGCAGCGACCGGATCGAATCCTTTTGGAGCCGGAATCCGGGGCTGCCCGGCGGAACCGCCGACTTCCAAGCCGGCCCGGAGCTGGGTGAACCGGTCATCATTATCTCGGTCGATACCGCCTACGATGGCCTGAACACAATCCATGTACTGACCAACCTGTCCAACGGCACGCTGCGCGACCACCCGTTTGACGTCTCCTCTCACAGTTTCCGCCCGGCAATCACCCTGGCGCCAAATACCCTGTTGGGCAGCCCGGCCAGCGCGGCTACCGCGATCGATATCGGCACCTCCGGCGTGTCGAGCATGTTCGACCGCGCCGGCCGGCTGAATTTGCTCTATTGGTCCACCGGAAGTCAGATCACCCACCTGGCGCTAAATTATGACCCGCTTTCGAATAGTTTCAGCAAGGTTTCCGGGCCGACCCGGGTGGATACGCTCGGCACGGACAACAACCATCCTGCGGCGGCGGTTTCCCCGCTGGACGATTCGCTCACCGTGGCCTGGGTGTCCGGCAGCTCCGGGGCCGGCAAGATTTTCGCCCGCACTCGCTCCGTTGACGGCGTGTGGGGCGACGCCGAACAGGTTAATGGGGCAGACGTGTGGACCAGCTCGTACATGGGCCTGAATATCGATCAAGGTCCCAGCCTGGTGATCGACTCGGTAGGGGTCCAGCACCTGGCGTACATCGAAACCAGCCAGCCCGGTTACGATTACGGCCGCGTCCATTACGTCCGCAGCGCCGGGACCGGTTGGGTCGACCAATACGCCGGCTTTTTATCCAATGACCCGGCCCTGGCCTTAGATAACCAGGACAATCTTTTCCTGCTGGGCCACGGCGACCCGGCCGATCCAGCCTGCACTTCGTACAATGTGATGTGCGTTTCGCAGCGCGCTGAAGATGGGACCTGGAGCACCTTCCAGCTTATCGCCAGCCCGCCGGCCGGCGTAACTTTCGACGCCAGCGTTTCGGTCAAGTGGTCCGTCATCGGCTGGAATCGCCCCGAAACGATCGAGTTTGTTTTCTTCTCTACCCCTTATGCAACGCCCACCCTCTATTACGGCCATCTTGGAAATGGCGTCGCCATTCCGACGCCGGTTCCAGGCAATTCGCCAACGCCTACCTTTACCACTTCGCCAACCCCATCGCCTACCACGGCCGTCACCCGCACGCCCACTGTCACACGCACACCGGTCGTTTTACCCTCAGCAACCAACACCCGCACGCCAAGATTCTATCGAACGCCGACCCGTACGCCAACAATTTACACCTCTCCGACCAGAACGCCCACTCCAACCGTCGCCGCGCGATCCTCGACGCCTACATCAACCTCTTCAACAGGCGGGTTCCCCTCGACGGGCCTTTTAGATATGTTTAACCGCGCCAACGGCGCCATCGGATCGAGCTGGAGCGGGAAGACCGGCGGTTACGCCGTATCCTCAAACCAGTTATCCATCGGCACCGGAGGGGAGCTGTTCTGGTCGGCATCCTCCTTCGGAACAAGCCAGGAAGTATTCGTAACATTCAATGCAGTAGATCCGGCCGCAGCCGAGCAGGACCTGCTGCTTAAATCCCAGAGCGCCACTGGATGGACAAGCGGCGTGATCGAAGTCTGGTATCAGGCCGCCAGCCACCGCGTGCAGGTCTGGACCTACTCCCCCGCCCAGGGCTGGGTGCAGCGTGGCGCCGACATTGCGGTCACCTTTGCCAATGGCGATCAGTTTGGGGCGCGCTCTACCGCCAACGGCAGCGTCGAAGTCTTCCGCAACGGCGTCCTGGTAGGATCGAGGGACGCCAGCGCCTGGTCATTCTCCGGCACAGGCGGTTACATCGGGCTATGGTTCATTACCGCCCCGAATACACTTTTGGATAATTTTGGGGGTGGGACCCTGCCTTAAATTAGCTATCAGGCGGAAATTCTCCGACTCGGAAATTTTCCGGTAGTCCGCTTCAGACCAGACAGGTTTAACAAAACCTGTCTGGTCTTTTATTCGCTCATCCCGAATCCACGCTACAATATGCTGAATGAAGATTCGATCTCCAAAAGCATTTCCATTTATTTTCTCGATAGCAGTTTTCTTATTTTTTGTAGGTTTTCTTAGTTTCCAGTCCGGCCGGGGCGCCTCTAACCTCCAGGTCACGTACATCGACGTCAGCCAGGGAGATAGCATCCTGCTCAGGGACCCCAATGGATTCACGATCCTGATCGATGGAGGGCCTCCATCTGCAGGTGCGGCTGTGGTCAATTTCATCAAGTCGAAAGGCATATCGACGATCGACGTGATTGCGGCCTCCCATGCCGACAGCGACCACATCGGCGGCCTGATTACCGTCCTCAAGGACCCGGCTATTTCCGTTAATCGTGTTTTGTACAATGGATATGCCGGCTCGACCGCCACCTGGAATAACTTTACCGCCGCGGTTGAGGCGAAAGGGCTGGCCCTGGAGGCGGTCCAGTTCCCTCAGACCCTTCCCCTGGGTCTTCTGACCGTCTGGGTCATGAACCCGGCTTCCGGGCTGGGCAATCCCGAGACGAACGACGCATCGCTCGTTCTGAAAATTATTTATAACCAAAACGAATTCCTATTTACTGGCGACATCGACGCAACCATCGAAGCAACCATCATGGCTCGCAGCACCCCCCTTGCCGCCGATGTTTTAAAGGTTGCCCATCATGGATCTGTCTACAGCTCGAGCCCTGACTTCATCGCCTCAGTGGCGCCTACCGATGCGGTTATTTCAGTCGGAAATAACTCATACGGCCATCCTTCCGCAGACACGATCGCCAGAATTGCAACAGTTGGAGCGAAGATCTGGAGGACGGATCGAGATGGAAATATCCTGGTCGATGCGGACGGGCTGTCATACAGCGTGATTCCGCAAATCCCGGACCAGCCTTTACATATTTTTGCACCGCTAGTAATGAACTTTCGTGTTCAACAAGGCCCTTAAAACCATATATCGAATTGTCGTTGAAGATTCATATTGACCTAACCCCCGGCCCTCTTCTCGGATGATATTTAACAAATATTCCGTAACTAAATCTTTCGTACATGCTTGCGCCGCCTGGGGCTAAAGCCACCAGGCTACTAGAACCCAAGCCCGCCAAGGAGGGCTGGTTAGGCGAGCGACATTTAAGTCGGCCTTGGCCGACTTGGATTTTGGGCAGCCTGGGGTTTAAAACCCCAGGCGTCTCAGTTGGATAAACCGCTGAAGTTATTGTGTTATTTTGTTTAAGCTGATTAGGGAAGGGGGCCGGGGGGTTAGATCCGTAGCTGCATATCCAGCAATAACTTCCTGAATTCCACTATACTATACATAGCCTATCATTCTATCCAATCCTGGCAAAGGGGATTCCAGCATGAACGTCATCATCACCGGAGCATCTTCGGGGATCGGCAGGGCCCTGGCGGCGACTTTCGCCCAGCATGGGCATCCTGTCCTGGTGGTCGCACGGCGCGAGGATCGCCTGCAGACGCTTTGCCAGGAGGTGACTGAAAAACACGGCGCGGCAGTCCACTGCCTGGCACTGGACCTCACCTGCCCGGACGCTCCGCAGATCCTTTTTAAGGAAGCGGTGAGGGTATTTGGGAAGGTCCACGTGCTCGTCAATAACGCCGGAATGAGCCCGTACCAGGAGTTTCAGGAACTGAGCTACCGGCACATGTGCCAGATCCTCTCCCTGCACGTCCATTCCCTGACCGAGCTGTGTCACCGCTTCATCCCGCACATGTTGGACCACGGAGAACCAAGCCACGTGGTCAACGTCGGCTCCGTGGGCGGGTACACACCGCTGCCCCGGCTCAGTGTCTACTCGGCCAGCAAGCACTACGTGCGGGCGCTGTCCAATTCGCTAGCCTACGAGTACCGCGGCACGAACGTACGGGTCAGCGCCCTTCACCCCGGCGGAACGCTGACCGAATTCCCCGCCCTGGCCGGCCAGCGCATAAAAAACTTCGCCCGGCGGACGATGCAAACCCCGGAACAGGTGGCTGAGGCAGCCTATCCGGCCATCCTCGCCGGCAAGCGGATCATCGTGCCGGGTGCGGCCAACAAATTTGCCGTCCTTGTGGGCAAGCTGCTTCCTTTCCCCTGGGCAATGCGGTTGATGGATTTCGTTTACACGCTTTCCATGGACCAGACCCCTCCGACTTATCCATAGGGAATAACTGATGACGCGCATTTTGATTGTTGGTTGTGGAGCCGTCGGGCAGGTGTATGGCCTCGCCCTGCAAAAAGCCGGGGTAACCCTGGGCTACCTGGACCGCCCCGCGACTGCCGTGAAGTTGAAACAGGCGCTGGACAACGGAGGCATCCCGCTGTTTCAAATCACTTACCGGCGGCGGCAAGACCCAATTCCCCGCTGGTTAGCCCAATATTCCGTAATCATGGACGAGGCGGAGAGCCGGGATTTTAAACCGGACCAAATCTGGTTTACCACTCCCTCGCCTGTTTATTATTCGCAATGGTTTCGCGAATTCCTGCAAAACGTGCCCGCTGAACGGGTGGTGTGCTTTGTACCCGAAGGCCCGCGACCCGAATTCAACCCAGAAAATGACTTGGACCGCCTGGTGTTCGCCGGAACCACCTTCATGGCCTGGCAGGGAGGCCCAGCTTGCGGCGGCGGGCGTCCGGAGGGGGTGAATTTCTGGCGGCCCCCGTTAAGCATTCCCATCACAGGCGCACAAAGCGCCTGCCGGGACGTGGAGCGCCTCTTGAAGCAAGCCGGTTTCCGAGTATCGATCGGAAAACGGGAGTCGCACTCCCAGGCCTCCGCCACAGCCGTTATGACGGCTTTTATGGCCGGCCTCGAACTTTCCGGCTGGTCGCTGGGCAGATTTCGGCGCAGCCGGTGGCTTGGGCTCGCCGCCAGTGCCGCGCGCGAGTCGGTCCTCAGTCAAATTCCCGCCGCCGGTAGTTACTCCCGGGCGCTGATTGGAATTTTCATTTCACAGGTGGTTTTCTTTCTGGCCACCTTCCTTTTGCCGCTCCTGATCCCTTTTGACCTCGAAAAATACCTCAGGTTTCACTATACGAAAACGAGGGATCAAACCCTCACCCTGCTGGACGTCTTTGAAATGGATGCAATCCGCAGCAACCTCCCGGCAGGAAACATCCAGGCTCTCCATAGAGGGCTCCTCGGTTCAGCCTGAAGTTTTTATTGTGGATTCTCTCTGAAGGTCGAAACCGCCGCCTTATAAGCAGTCTCGACCTTTTTTATCATTTTTTTATTTCATTTCACCCAACAATCCCCTAAAATCAGTCTATCTGCCCGTATCTTACCGATACCGGATTATGCCGCGTATAAATATGGACCAGGTGGGCGAAGTGAACGAAAAAATCCAGGCAGCTCGAATCGATGTCGACGAATCTGACGTCGAGCATCGCTAATTTAAAATAGAACCCAGTAGAAAGGCAGTAAAAAGTGGACAGAATCCAGTTCGTAACTCACAAAGGCAAGAGAATCCTGATCGAAGATTTCACCAACTACAAGGCTGGACCCGAGATGATCGCCCTGATCAAACAAGCCCAGGCAATCATCGCCAAAGAACCCCCCAAATCCGTTTTGGCGGTGTTTGATGCCACCGGATCCGCATTCAATAACGACGTCCTTAGCGCCATGAAGGAATTCACCAAGGCCAACACGCCTTACATCAAGCTGGCGACAGTGGTCGGCATCAACGGTCTGCTCAAGGTGGCTCTGACCGCCGTATCAAAATTTGCCGGGCGCGATTTTATCTCTTTCAACACCCGCGCCGAAGCCATGGATTGGCTAGCGACGCGCTAAAAAAAGGAATACAAACCTCGCTCCTCCTCGCTCTAAGGAGGTCACCGACCCCCGTCTCGGAGCCAGGCGCTTTCCTCGTACAATTTTCCTCGACATTTGCGCTGAGGTCACCCCTTTCCGGGTGCTACGCAAAGATCCCAGCAGAGCTTTAAAAATTGGCGTATGGCGGGCCTCCTGGCCCGCCATATGGGAACTGGCCATTAAGGATAAACACTAAAGGTTAAAACAGAAGGCGAATGTCCTGGCAGCGGCCCAGGAGGGCCGCCCTACGTCTTTATTCCCGATGATAAACAATTGATTTTTTCCAAAGAGCCTTGAGAGAACTCCAAACTCAAACTCATTTTTCTTCAATTCCGCCGGATGCAAAAGGCGTTTTTATTTTCCAGTACTTGCGGATCAAATCGAAGATTGGCGCCGCCAACAACAGCAACGCCAGGCAGAACAGCGGCCAGTTGAAATAAGCCGGCAGGGTATTGGCTATGGCCTCCCTGCCGCCGCTCAAATTCTGGATGGCGTCCTGCATGAATACGTACAGGCTCAAGCAGACGCCGCCAACGCATATCAGCCCGGCAGCCGGCGTCGGCATCAGAGCGTAACGGTCTCGGTTCAGAGAAACCAGCAGCGTGCCCCCAGTCACAAGCAGGAGCGAGATTAACACCGGCGCCAGCACCGGCCCCCACCAGGGCAGCGGCAGCAGGAAAAGCACGTCCCAATCCACCAGCGTGACCGGCCAGCCGGTCATCACCCGCAAGAATACGTAATAGAAAATATCCCAGACTCCGAAGGCGATCACAAAATAGCCGAACTGAGCCCGGCTGTTGCGCCCTGCCAGCCACCCAACCGTAATAAGCATCACGAGCGTGGCCGCTTCGCGGATCATTTCGGTCGGGCCGAGCGCAAAAGGGGAGTTCAGCCCTTGCAGCGGGTTTACCTGGTATGGCTGGATTTTGCCATTGATGATGCGTAGATACAGCACGGCTGCCGATTCCACCCACGCCATCGCAATTGCATACAGGACGAGCACAAGCCAACGTTTCTTTTCATTCATGGTGTCAATTATAAAGTCACAGCGGCACGCGATGCCAGACCTCGTTTACAAGAACGAAAACAGGCGGGATTGATGCACGTTATAATTGCAGTAACGAAAACGTTTATTCCTAAAAATGATTTATTCCAAGGAGTTGAGGTCATGAGTAAGATCAAGGCCGTTGTAACCAATCCTCAGGGAAATTCCAGATTTGAATTAGACGAAATTGATGCCCCGGCGCCAGCTGCTTCGCAGGCGCTGGTGCGCGTCCAGGCATTTTCGCTGAATCGCGGCGAAGTGCGCCGCGCCATGTCCGCCCAGGAGCGTTACACGCCGGGCTGGGACCTGGCCGGAGTTGTCGAGCAGGCCGCCGGCGATGGAACCGGGCCGAAAGCCGGTGAGCGCGTGGTGGGCTACATGCCCGGCGGAGCGTGGGCCGAGCAGGTCGCCGTGCCAGTGAAGGATTTGGCCCGGCTGCCGGAAAAAGTCTCGATGAGCCAGGCCGCCACCCTGCCGGTGGCCGGGCTGACCTCGCTGCTCGCCATCCAAAAGGCTGACTGCCTGTTGGGTCGCCGGGTATTGGTCACCGGCGCCTCGGGTGGGGTCGGCGATTTTGCGGTCCAACTGGCTTACCGCTCCGGCGCAACGGTGGTCGGGCTAACCCAGCATGCCGAATACGCTACTATGCTGCGTGAAGGCGGTGCCGCCGAGGTTGTCGTTGGTGACGTTTCAGGTGCAGCCGCCTTCGGGCCGTATCACCTGGTATGCGACGGGGTCGGCGGCGCGGTGCTCGGCGCTGCAGCCGCCATGCTGGCTCCAGGCGGGGTGGCGGTCACCTACGCCGCCTTGCTACAGGCCGAGATCACCATCAACCTGCGCGCCTTGGTTCAGACCCCATCGGCAAACCTGACCGGCTTGCTGGTGTTGGGTGAGCTGCGCAACGAGCCGGCCTCACCTGGGTTGAACCGCCTGGTCTCGCTGCTCGAAGACGGCCGCTTGAAACCGCACATTTCCATCGAAGCGCCATGGGAGCAGGTGAGCCAGGTCTGCCAGGACCTGGTCGAGCGAAAATTCCCCGGCAAAGCTGTGCTTTTGATTAAATGACCCAATCCGTCAACATGAAATTGACCTAACCCCCCAGCCCCCTTCCCTGAAGGGAAGGGGGAGCAGTTCTTAATTTTCTAGAGTTTTTGGCTGGTTTCTCTGCCAATAACTCTAGAAAGAATCTTTCTCCCCTCCCCTTCAGGGGAGGGGCCGGGGGAGAGGTCCAATTCATAACGAATGAACCAAATTGGGAGGATTTGATAGCTAGCTCTGGCTTATTCCGGGAACAACCGGATAATTGACGCACCACCGAAGGCAAAGAGCAGCATTTTCCCCAGTTTGCCCAGCCAGCAAAACAGCAGGAATCGCCAGACCGGCATTTTGATCACGCCTGCCACAATCCCGCCGATGTCGAAAAACGGGTTGGGGATGAACGCCAGGAGCAAAATAGTCCAGTGCCCGTATTTGCGCATCCAGCCTTCGATGCGCAGGTACGTCCGCGAGCGCTCGACGACAGCCTGCCCGCTAAAACCGGCCAGGTACCCGGACAGCTCCCCCAGGGTCGACCCGGTCGCCGCCACCACGGCCACGAAAAACGGATTGAACACGGCACCCATCAGCGAGGTGAACAGCACCCCGGGCACCGGCAGGATGATGGTGGCATTGGAGAGGAACGACACCAGAAAGATCCCCGGATAACCCAGGACCTGCAGCTCGTGCACCTGGCGGCGGAAGATGAAAATGGTGATCGAAATACCGATGGTAAACAACAACGCCAAAATGCGTGCCAGGGTCAACTTCCACCCCGTCAGCCCGCCTCGTTTGGGCGCTGCGATGCTTCCGGATTGAACGGGTTCTCCAAAACCCATCAGGATCACCTATTAAGGATCGTCATAAAGAAATTAGCGGCTTAAATTACGATAGCGGATACGCCTGGGTGTATTCGCTGCCGCGCCCAGCCGTTTTCGCCGTTCGGCTTCGTAGTCTGACCAGTTGCCGATCTCCCAGCGCAGCGCACTTTCGCCCTCAAATGCCAGGATGTGGGTGGCGATGCGGTCCAGGAACCAGCGGTCGTGCGAGACCACAACGGCGCAGCCGGCGAAATTATCCAGCGCTTCTTCCAGGGCGCGCAGCGTGTTTACATCCAGGTCGTTGGTCGGTTCATCCAGCAGGATCACATTCGCCCCGCTTTTCAGCATTTTGGCCAGGTGGACCCGGTTGCGTTCGCCTCCCGAAAGCACGCCGACCTTCTTCTGCTGGTCGGGACCCAGGAAATTAAAAGCGCTGACGTAAGCCCGCGAATTGCGCTTGCGCCCTCCCAATTCGATCTGTTCCTCTCCGCCGCTGATCTCCTGCCAGACCGTATTCTCGGGGTTGAGCGTATCCCGGCTCTGGTCCAGGTAGGTCATTTTCACGGTCTTGCCTATGGACACCTGCCCGGAGTCCGGTTTTTCGAGGCCGGTAAGCATGCGCAGCAGGGTCGTCTTTCCTGCACCGTTCGGCCCAATAACACCTACAATGCTTCCGGCCGGGATGGTCAGGTCCAGGCTGTCGATCAACAGGCGGTCCCCAAAGGCCTTGGTGACCCCCTTCAGCTCGATTACCTGATCGCCCAGCCTCGGTCCCGGTGGTATATAGATTTCCAAATCCTCGCGGCGTTTCTCCGATTCCTGGCTCAACAGGCTTTCATAGGCGGTGTAGCGGGCCTTGCCCTTGGCCTGGCGCGCCTTCGACGACATGTGGATCCAATCCAGCTCGCGCCCCAGGGTCTGCAGACGCCGGGTCTCTGATTTTTCCTCGCGCCGGATGCGCTCCTCTTTTTGTTCAAGCCAGGAGGAATAATTGCCCTTCCAGGGAATGCCGAAACCCCTGTCCAGCTCCAAAATCCAGCCGGCGAGGTTGTCCAGGAAATAGCGGTCGTGGGTCACCGCGATTACGGTGCCTTTGTACTGCTGCAAATGTCGCTCCAGCCAGGCCACCGATTCGGCATCCAGGTGATTCGTCGGCTCATCCAACAGCAAGATGTCCGGCTCGGTCAACAGCAGGCGGGTAAGCGCCACCCTGCGGCGTTCGCCGCCGGATAGCGTCTTAACAGGCGTATCGCCTGGCGGGCAGCGCAGGGCCTCCATGGCAAGTTCGAGGCGGTTGTCCAGCGTCCAGGCTTCGTGTTTGTCCAGTTCCTCCTGCAGCCTGCCCTGCTCGGCAACCAGGGCGTCGATGTCTACATCCGGATCGGCAAATTTTTCATTGATCTCGTCGAACAGGTGCAGCAAGTCCACCAGCGGCTGAACGGCTTCCTCGACCACCTGTTTCACCGTCTTTTCAGGGTCGAGCATCGGTTCCTGGTCCAGCATCCCCACCGAATATCCCGGCGAAAAGACGATCTCGCCGGTATAGCCTTCGTCCTTGCCGGCAATGATGCGCAGCAGAGTGCTCTTGCCGGCCCCGTTCAGGCCCAGGACGCCGATTTTGGCGCCGTAATAGAAACCCAACGAAATATCCCGCAGGACCTGTTTGTTGGCAGGCGGGAACATGCGCCCCACCCGCACCATGGAAAAGATCACCTGATTGTCGGACATAAATAAACCCTGATTTGCTCCAGTGTTATTCCGGGCGGTACGGGGCCAGGATTTCGATATCGCCGACATATTCGGGCAAATCGGGATGCCCGAGCATCTGGCGAATTGCCTGGGTTTCGCCGGTGTGATACCAGTAATGGTAGGTCATCCGCCGCAAGCCCGAGCCGACGCTGCGCCCGATCACCACCCCATCTCGCAGCAACTCGCACTGCAGGGTCTCGGTCGTCAGCGAATCCAGGTATGGATCCGCCGCCTGGGTCACCTCGTGCCAGATTCCCAGCATTTCCTCGAGCGAGGGCGTGCTCATCGGCGCACCATAAGCGTACAACACGTCGAGCTGCGGGAAAAGGACCTTGTTTTGGGCATTTTCCAGCCAGTAGCGGTGTTCGTGCCAGGCCAGGTGGCCAACGTTCCAACTGATGCAGTTCATGGGGCCAAAATGGCGTTTTGCATCCTCTTCGGAAACGCCTGCCAGGCCGCGCAGCCATTCGCTGCGTGTAAACCGAAATTGATCGATAAGTGGATGAGGCATATTTCTTTCCTTTCCAGGTGAATGACATAGTAATTTTACCCAATAATCAGCTTGCCGGTCGTAATTCAGCCTTATCCTCTTGGTCTGGCTTAATCAAAAAATTGTTGAATTTGGCCTCGTCATTTGTTATAATTTTCACAAAGGCGTTTCTTTCCTTTTTGGAAAAGGGGCCGAACATGTTTTACATCATCGTGACTGCATGGATATTGTTCTGCTTTGCCAGGTGGATGCTCGATCCTAGAAAAAGGCTGAAATTAATTGGGGCATTCAAGGACGCAAAAACAAGCTAACCATCGCACCCTTCAATCTGGATTGAAGCATCGCTGACCTGAAAGGGGTTCTCTCTACAAAATCAAGCCAACCCTTGTATATATAATTCTTTTCGGGGCTGTCTGAAAGCAAATCTCTTCAGACAGCCCCGCTGATTCACCGCCAGATTCGGTATTTTCCCTGGCCGGATGCAACAAATCGACGCTCGCGAACGTAATGAGGGGAAGAGTTTGAATATTCATCGTTTTTCTTTCTATTAATGGCACCATTCAAAGGGAAAAATGGAAATTAAAGAAGCTCAACGCGAAGTAAGAAGTGTTTTCTTGGGCGGCTCGGTTGGACAGGCCGTTTCCGGCATGATCTGGCTGATCTCGGCTGCCTTAGCGACCTGGGTGGATGTGAAATTTGCCATGATTGCATTGGCGCTTGGAGGAATTTTTATTTTTCCGCTGACCCAATTGACGATTAAATTGCTCGGCCATAAGGCCTCGCTCAGCAAATCCAATCCTTTCAACCGCCTGGCAATGCAGATTGCCTTCATTATCCCGTTGAATTTGCCCGTCATTGCCGCAGCGGCTATGTACAACCAAAGCTGGTTTTACCCGGCCTTCATGATCGTCGTCGGGACGCATTACATGCCATTCGTATTCTTGTATGGAATGTGGCAGTATGCGCTCCTGGCGGCAGCTTTAATCGGCGGGGGTGTTCTAATTGGAATGCCCCTATCCGCCAATTTCATCGCTGGCGGCTGGTTTACCGCCGTAATCCTGCTGGTCTTTGCTTTTGTCGTTTCTAGGACGTCTGCTTCGTGGAAGAAAAATGAGTTACAGGCTACAGGGTCGATCTGATTTACAGCAACAAGTGAAGAAGCCCAGCCAACGCCCCACCGCCGATCAGCCATGTCGAATTGAGGTGGAAGCGGAAAAGTAGCACGAGGCTTACCAGCAGGACCAACACTGTGATCGGATCGACCAGCGCGGACTGGCCCAATTGGAGCGTGACCCCCACCATCAGACCAATTGAAGCTGCCGTAACCCCATTCAAAAAAGCCGTTGCCAGGGGGCTTTTACGGATGCGCGGCAGCAGCGGGCTGCTGAGAGCCACGAACACGAACGAAGGAAGAAATATCGCCGCCGTTGCCAGCAAGGCGCCAGGAACACCGCCCAGCAGGTAGCCGATGAAGGTCGCCGTCGAGGATACCGGGCCGGGGGTGACCTGGCCAATGGCAATCGCGTCGATCAATTGGCGGTCGGTCAGCCAGCCCAGGTTGGTGACGAAATCGGCGCGCAGGAAGGCCAGTAGGACGTATCCGCTGCCGTAGAGCACTGCCCCAATTTTCAGGAAAGTCAAGAATAATAAGGAAAGGCTGAACGGACTCGCTATCGTCGGAGCGATCACGCCGGCCAAAGGCCAGAAAAGCCCGACTTTTTCGAAAGATGCCCGCTGCCTGACAGCAGTTTGAACCAGTGCTAAGAAGCCCGCCGCGACGAGGATAACCAGCACATTCACATTCAATAAATAGAGGACGATTGCAGCGATGCCCAGGGCGGCGGGTATCCAACTCTTGATCGCCTTGCGGCCCAGGTTCCACACCGCCTGGGCCACGATCGCAATCACTACCGGCTTGATCCCGTAAAACACGCCCAGCGCGGCAGGGGTAGTGCCCATCTGCACGTAAGCCCAGGCCAATCCGAGCACGATTAACATGGCCGGAAGGATGAAGCATACCCCGCCGAGCGCCAGTCCTACCCAGCCGGCTTGCTGGTAGCCGATAAAAATGGCCATCTCCGTCGAGGTCGGCCCAGGGATGAGGTTGGCGGCTCCCAACAGCTCCAGGAAGCGCTCTTCCTCCAGCCATTTGCGCCGGGTGACGACCTCGTCGTGCATCATGGCGATGTGCGCCGCCGGGCCGCCAAACGCCAGGAAACCCAGTTTGAGGAAAAAGGATGCGACTTCTTTGTAACGCTTCTGCAGGGTCAATCCCAGGTCACTCCAGCCTAATGGGCAAATTCACCCGCCACCGGCTGGTCGGCGATGTGCAGCCAGCTTTCGATCTGCTGCTCGATATACAACGGGATGTCCGGTGAATCCAGTCCAGAGAGCAGTTTGCGCGATCGTCCATCGCTGGTGACCATCCACAATTCATAGGTGCTGGTCGTGCCATTTTGGCCGCGGGTCGTTTTCTCGCGCGAATACAATTGCTTAATCTCGCTCGTGTCCAGCTTGATCTCGCTGGACCAGGGCAGCGGCTCGTGCCACAAGTGAAGTTTACCCGGGGTAACTTCAAGGATCGTGCGGTTCACGAAGCCTGTGATTACGCTGTATGTGACTCCCAGACCGACGGCAACGTGGACGATCGGGAAACAAATCATGATCCAGGGCGCATTGGAGGAAAAAGCCACGCCGTACCAGAAAAGTAAAAAGCCGTCCCAGACCACGCAGAATAACGCCAGCGGGATATATTTAAGCGAAAACCAGCGCCGGGTGATGCGCAGCCCCAATTGGTTTTCTTTAACATCCACCCCCTTGGGAATCGGGACCATGCCGCGCTTCACCGGGGCAATTTCCGGCAGTACGGAGCCCGGTTGATCAAGAATGTGTTCGCTGCCGCAATAATCGCACACGTACCGGTTAGACCCAGGTACCACCTGTATCTTTGCCCCGCAGGATGGGCAGGCCAGAGTAATGAAATCAGCCATAATTCTCCTCTATATTAGATAATTATATTTGGATCGCTAAAAATTTGGGATGATTGGGTTTGGTATAATCAGGTCGCATGAAAACGAAGTTATCGCGGCGCGAATTTCTTAAGCTGGCCGGCGCGGGCGCGGTGGGCCTATCGCTGCACCCCAATTTTAGCCTGCCGGCCTTCGACGATTCGTGCGAGCAGGTGCGGGTGGCAATCCACTCGGTGAGCGTTTATTCGCAGCCGTGGGATAAGAGCCGCATCCTCTTCCAGCGCTACCGTGACGACGTCCTGCACGTCTATGAGGAGGTCACTTCCGAACACGGGCCTGCCTGGAACCCACTGTGGTACCGGGTCTGGGGCGGCTACGTCCATTCCGGAAGCCTGCAGGGGGTCAAATACAGCCTCAATCCCATCCGGGAGACCATTCCCGAGAATGGGCAATTGGCCCAGATCACCGTCCCCTGGACCCAGTCAATGCGTTTTTCGCGTTATACGGGATGGGCGCCGCTGTATCGCCTTTACTACGAATCCCAGCATTGGATCACGGGCCTGGACGACGGCCCGGATGGTCAGCCCTGGTACCGTCTGATGGACGAGCTGCTGCACGTAGAATACCACGTCCCGGCAGCCACCCTGCGCCCGATCCTCCAGGAAGAGATGACCCCACTTTCCCCGGCCGTGCCCCAGGAATTGAAACGCATCGAGGTATCGTTGGGCAGGCAAACAGTCGTTGCGTATGAAGGCGACCAGGTCGTATTCCAGACCCGCTGCTCGTCCGGTGTGCCCAACCATCCCGACCTCAAGCCCGGCGAAATTCCCACCCAAACACCGAAGGGCAGGTTCCACATCCAGAACAAAATGCCCTCCAAGCACATGGGAGATGGCAAGATTACGTCCGACGTGGAAGCCTACGAGCTGCCGGGCATCCCCTGGGTGAGCTTCTTCGAGCCCATCACTGGGGTCGCCTTCCACGGCACCTACTGGCACACCAATTTTGGCGTCCCCATGAGCCACGGCTGCGTCAATTTGACCTGCGCCGATGCGCTGTGGGTCTACCGCTGGTCCACGCCGGTAACCAAGGATATCGGCGATTGGGATACGCGTGGATTGGGAACGTTGGTAATCGTTAGTTAAATTATTAATTGGGGTGTTTTTTTGGCTGCTTCGCAGCAAAAAAAATACCCCAATTAATAAATCAAACAAACTCGACGAACACGCGGTTGGCCAGCAGGCGCGCTTTGCGCGTGATGCGCAGGCGGTCGTCAGAGCGTTCCAGCAGCCCCTGCGAGCTCAGCTTGTGGATCTGCCGGCCGAACACCTCGTCCAGCGGCGCGCCGAAGCGGCGCTCGAATTCCTTGAAAGACACCCCCTCGTCAACCAGGCGCAGTCCCACCATCATGCTCTCGTGGATCTCGGTCATCCGGTCGATGGGGCGGGTTTCAGCCGCCGCCGGGCCGATTGGAAAGGGTTTCTGCTCATCCTGGCTGCACAGGCGCACGTAAGGCGCGATGCCGCGCACATTGGCCGTGCGTACACCGGCGGCGAACCCGTGTGCGCCGGCTCCAAATCCAAGGTATGGCAGACTGCGCCAGTACTGCAGGTTGTGGCGGCAGGCCATCAACTCTCCTGTCCCATCCCTGCGGGCCCAGTTGGAAATCTCGTATTGGGAATAACCTTCGGCCTCAAGCCGGTCGCCGGCCCATTCGTAGCAGTCGGCTGCCAGGTCATCGTCCGGCATCGCAAGCGCACCGCGTTCGGTCCACTTGTGAAAAGGGGTGCCTTCTTCGATGGTCAGGGCGTACATGGATAGGTGGTCCGGTTTTAATTCAAGCGCCAGGTTCACTGTATTCTGCCATGTTTCCAGGGTCTGCTCGGGCAATCCAAAGATCAAATCCAGGTTGAGGTTATTAAATCCTGCCTGGCGAGCCCATTTGACCGCCTCAATCACCTGGGACGTATCGTGAATCCGGCCCAACAGTTGCAGCTCGTGCGGATTTGTCGATTGCACGCCAAGGCTGAGACGGTTAAACCCCAACCGCCGCAGGTCGTTCAGGTATTCCGGGGTGACCGTACCCGGGTTTGCTTCCAACGAGATTTCCGCCCCCGGCAGCAGGTCAAAGCCGCGGTGGATAGCCGTAAATATCTCCTCAAAAATGCCTGCACTCAAAAGGGAAGGCGTTCCACCGCCAAAGAATAGTGTGTGCACCGGCAGCCGCTCGCCAGATTTTTGCGCCACTCGCTCAATCTCCATGCACAGCGCCTGGGTATAGCGTGGGATCCAGCTCTCCATCCCGGCGTAGGTATTGAAGTCGCAATAATAGCAGCGCTGGCGGCAGAAGGGAACGTGGAAATATAAACTATAAGGATCCATCTTCACCAGAATATCACAACCTTCCGGACTTGCACAGGTTTGGTTAATATCATGATAAAGAAGCAGTGAGGATCAAGCCTGTAACGCTTCATTTCATAATAAAAAGGTAAAATTTTTGTATGGTATAATGCCAAAACCCCGGGAAAAGCCGTGGTCAAAATCCTATGACACAAGAAAAAATAACAACCTCGACGAAAGTTTGTCCAACCTGTGGTACTCGCGTTAGCGAGACTGCCACCCGCTGCCAGGTCTGCGGCCGTTCTCTGGTGGCAACTGCCAAAGCCAAAAGCGCCGCCGACTCATCGGTGAGCGGGCCGCGCATGCCAACCGTAACCTTGAGCCTGCCTGTGATGATCGGATTGTTGATCGTTCTGCTTGGCGCAGGTGGCGGCGGAGTCTTCCTGCTGACCCGCCCCACACCGACACCGGTAGGAGGAGTTGTCCCCCCCACCCTGACTGCAACGATCACGCCGACGATCACCATTACCCCCACCGCCTCCGCAACCGGCACGGCGCTGCCACCGACAATGACCCCCACTCCGGTCACCTACACCGTAAAAACCGGCGACGATTGCGGAAAGATCGCTTTTTCGTACAACGTATCGATCAACAGCATCATTCAGATGAATCCGGCGCTCAATTCGGACTGCACCAATCTGGGGATCGGGCAAAAACTGCTCATACCGGTGCCGACGCCGACTCAACCGCCGGCAGCCTCATCTACTCCCAACGCAGCCCAGGCAACCGAAAGCTCGTGTGATATATACCCATACACAGTGAAGGATGGCGATACCCTGGGTGGTATTTCGGCCAATTTCTCGGTTCCCCAACAGGCGATAAAGGATTGGAACGGCCTGACATCGGACACGGTGTTTGCAGGCATGCCGCTTAAGATTCCCACCTGCAAACGCTATCCGACCCCTGGCGCAACCCCAACCCCAACTCCTCCGCCCCCCTACCAGGCCCCGAACCTGCTCCTGCCCGCGGACGGCACGAGCTTCGGCTCATCCGGCGACGTGATCACCCTGCAGTGGTCCACGGTCGGAACCCTGCGCCAGAATGAAGCCTACGCGGTGACAATCGAAGACCTGACCGACAGCAACGTTCCGAAACTGGTCGACTACGTGACCGACACCAAATATATCGTGCCGACCTCTCTGCGGCCATCCGGCAACTCGCCCCACATTTTCCGCTGGTCGGTGATACCGGTCCGCCAAACCGGCACGACCAAGGACGGCCAGCCAGTCTACGAGCCGGGCGGCAAGGCGTCCGACCCGCGCGTCTTCGGCTGGATAGGCGGCCCCAGCGCCGGCGTTACCCCAACACCATAATTCGTTAAATACAAGGCCGCCCGCAAAACTTCGTTTTGCGGGC
>DBMK01000056.1 GCA_002298885.1 Anaerolineaceae bacterium UBA700
CGCAAAAACCATGAAAACACATCCTCTCTATTCCCACTCGATGGTGGCCGGCGGCTTGCTGGTGACGTCGAACACCACCCGGTTGACGCCCTTGACCTCGTTGACGATGCGGTTGGAGACCCGCCCCAGCAAATCATATGGAATGCGCGACCAATCGGCGGTCATGAAATCGGCGGTGGTGACGGCGCGCAGCGCCACGGTCTCCTGGTAGGTGCGCTGGTCGCCCATCACGCCCACCGAGCGCACCGGCAGCAGCACGGCAAAGGCCTGGGCGATGGCTCCCGGCTCGTCGGCCATGCGCAGGTTGAGCAGCCCGGCGGCGCTGAGCTCGCCGGTGAAGATGGCGTCGGCCTGGCGCAGGCGTTCCACTCGTTCCATCGTCAGCTCGCCCAGGCAGCGCACCGCCAGGCCCGGCCCGGGGAACGGCTGGCGCCAAACCAGCTCGGGCGGCAGCCCCAGCGCCTCACCCACCAGGCGCACCTCATCCTTGAACAGGTAGCGCAGCGGCTCCACCAGATCGAAGGCCATGTCCTTGGGCAGCCCGCCCACGTTGTGATGGGTCTTGATGCGCTGGGCTTTACTGCGGTCGGGGGCGCTGGATTCGACCACGTCCGGGTAAATGGTGCCCTGCACCAGGAATGGCGCCTGGCCCAACATCCGGGCGTGCGCCTCGAAGACGCGGATGAAGCTCTCACCGATGATGCGGCGCTTGTGTTCGGGGTCGCTTACCCCCTGCAGGGCGTCGAAGAAGGTCTCGATCTCGTCTGCCACCACCAGGCGCGTGCCCAGGCTGGCGCGGAAGGCCGCCTCCACCTGCTGGCGCTCGCCGGCCCGCAGCAGGCCGGTATCCACGAACACCGCCGAGAGCTGGTCGCCGACCGCCCGCTCCACCAGGGCCGTCGCCACGCTCGAATCGACCCCGCCGCTGACCGCGGCGAGCACCCGCTGCGCCCCCACCTGGCGCCGGATGCGCTCGACCGCATGGGCGATGATCGACTCGGGGGTCCAGTCGGCTTTATCGGCGCACACCTCCAGCGCAAAGCGCCGCAGCATCTCCACCCCGCCGGGGGTGTGGTGCACCTCGGGGTGGAACTGCACCCCAAAGCGCCGGGCTGAAAGGTTGCCCATGGCCGCCACCGGGCTGTTGGCGCTTTTGGCCAGCGCAGTGAAACCCGACGGCGGCGTCTCGATCCGGTCGCCGTGGCTCATCCACACCGGGAATGGACTCCCCGGCCCCGGCAGCAGCGGGTTGGGAAGGGTCGTCTCGACCTCGGCCGGGCCGTATTCGCGGCGCTGCGAGGGGGCCACCCTGCCGCCCAGGGCGTGGGTCAGGGCCTGCATGCCGTAACAAATGCCCAGCACCGGCCGCCCGGATTCAAGCACGTAGTCCGGCACGAAGGGCGCGCCGGGCTCGTAAACCGAGGCTGGCCCGCCCGAGAGGATGTAGCCAGTTGGATTGAGCGCCAGGACCTTTTCGGCAGGCGTGTCCCAGGCGAACAGCTCGCAGTACACCTTGCACTCGCGCACCTTACGGGCGATGAGCTGGGAGGTCTGCGAGCCAAAATCGAGGATCGCAATCGCCATGCGGGCCTAGTCCCCGAACTCGATCTTGCCGTTCTCCATGCGGGTAATGCACACCAGCGATTCGACTGGCACCTTGAGCCCGGCCAGGGCCGCCCGCCCACCCTCAAAGGACTTTTCGATTAGCGTGCCGATACCGACCACTTTTGCCCCGGCGGCCTGGGTCAGGCGCACCAACCCCAGGATGGTGGCCCCGGAGGCCAGGAAGTCGTCGATGATCAGCACCCGCTCGCCCTGGCCCAGGTATTCTGGCGAGACGATCAGCTCCACCTCGCGGCCCTTGGTGTGCGAGGGGGCAATGGTCAGGTAGACTGCGTTGGGCATGGTGATGGGCTTGGTCTTGCGGGCGTAGACCACTGGCAGGCGCAGGTGGCGCGCCGCCATCAGCGCTGGGGCGATGCCCGAAATTTCCGCCGTCAGGATGCGCGTTGCGCCTACCTTCTCGAAGCGCCGCCCGAACTCCGCCCCGCACGCATCCATCAGCCCGGGGTCCACCTGGTGATTGATGAAGCTGTCCACTTTGAGAATTCCGCCGCCCAGGTTGCGGCCGTCCTTTAGAATCCGATCTTTTAATGCCTGCATGCTGCCCTCCAGGTCCAGGATGTTTATTAAATTGGATATCCGTGCTGTGCACGGATACCCAATTGGAATTACAGATGCAATGGCGATGTAAATGTATAGACATTGTAAATCAAAACATGGGGATTTCAGCAAAGAAAATTCTTAAAAAAAGCCCCGAATCGTAGTGACGACTTTAGTCGTTCCTCGCGGGCCAGAACGACTGATGGTTTTTGAAACCTTAAACGGGTAATGTAATTACCTCGCGATCCACCAGAGCCTCACCCCCGGCCCCTCTCCCAGAACGGTGAAGCACGTTCTGGAAGAGGGGAGAAAAGCAAATCCAGCGCATTTCTCCCCTCTCCTGAGAATGGTTTTTTATTCTCAGGAGAGG
>DBMK01000249.1 GCA_002298885.1 Anaerolineaceae bacterium UBA700
CCTTGCCGACCATATCCACCACAAAAGACTGGCGCGCAGGAGCGTCAAAGGCATTCACGATGCCTAAAACGGCCGACATGACCAGGATGTGCCAGGCCTGGATCACCCCGGTCAGGGTGAGCGCCGACAGGATGAAGGCCATCAGCATGGCAATGGACTGGGTGATGATGATGAGGGTGCGTTTGGGCACCCGGTCGGCGATCACGCCGCCCCACGGCGAAACGATCAGCAGCGGGATGGCGGCGGTAAAACTCACCAATCCCAGGTAGAGTTCAGAATGGGTAAGCTCGTAAATCAGCCATCCCTGGGCGATGATCTGCATCCAGGTGCCGACTACTGAAATAAGCTGCCCGCCAAACCACAGCTGGAAATTGCGGTGTTGGAGGGAAGAAAAGGTCTTAGGAGCCCTGGCGAGCTGGACGTCAGGGATGGTTGCGGGTTCTTCTTTTACGCCGGTAGGGGATGTGTCAGACCGTTCCATGAGAATTCGACTTTTCACCACTAAGGGTTGTTTCTGGGGTAAAGATTGGGCGCAAAACGCTAAGGGCTTCCACCACCAGGCGGCAATCCTCATCGGAAAGCTGGCTCAACATTTCAGACAGGCTGGCGCGAGCGCCGCTTTGCGCCAGTTCCAGCAGGGAACGTCCCTGGTCTGAAAGGGTAAGGGAGATACGCCGCCGGTCTTGCGGTGTGGTCTCGCGCTTCACCAGGCCGCGCGCGGCCAGCCCATCTACCAGCGTGCAGGTGGATGGGGGAGTCAGGCCGAGGTGCTCGGCCAGCCCGGCCAGCCCGGATCCTGGGCAGCGGTTGAGATAAGCCAGGGTGCGCAGTTGAGGCACGCTCAAGTCAGAGGAGCGGTGGCGGCGCATCTCACTGCGGATGGTGCGCATGATCGAAGGGATGGTATCCAGGATTTCGCGAGCGCAAGTTTCTACGGTTGGCATGGTTCTTTTGCGATTTAATTAGAATATCTAATTATATCCTAAAAACTGGTTGTAAACAAAACCAGGATGTCCCCGCTCTGAGAGGGGGAACATCCTGGTTTTGTGACTTTTCTTCGCTTTATATCATGAAATCTTCGCCCTTCCAGCTTCCATCCTGGTTGGGATGGGGAAGGTTATGCTGGTGTTCTGCGGACTCCACTTTTAGTTCGGGCGGAGCGGCATTCCCGTTGCCGCCGGGCGAAATGTGCGGGTGTTCCAGCACGTGGAAGCGCAGGTCATTTTCCAGCTTCTCGAGCTTGTCGCTGGTTCCCACCAGGTGCTGCGGACGGCTGACCTCTTTCAACGCAGCCTCGAGCTGCTCGACGCGCTCGACCAGCACGGCCACGGTGGTGCCGATTGCGTCGGGGAGCACGTTGTGGTTCAGGTCTGGGCTGCTCGAACGCGACTTTTCGCGCACCACCACCTGCCCGGGGATGCCCACCACCACCGAATTGGCCGGCACCGGCTTGACCACCACCGCGTTGGCGCCGATGCGGCTGTTGGCGCCGATCTCGATGGCGCCCAGCACCTTGGCCCCGGCGCCAATGGTCACGTTGTCGCCGATGGTGGGATGGCGCTTGCCCTTTTCGAGGCTGGTGCCGCCCAGGGTTACCCCGTGGTAGAGGGTGACGTGGTCGCCAACCTCAGCCGTCTCGCCGATCACCACCCCCATGCCGTGGTCGATGAAAAACTTGTGCCCGATGGTGGCGCCGGGGTGGATTTCGACGCCGGTGATCCAGCGCGTGATCTGCGAGACCAGGCGCCCCAACAGCTTGAGATGGTGCTGCCACAGCCAATGGGCGAAGCGGTGCGACCAAAGGGCATGCAGCCCAGGGTACAGCAGGGCAATCTCAAGACGGTTGCGGGCCGCCGGGTCGCGTTCCAGCACGGAGTCTAAATCTTCTTTCATGGTACGAAACATAGTACACCTGCTTTTTTTAAATTATGCCGCCAGGTCGGCATACAGCGCCGTGCTCAGGTAGCGCTCGCCGAACGAAGGGATAATGACTACGATCAGCTTATTGGCATTTTCGGGACGGCTGCCCACCTGCAGGGCGGCCCAGGTGGCCGCACCGGAGGAAATGCCCACCAGCAGGCCCTCCTCGCGGGCCATGGCGCGCGCCGTGGCAAAGGCGTCGTCGGCCTTGACCCGGACGATCTCGTCGTAGATGTGGGTGTTGAGCACAGCCGGCACGAAACCGGCGCCAATGCCCTGGATGGGATGGGGGCCCTTGGGCCCGCCGGAGAGCACCGCCGAGGCGTCCGGCTCGACGGCGATCATCTGCACCGAGGGCTTGCGCGCCTTGAGCACTTCGCCAATCCCGGTGATGGTGCCGCCGGTGCCTACCCCGGCGACCACGAAGTCCACCTTGCCATCGGTATCCCGCCAGATCTCCTCGGCGGTGGTGCGGCGGTGTATCTCGGGGTTGGCCGGGTTATTGAACTGCTGGGGCATGAAGTATTTCTTGGGGTCGCTGGCCACCAGCTCCTCGGCTCGCTTGATCGAGCCGCCCATGCCTTCGGGTCCGGGAGTCAGGATCAGCTCCGAGCCGTAAGCTCGCACCAGCATGCGCCGTTCCTTGCTGACCGTTTCGGGCATGAACAGGATGCAGCCGTAGCCGCGGGCGGCGCACACCATGGCCAGGGCGATACCAGTATTGCCGCTGGTGGGCTCGACGATGACCGAACCGGGGCCGATCAGGCCATCCTTTTCGGCGGCGTCGATCATGGCCACGCCAATGCGGTCCTTGACGCTGTGAGCCGGGTTATAGAATTCCAGTTTGGCAACCACCTCTGCCTTGGCGCCATTGGTAACCGAGCGGAGACGGACGAGAGGCGTATTTCCGATGAGGTCTGTGACGTTGTCGTAGATTTTCATTGTTGGATTCCTGTTTTTTAATTGATTTTTAAAGGCATTTTAGAATTTAGATTTTAGATTTCGTAATGGCAAAGAACATTTTCGATTTTCCAATTTCAATTTTCGATTTTCACTCGCGAAAGGTTGATTCGTCCCAGGTTTTTTATAATTGGCGAAATTCGTGAAATTCGTGGATTAAAATCCTTCGTGTCCATTCGTTAAAATTCGTGAAATTCGCGGTTAAAAATGCAAACGGTCAACAGTTAAATAAAAAGCGGCTCAAACGCAACGAGCAAATCTAGATGGATTTGCGGGTCTGCGGTCCGCCGCCTGGGTCTGTTGACCGTTTGATCGGATGAATTGTTAACTAGGCGGTGGCTACAGTCCCCGCCCCAAACACATGCACGTGCAATTTACAAGCTCCAATTTCGCCATAACTTGTCTAAATTATAGACCTTTTCAAAACTTTGTCAAGGCAACGTGAAAAATTTACAAGGTTTCACCACGGAGGCTCCCAATTCTGCTGATATATTTGGGATATAATTCACAATCCCAATTGACTTCCAGAGGCCCCTATGACGCTGCTGCAAACACTTTCAACCACCCTGCCGGTGATCTTCCTGGTAGCGTTGGGGGTTTTCTTCAGGCGCAGGCAATTCATTAAACCGGGCTCGATTGCCGATTTTAAGACGCTGGTGGTGAATGTCACCCTGCCGCTGGTGCTGTTCAAGGCTTTCAGCACCATGCAGTTCGAGCCGCGCTTCATGCTCATCGTGGCGTGCGTCTTCGCCGCCTGCACGCTGGTCATGCTGGCGGCTGCCCGCCTGCGCTTTCTGCCGGGGCTGGGCTCACCGTATTCCTCATTTTTAATGGCCGGCTTCGAGGCCGGCATGCTGGGCTACGCCGTTTTCGGCGCCACCTACGGCCAGGATGCCATCCCGCGCTTCGCCGTGATCGACCTGGGGCAGGTGCTGTTCGTGTTCTTCGTCCTGGTCACCCGGCTGGAGGCCACTCAGAGCCGCCGCCTGAGCGCCAGCGAGACCCTGCGCCAGTTCTTCAAAACCCCGGTGATCATCGCCATCATTCTCGGCATCCTGGCCAACCTGAGCGGCTTTTACCGCTTGCTGGCCGGCTGGGAGCTGACCGCCAGCATCCTGAACACGGCCGAGATCCTGGCCGGCCTGACCATGCCACTGGTGGCGCTGGTCATTGGTTACGAACTGAGCTTCAAGCCGGGCAGCCTGGCGCGGCCGCTGCAGACGGTGGCGCTGCGCATGGTGGTGTGGGTGGCGCTGGCGCTGGGCTTCAACGCCCTGGTGATCCGCGGCGCGCTGGGGCTGGACCCGGTGTTCGAGGCGGCGGTGATGCTGATGGCGGTGCTGCCGGCGCCCTTCGTCATCCCGCTCTACCTGCGCCAGGGCGAGGCCGCCGAACGCGATTACATCGTCAACACGCTCTCGCTCGGCACCGTCGCCGCCCTGCTCGGCGTCGTGGCCGTGCGTTTGCTGTATGCTGGATAATTTTCGA
>DBMK01000092.1 GCA_002298885.1 Anaerolineaceae bacterium UBA700
CGCATATTTTTTAACCATCTACTATTTCCTTTTATCCATCGCTTCCGCGATCGCCTTCTTCACCTCGGCCAGTGTCGAAGGCTTGAACAGGTAGGCGTCGGCCCCGCGCCGCAGGGCCTCATCCACGGCCACGTCCGCCGTCTCCGCCGAGACCATCACCGCCGGCACGTTGTTCCAGCCCACCTTGCTGCGGATGAAGCTCAACAGTTCCATCCCGGAGACCTCGGGCATATTCACGTCGATCAAAATAATGTCCGGCTTCTCCCCGCGCAGGATGGCCATGCCCGCCGCCCCGGCGTTTGGGAACGCCCGCAGCTCGTAGCCCGACAGGCGCATCATCCTGTCCATGGCCTGCGTGATATCCGGATCGTCGTCCACCATCCAGGCAGTTTTCATATCAGCTATATTTTATCCGCCATTTTATTGAATGTAAGTAAAAATGACACGAAAAATATGAAGCAACTATCGTGCCAAAGAATGAATAAAAAAATTTAGAGTTTTTTGGCGGAATATCCGCCAAAAAACTCTAAAAAATTACTTCTCCCCCTTCCCTGAAGGGAAGGGGGCCGGGGGGTTAGGTCAATTACTCGATCTCCAGTGACGATTTAATCGTCTGTGCGATCTCCGGCGTGATCCCTCGGATCGCCGTCAGCTCCTCCAGCGTGGCTTGCTCGATGCGCTCAAGCGTCTCGAAGCGCATCAGCAGCGCCTTGCGCCGCGCCGGGCCGATGCCCGGGATCTTATCCAGGCGCGAGGCCAGCCCCAGCCGGGTGCGCCGCTTGCGGTGCGCCGTAATCGCAAAGCGGTGCGCCTCGTCGCGAATGCGCTGGATCATGTAGAACCCCTGCGAATGGCGCGGCAGCAGCAGGCTCTCCTCACGCCCCGGCAGGAACAGCTCCTCCTGCTGCTTGGCCAGCCCGGTCACCGGCACCTTACCGGTCAGCCCGAAGCGCTCCAGCACGGTCACCGCCCGCCCCAACTGGCCCTTGCCGCCGTCCACGATCAGCAGGTCCGGCAGCAGGGCAAAGGACGGGTCGGGCTTCTTGCCGGGCGCCTCGCTCTTTTCCTGCATCCCCTGCCAGCGCCGGAAGCGCCGGGTGAGTACCTCTTCCATGCTGGCGAAATCGTCCGGCCCGGTGACGCTTTGGATGTTGAAATGGCGGTAATGCTTCTTGCTCGGAACGCCCTGCTCGAACACCACCATGCTGCCCACCGCCGCCGTGCCCTGGGTGTTAGAGATGTCGTAGCACTCGATCCGGTTGGGCGGGGCCGGCAGGCTCAGGGCCTGCTGCAGCTCGCCCAGCGCCTCTGTCTGCTTGTTGGTGTCCATCTGCCACTGCGCCTTCAGCGCCGCCAGCGTCTCGGCCGCGTTCTCGGCGGCCATCTTCAGCAGCTCTTTTTGCTGACCGCGGTGCGGCACGCGGATCTCCACCTTTTCGCCGCCGCGCCGGGTGTTCAGCCACTCCTGGATCACCTTCATTTCCTCGATATCGTTGGGCAGCAGCAGTTGCTGGGGCACGTTGGGCACCTGGTCGTAGAACTGCTTCAGGAACTCGCCCACCACCTCGCCGTCCTGCTCGTCCTCGGTGCCTTCCAGGATGAAGTACTCGCGCCCGATCAGCTTGCCCGCCCGGATGAAGAATACCTGCACGCAGGCCTCGCCGTTGGAGCGCGCCATGGCGATCACGTCCGAATCCTTGTAATCGCTGGAGAAGATCACCTTCTGGCGCTCGACGATCTGCTCGATAGCCCGCAGTTGGTCGCGCAGAGTGGCCGCCCTCTCGAATTTCAGCTCCTCCGAGGCCTGCTCCATCTCCTTCTGCAGGCGCTGCACGATCGGTTCGCTGTGGCCTTCCAGGAAGCGGCACAGGTCGTCGATCACCTGGCGGTAGCCCGCCTTGCTCACCGCCCCGATGCACGGCCCGCTGCACAGCTTGATATCGTAATACAGGCACGGCCGCGGGTCCTTTCCGGTGATCTCGCGGTCGCAGGTCAGGTAGGGGAACACCCGCCGCAGCACGTCCAGCGTCTGGTATACCGCCCAGGCGCTGGTGTACGGCCCGTAGTAACGGCTGCCGTCGTTGGCCACCTGGCGGGTCACCGTCACCTTGGGGAAGGCCTCGGCCCAATGCACCTTAATATACGGATAGCGCTTGTCGTCCTTCAGGCGGATGTTGTAGTGCGGCCGGTGCTTCTTGATCAGGTTCATCTCGAGGATCAAGGCCTCGAGTTCTGAGCCCACCACGATCCATTCGATGTGCTCGATGTGCCGCACGAGCTGGCGCGTCTTCATGTCGTGCCCGGCCGGATCGTGGAAGTACGACCGCACCCGATTGCGCAGGTTGATCGCCTTGCCCACGTAGATCACGTCGCCGGCGCTGTTCTTCATGATGTAGCAGCCCGGCTTCGTCGGCAGGGTGTCCAGAATCCCCTGGATGTGTTCTGAAATGGCCATGATTTAATTCTATCACAACCGAACAAGTGTTCTTAAAGAAAACTTTATCCACGAATTACACGAATAGAAGCGAATGAGCGCGAATTTTTCTTATAAAAGAAATTCGCGCTCATTCGCTTCCATTCGCGAAATTCGTGGAAAGCTTTAAGGCAGATAGATGAAATTTTCCCCGTTCTCGACCCACACAATGGGTTGGCCGTCCTTGGTCACCCGCCAAAGACTGGAACCGTCCGCCCCAACGTATAAGGCAAATGCGCCGGACGGATCAACGAATACTCGCCGGCTGTTCCCGACCGGCGGAAGGGGCGCACCATCATTGATGCGCGGCTTGAATTGTACTGTTGGTGTTGGGCTGGGTGCTGCAGCCGGCGCCTTATCCCAGGGCAGCAGTTCTCCAGTTCGCCAATTCAAGGCAAACAAATCCATATCTTTGAAACACTGGCGTATGTCCAGGCAAGCCACGACTGCGTCCTTATACGTTTCCAGCTTGTCCGGATCGGTGGGCACCGGTGAGCGCGCAACCAGAACCCAATCCGGGTGGCGGAAGGTACACGTCTGAAACGGATTTCCGCAAAGCCAGTAATCGTAGCCTGGATCGCTCAGGATTTCCTGCGTCTTACCGGTTGCCATGTCCAGGCGTAAGATCTGACTGTTACCCTTGGGTAGGGGATTTAAGGTATTATCTACCGTAAACTCGCGCTGTTCGTATAAGATATGCGTCCCCGCTGGCACCCAGGTTGATGGGCTTTGCACGCCATAATTAACTTTAGGTGGATTAATTAATTGATCGGCCTGAGCCTGGTAGGCCCAAAAGGAACTGGAAATAAAGCCCTGGTAAGGGGTGACCGGCACCATGAAGGCTGTGTGCGCCTGGTTCCAATCATATTCCCAGGCGTAATCGCCGGCATCCTGTTCCATGCCGGTCTTGAGGTCGACCATGATCGTAGCCCCGCCTTCACAATGGCCGGTGGTGGTGAACATTTTCCCATTATTTATAAACTCTGGGTAGAGGCTGTTCACCGACTTGGAATAGACCACCTGCATGCTGTTGGTGTCCAGGATTAAGAGCATGCGGGAGCAAAAATTTTCCATGTAAGTAAAGCTAAGGTAACGACCATCTGGAGAATACTTGAAATTCTGGCAGAGAAACATATCCCGATTGGGAGAGTCAGCGGGCATGTCCATAAAAAAATAGCATTGCTTCGGCAGCGATATTGTGTTCAATGCGGGGTTTGCAAAATGGAAACCGTATTCCACCAGGCTGGGTTTTTGAAGCGGAGATTGAGGTATGAAAATTTTTGAGCTCTGCTTTTCGGGCGAAAGGCGGCCCATTCGCCTGCCATCTGGCGATATGGCCCATAACTCACTTCCTGTCCCCGGCCAAGGATTGTTCGCATCGATCATTTCCTTGAAATAATTGCTGTATTTCGGATAATTGAACGGGAACACCCTGGCCTCAAACAGAATCAGGCCGTGCAGTTGTGAATTTTCCTGAGCTACATCGGCGGGGGAGATCGTTTGGCTCGGTTCCGGCTCAAGCCCAGGGATCGGAGTGGGTATAACTGCGGTCCGGCTGGGGGTCAAACTTATAAAAGTCGTTGCGGTTGGCGCCGGCGTCTTCGTTGGCGAAAGCGAGGATTGGACAGCAGTAGATGCTGGCGCAGGATTCCCTGCCGGCGTGGTAAGCTCAACATTCGGCAGCGGGTACGCACCCGGTAAAGGATAGGCTCCCGGCATTACGCTCGATGTCGGGGTTAGAATCGTAAACGTTGGTGTTGGACCATTTGCTTGCGGAGAATCTGCTCTGCAACCGTTCACCAGCACAATCAATAAACAGCAAACAGCCAAAAGACAACCCTTTTTCATACATTCGTTTCCATTCGTGTAATTCGCGGATAAAGTATTTAATACTTAATATCCCTGACATCCGGGTTTTGCAGCAGTTTATCCACCAGCGCCTCTTGCTTTTCAGGCGTGCCGACCACGTGCCAGGTGCAGCACAGCGTTTTCTTCGTCTTTGTCTTGCGGTGATGCAGCACGCGCAGCCCGGACTGCATAAACAGGTTCTCCACCTCCGCAAATTTTTCAAAATCGTGCGCCACGATCACATCGTATTGGCGCACCATGCGTCTTTTATCGATCCACCCCTGCAAACGTGGAAAGATCCACAACACGATCATCGCCATAACCGTTCCCAGGATTGAGATTTCATAATAACCACCTCCCACAGCCATCCCCAGCGCGGCTGAGTACCACACCGTGGCCGCCGTGGTCAGCCCGGTGACCCCGAACTGGTCTTTCAGGATGGCTCCCGCCCCCAAAAAGCCAATACCGGTAACGATGTTGGAGGCAATCCGGTCCGGGTTGCCGCTCCCGCCGATTTTGATCGAAAGCAGGGTGAAGATGGTGGCCCCCAGGCAGATGAAGATGATCGTGCGAAACCCTGCCACCTTTTCACGGTATTCACGCTCCGCCCCGATCAGCCCGCCGATCAGCACCGCCAGCCCAATTTTGAGCAAGTCCTCCGCAGTAAATACCATGCTTCACCTCCTAATCGCGCTCAGCAGGGGTCTCCGACCCCAGCGCTGGCGGGTCGGAGACCCGCCAGGAGCATTAAATCAAGTCGTCTTTTTTCTTCTCGTAAACAGCAGCCCCGACCAGGTGGCGTCGATGGAGCAAATCTTGTAATCCACCAGCCCGGCGTCGAGCCCGCACGCCCGCACCGCCGGTTCGCCCACATCCGAGGCCAGGCTCGAGCCCTTCTTCGGCCAGGCGATCCACAGGCTGCCCCGCTCCACCTGGGCCGCTATGCCTTCGATGCCCGCCTCCAGCTCGTCCAGTGAGCGCACGAACCACATCTGCAGCGGCAGGTCAGGGCCGGTCCTCGTTTCCAGCGCCACGTCCGTCGGCAGCTCGCCCAGGGTTTCCTGGAATCCGTCGGGAGCGTTCACCAGCCCCACCCTCATCCCCGCTTTGATCCCCAGCTTCTTGACCAGCGACCGCCCCGAATAGCCATCCATCTGCGATTTCATCGCCACCGGGTTCTCCGGCGGGTGCAGCAAGGCGCCAGCCAGGGCATCTTCCACTTGCTCCCACGTCGTGAAGACCGCGTCCGGCAGCCGCCGGCGGATATCCGCCACCTTGTGCGGATCGCCGCCCACGAAGACCAGCGGCACGCGCCGGGTCGATGCGAACGCCCTCAGCCCCACCGCCACGTCCCGTCCCTGCGACGGCAGCCGGCCCAGGTCGATCACCACCGCCGCCGGCGGGTTCGCCCGCAGCTCGCGCATCAACGCCGGCACCGGCGGCAGCCCGTATTCCACCGCGTATCCCGCTCGTTCCAGCCGCCTGGCCCACTCCTCGGCCTCTTTTTCATTCCAGTGGATCAAGTGGATGCGCATGATGTCTTCCATAACTTTTATTATAATTTTTTCCGACTGTATATAAAAGTATAGAAAATGAATTCATGCTAAACTAATTTCATGCCCTTTTGGAGAATTTATTACCATTTGGTCTGGTCGACGAAAAATCGAGAGCCTCTCATTAATCAAGCATTGGAAAATCGCCTTTTTGCTTATTTGACCGCAAAAGCAAACCGTTTAGGTTGCGTAATCGAGGCAATTAACGGTTGTGAAGACCACGTACATGTCGTAGGTTCGATTGCGCCAAAATTATCCGTTGCAGAATTCGTTCAACGCTTGAAAGGATCCAGTTCGCATGAATTTAAGGAATTGTCCTGGCAGCGGGGTTACGGCGTTTTTTCGTTAGGAGAAAAACAGCGCCGGTTTGCAATTAATTATGTCAATCGTCAAAAAGAGCACCATGCGAACCAGACTACCAACCCCTGGCTAGAGCGCTGTGATGATGGCGACGAGGATTAGTCTTGCACCGGTACTATCTCGCCCTCGAATTCGTCTCAGGCTTACGCCAACAATCTCCCCTTCCGCCGCTCCTCTTGCGCCCCAACGCCTCAGGTTAAAACCTGAGGCTATCAACTCCCAAGCCTGCTTCAGCAGGCTTGAGCTCCTCCTAGCCTGGGGTTTTAAC
>DBMK01000351.1 GCA_002298885.1 Anaerolineaceae bacterium UBA700
GCGCACCGGCGCCGCGCGCAGGCCGCGGCGATCGCCCAGCAGGTGCGCCCGCAGCCAGGCCAGCGCCTGGCGGTTGCCCTCGCCGATCACGTCCGTGCTGGCGTGCGCCCACGGGCCGATCGTCAGGTACGGGTTGCGCCCGGCCCGGCGCAGGCGCTCGTAATCCTCAATTTGTTGGGGTAAAAAGATGTCGTACCAGCCGCCGACAAGGTGCACTGGGGCGCTCACCTCGGCCACCCGCCGGCTGTAATCAACCTCCCCCCACCATTCGTCGCCCGGCCGGTTGTGCTCCAACCAATCCCGGTAATAGGGCACAGGCCGGCCGGCTGCAACCACGTCCGCTTCGCCCAGCGGCAGGTGCAGGCGCGCCTTCTCCAGCGCCCGGTTCGATCCGCCCATCGTGAGCTGCGACCTTGCCGGGGCTTCCTCCTGGTGGGCCATCAGGTTGATCCAGGTCAGGATGTTGTCCAGGCTGAACGACTCGCCCTGGTACGTCTGGGTGCGGAACTCTGAGGCGGTAATCAGCGGGACCAGCGCCTTCAGCTCCGGGCCTGCCTCGGCCGCGATGGTCCACTGCACGAAGCCCAGGTAGCTGGGTCCCAGCATGGCAAAAGCGCCGGTGAACCAGGGTTGCTGCTTCAGCCATTCCACCGTCGCCAGGCCGTCGGTGCGCTCGTTGCGGAAGGCGTCGAACACGCCGCCCGAGCCGAAGGTGCCGCGGCAGCTCTGAATCAGCACCTGGAAGCCCCGCTCGGCGAAGAACCGGGCGAAGATCAGGCCGAAGAACCCTTCCCTGCCGTACGGCGAGCGGACCAGGATGACAGGGCGCGGCGGGCCCTGGCGCGGGTACAACCGGTCCGCCAGCAGCGTCACCCCGTCCGGCATCGGCACGGCCAGGTTGTGCTCCACGGCCACGTCGTGTGTCTCCGCCGGTGGCAGCTTGAAGTACCACCCCAATACCCGGCTCAATATGCTCATGGTGATTAATTATAGACCTAACCCCCCTCCTCCTTCAGGGGTGGGGCCAGGGAAGACAGGGCAGGCGCATCAAATAGCCCACACCACTTGCAGCTCATTTCCCACAATCGCCGTGCTTTTTCTTCATCGTAGGAATCAACACTCGAGCGTACCTCGCCTCCGTCAGCAATGAGCTTGCCCCCAACCTCTCCAAAGCGCGGGTCGGTTGCGGCGATCAAATAGGACGCAGAGGCCTCCTCAAGAGAACTAGCAAAGGGCATGCGCGCCAGGATCTGCTTGTAGAAAAACTTCTCAAGCGAGGATTTGCGGCGGTCGCCGATTGCTTGAGGAACAAAGCCTGGACATACCGCATTAGACGTCACTCCCGTACCCGCCAGCCGGCGATTCAACTCATAGGCAAACCACATGTTCGCCAGTTTCGAGTTGCGGTAGAAAACCTGAGATTGGTAATACTTTTCCCCCCTCAAGTTGTCGTAATCAAAATCTACCCGCCGCCCGCTAGCATATTCAGGGTTGTGCAGGCGTGAAGATACTGTGATCACCCGCGCAGGAGCGGATTGTTTTAGATCGTCTAACAGTAGATTTGTGAGCAAGAAATGCCCCAGATGGTTTGTGCCGAAGGTCATTTCGAAGCCATCAGCGGTAAAACTGGGCCGCTTGCCGGGCACCGCCCCGCCCGCATTATTGATTAGTAGATGCAGGGGATAGCCTTTTTCATGAAAGACAGCCACGCACTGCCGAACCGAAGCGAATGAAGCCAGATCAAGCTCAATCGACTCGAGGCTGGCGTTGGGATTTTCCGCGCGAATCTGCGAGATGGCTCGCGCGCTGCTCTGTTGGTTGCGCGAAGCCAGAATAACATGGAAGCCTTGTGCCGCCAGTTTCTTGACGGTCATAAAGCCAATGCCGCTGTTCCCGCCCGTGATCATTGCCACGCGAAGTTGATTGGATGTCATACGATCTCCCCGGTTAAGTTTTCCACAGGATATTATCCTATCCAACCTTGCGGCAACAGTAAAACCCCCACAAACACAATGACCAGCACCCCCATGATCAATGCGACGTTGTTGCGCGCACGAATTTGCACCTCGGAATTCCGCCAGCGCATCGATAGATGCGCAATCACCGCCGCAACGATCATAATGAAAGCATGTTCGATGCGATAGCGCGGAAATCCTACCCCGGCGAAACCAGACCATAATATGAGAATCAGGCCGATAGTTACCTGCAAATCGATTAGACCGCTAAATACTGCCATCAGACCACGGTCGGCCTTTTCATTGCCCGTTCCACGCAGCCAAACCAGCACAAACCAAACCAACGAAATGAGGCTGACCGCAACGATCAGCCAACGTACCACTGAGTGGATATCTAAAACGATGCCAAGTGGGTTCATGTTTTATCCCATGGTTGAGCTTGATAAGATCCGTTCTTGTAGTTCATCCATCCAACGCAGTTCCGATTTCAGGTGCATGCGCTGATGGTCGATAACGAGCTGGACGAATCCTTGATGAGTCGGGGCTAACCCTATTGCTTCAATTAGAGTTAGCAAGACACTGCGGCGCTGCTGAAGGAGGTCAAGCAGTTCCGCCTGAGAAAGGCTGTCGGCAAATGCCAATGCAATATCATCCGCAAACTTGATCGGATCATAATTTGCAAGACTCTCTCGCAGCAATTTTTGGAATTCAACTTCTCCATCTGGCGAAATCTGGTAGGTGCGGCGCGGCGGGCGGTTCCCTTCCCGCTCCTCCGTCCACGAAATCCATCCATTTTGCGCCATTTTATCGAGCAAAAAATAGGCTGTAGGCTTTTTTAAGTCCGTACACATAGCAAGATCGCGTTCGATGAACTCGATAATTTTGTATCCATGCATCTCTGATTGGCGAAGCAATCCTAACAGCAGTAGTTCGCGATTCATATTCCATCCTGAATATTCAGTATTGACTATTAGGGATTATACTCCAGTTTTATGAAATATCAATCCCTGAGGGTCTTCGCAAAATGCTCCAAGGGGGTCTGTGACCCCCGCCTTGCGCCACGCGCCCCAGCGCCGGCGGGTCACAGACCCGCCGGGAGCCATAATTAGTGGATTAATTCTTAATAGTCCCTTAAATAGTCCCCTCTATAGTCTTAAAGACACATTAATTAATGTTATAAAATTATTAAATCCTCCCATGAAATGTGTGTCAGCCGCTTTCATTTTATGGATTGTTCGTAAGGAGACCCACGATGCTATCCCGACGCAACTTTTTGAAACTCAGTCTCATGGCCGGAGCAGGCCTGGCGATGCCGCTCAAGTGGCTGGCGGATGCGCCGCAGGCCTTTGCGTTCTCCCAGAGCGACAACCTGCGCAAGTTCATCCAGCCCATGCGCATGGTGGGCAACGGCATCCCGGTGGCCCAGCCGGACTCGGTTGTGCAGGGCTGGTGGCAGCCCGGCGTGACCCACTACACCATCGATATCGGCCAGTACCTGGACAAGCTGCACCCCGACCTGCCCAATGAGACCCGCCTGTGGGGCTTCGGCCAGGGGTACAGCGCCGCCAATTCGGAGTGGACCAGCCATCTGGGCGGGGTGATCGCGGTCAAACGCGGCACGCCGGTGCAGATCACCTTCCGTAACCACCTGCCGCCCAACCACATCCTGCCCATTGACACGACCATCATGGGCGCGGACGGCGCCCTGAACCGGGCCGACATCCACCTGCACGGCGGTCTGGTTCCCTGGACCAGCGACGGCGGCCCGCACGCCTGGTGGGACCCGGACGGCAACCAGGGGGTCAGCTTCCTCAACAACCAGATCCTGCGCCCGGGGCAGACCGTTCCCAAGAACGAGGCCGAGTACTATTATCCCAACAACCAGGGCTCGCGCGTGTTGTGGTACCACGACCACACCTTCGGCAATACGCGCATCAACGCCTACGCCGGCATCGCCAGCGCCTACGTCATCTACGACGATTATGAGCTTTCGCTGGTGGCCGGCTACAACCTGCCCGGCCCGCTGGACCCGCGCACCATTTACATGGTCTTCCAGGACAAGATTTTCGTGTCGAACCAGACCCTGACCAACGACCCCACCTGGTTCGACGCGGTGCAAAACTCGCGCAAGGGCGACCTGTGGTACGCCCATAAATACGAGGCGGATCCAGGCCCAACCGGTACGCCCCCCGCCGTCTCCGAGGTGCCCGAGTTCTTCGGCGACACCATCCTGGTCAACGGTACAGTCTATCCGTACCTCGAGGTTGAACAGCGCGAGTACCGCCTGCGCCTGCTGAACGCCTGCAACGCCCGCTTCTTGAACCCGCGCCTGGTCTACGCCCAGAATGCCGACCCCACCGAGCCCCAGGCGGACGCGCCCGGGCCGGAGTTCATCCAGATCGCTACGGAGGGCGGTTTCCTGCCGGCGGCCACCATCGTCAATATGCCCGGCCTGCCGGGCCTGCTCATGGCGCCGGCCGAACGCGCCGACCTGATCGTCAGCTTCCGTGACGTGCCGGCAGGGTCGACGCTGCTGCTGTACAGCGACGCCCCCGCCCCCTACCCCATGGGCGACGACGCCAACGATTACTACCCCGGCAACCCGGCCACCCCCAGCTCCATCGCCGGCAAGGGCCCTAACACGCGCACCCTGTTGCAGATCCGGGTCAAGGCCCGCACCGGCGTCGACGACGCCCCCATCTCGCTGCCGCCGGACGGGTTCACGCCTACCGATCCCTTCCTGGTGCAGCAGGACCCGGGTGAGCCGACCGACGTGCCGGATGGGGTGAAGGTGCGCTACCTGACCCTTAATGAAGATTTCGACGACCACGGCCGCCTGATTCAATTCCTGGGCACCAACGCCCCGGTAAACCCCGGCCTGTTTGGGCGAGCTTACGAGGACGACCCAACCGAGGTGATTGACGCCGGCACGACCGAAGCCTGGGAGATCATCAACCTCACCGGCGACACACACCCGATCCACTTCCACCTGGTCAACGTGCAGGTGCTGTCGCGCCAGGCCTTCGACGTGGACCATTACACCGGCGGCGTTCCCAGCTACACGGCCGAGGCCACCGCACCCGACGCCAACGAGCTGGGCTGGAAGGAGACCGTGCGCATGAATCCCGGCGAGGTGACTCGTGTGTTGATGAAATTCGATATTCCGGCCGTGCCGTTCACCGTCCCCGACAGCCCGCGCACCGGCGGCCACGAGTACGTGTGGCACTGCCACATCCTCGAGCACGAGGAGCACGACATGATGCGCCCGCT
>DBMK01000360.1 GCA_002298885.1 Anaerolineaceae bacterium UBA700
GAGGGGCCGGGGGTGAGGCATTAATTAATCATCATGTTAGCGTATTGTCCTCGCCTCCCACGAAACTTGAAACATATAGTGTATATTAAGGTTGAGCGTAATCCAGATGTCAAGCCTGACTCGTTTATGAAAAAGCCCAATCTCATCTCATCCTGGAAGCAAAAAGCCCAGGATTTGAAAATCCAAACCTTCGCGCTTTACTTTGCCTACCGGGACCCCAGGGTCCCCTGGTACGCCAAAGTATTTACTGCCCTGGTGGTGGCCTACGCCTTCAGCCCGATCGATCTGATCCCCGATTTCATCCCCATCCTCGGATACCTGGATGACCTGGTACTCATCCCCCTGGGGGTGAGCCTTGCCATCCGGATGATCCCGGCTCCGATCATGCTGGAATGCAGGCAAAAGGCCGAAGAGAATTCGAACCGCGGCGGACCGCAGTCGAAAATCATGGCGGCGATCATTATTGGGATATGGATCCTGGCGATACTATGGGCGGGAACTTTAGTGGTCAATTGGCTGCGCCCGTAAAAACAAAAAGATTTGACTTGTGATAGTGGATATAATAGAAATGAGTCTTAACCTTAACAGCGAAGCTGCGCCAGGAATGCGTATGGAAATACACCCATTATTTCTGCCTCTAAAAAATGGTTTGGTTGTTTCCTGCCAGGCGTTGGAAGATGAACCGCTGCATGGCCCGGCCTTCATGGCCGCCATGGCGCGGGCGGCCTGGCTGGGCGGCGCCGTTGCCATCCGGGCCAATTCGCCCCAGGATGTTGCCGCCGTGCGCCAGGCCGTCGACCTGCCGGTGATCGGCATCTACAAACAGATCGTGCCCGGCTACGAGCCTTACATCACCCCCACCCTGATGTGCGCCCTGCAGGTGTCCAACGCCGGGGCGGACGTCATCGCCCTGGATGCCACACTGCGCGCTCACCCCGAAGGCCGCAGCGCGGCCGAGCTCATCGGCGCCGTGAAAACTACCACCCGCAAGCCGGTCATCGCCGACGTCGACACCCTCGAAGCCGCCCTGTCGGCCGTCCAGGCCGGCGCGGATGCGGTTTCCACGACGCTTGCGGGCTACACCCAGGCCTCCACCCGCCGCGATGGCCCGGATTTCGAGCTGATCGCCGCCCTGGCCGGGCGCCTCGAAGTGCCGGTGTTCGGCGAAGGGCGCATCAACACCCCCGAAGAGGCCTTGCACGTCCTTGAGCTGGGGGCGTTCGCCGTCGTCGTCGGCGGCGCCATTACCCGCCCGCAGTTGATCACCCGGCGGTTTACCAGCAAGATCGAAGGATTTCGACCCAAGGAGCACCAAGCATGATTATCGGAGCCATCGACATCGGGGGGACCAAGATTTCCGTCGGGCTGGTGGAGGACACCGGCCGGCTGCTGGACAGGCGCACGATGCTCACCCAGGTCGACCTCGGTCTACCCAACTCGCTCGAGCGGATCGTGTCGGCCCTGAAACAAATGGGGGCTATCTCCGGCGTGCAGATGGCGGGCATCGGCATCGGCTGCACCGGGCCGGTCGACCCACTGACCGGCGAGCTGTCCAGCAACTCTTTCCTGACCGGTTGGGAGGGCCAGGGCCTGGTCAACGGGCTGAAGGAAGCCCTGGGCGTTTCCGTAGCGATGGAAAATGACGCCGATGCCGCCGCCCTGGCGGAGGCCAAATGGGGCTCGGGTAAGGGCTGCCAGTCCTTCATATATGTTACCATCGGCACCGGTATCGGCGGCGGCGTGATCGTCGACGGCAAGCTGTACCGCGGTGCCGGCGGCGCCCACCCCGAGATCGGCCACCAGGTGATCGACCCTTCCGGGCCGGCCTGCGTGTGCGGGTCGCGTGGCTGCTGGGAGAGCCTGGCCTCGGGCCCGGCGCTGGCGCGCTGGTACCTGGAACAGTTACCCCGGGGCCAAACCCTGCCGCTCAATTTCGACGCCCGCCACGTGTGCTCGCTGGCCTCGGCGGGCAGCGACCTGGCCGGGCAGGCTGTGGAGCGCACCGCCAACTACATCGGCATCGGCCTGGCGAACCTAGTCACCATCTTCGCCCCCGAGCGCATCGCCCTGGGCGGCGGGCTGATGAATTCGTGGCGCCTGTTTGAGGCCACCGTCCAGCAAGTGATCCGCCAGAACTGCGGGCTGGTGCCGTACGAGCGCACGGCAGTGGGGCTGGCCCACCTCGGGCCGGATACCGGCCTGTTTGGCGCCGCCCAGGCCTGGCTCCACCGCCAGAAGCTGGCGGCTGACCAGCCTGGATAGTTGATTTTTTTATGTAAAACGGCGGGAGTACCCCGCCGTTTTACATAAAAAAAGGATTCAGATCAGAATTTCACCACCAGGATTGGGGTTGAGGTTGGCGACGTGCTGCCGGCGACCGGCTCGACGGTCACGTTAATCGCAGTGTAGCTTTTTAGCGGCTGCTCGGCGTTGAGTAAAACGGATGCAAAGGGGGTCCCAGCGTTGGCGTGGAATGCGCCGGCGCTGAGCGGCGCGCCGCTGGCCTGGATGAACCAGGCCTGGTAGGTCTGAGAGGAATCCAGCTTGGGCAGGTTGCGCAGAAACAGCACCCCCGCCGTGCCGCTTTTTTCGTACAAAAGGGTGCCCTGCCCGTTGGGGCCGCTGATCGCCACCATTTGAATGCCCGGCTCCGAGGCCAGGGCGTTGATGACCTGGTTGGCCTGGATCGTGCGCAACAGGTCGTTCTGGTCGTCGCGCAGTATGCGGGCCTGGTTCAACTGGAGGAGGTTGGCAATCAGCAGCACCAGGGCTACCACCCCCAACACAACGTGCAGCCAGTCCAGCCCAAATGGGAACGCCCTCCGCCGGGCCTTCGCCGGAATGGTGGGCGAGGCGTTCCAGGCCAGGCGCTCCTGGGGCTCGGCCGGCGGCTGCACCTCGGGATTGGCCACGTGCATCTTGTTGGCCTTCGCCTGGTAAAGCGCCACCAGCGCCAGGCAGTCCGGGCAGGTTTCCAGGTGCGCTTCAACCTGCTCGGTCTGCTGGGGATCCAGCGATTTGAAAGCGTAGCCGATGATGGTTACGCGCGGGGGGTGCTCAGTCTCTGGGCTCATTCGTCTTGCCTCGGGTTATCCAAAAGAATGTTGACAATTATAACCCACAAAGGCACTTATTTGCCCCACCCATCCCCCACCCC
>DBMK01000103.1 GCA_002298885.1 Anaerolineaceae bacterium UBA700
TGCACTGCAAACCTTTTTATAACCAGGAAGAAAGTATCTGCTGGAGGGCGGGGGGGGAGGAGGCGAGGAGGGGGCGGCGCAGGTCGAGCTCGACGCCGTGGAGGACAAGGGTGACCACGAGCTGGAGACCGGACGGGGATTCGTCGACCACGACGAAGCGCACTGAGCGCAGCGGGCAAAATTGGGCGGTCAGGCCGTAATTGTTCTCCTCCGAGGTCAGTTCTTCCTGGGCCAGGATGAGATGGCCGGGAGTGCGCACGAAGGCCATCTTGGGGGCCTGGTGGGTGCGGAAGAAGCGCAGGGTGCGCTTCCAGATGGAGGGCTGGAAGGCGGCGGCCTGGATGGGCTCGCCGGCGAGGAGCAGGCGGAGCGGGATGAGCGATTTGAACTTGTAGGGCATGTCCTGCAGCAGTTCCAGCCCCTGGCCCTTGGGTGCGGCCGGGGCGGGCGGCAGGGCGGAACTTTGCTGGATGGAGAGGCGTATCAGGCCGCACAGCTCCTCGAAAAAGAGCCGGGAAACGGTGTTGAACACGATGCGGGTGCGCTCGAGCTGGCCCTCGCGCGCCCAGGCGATTTCGAACCAGGAATTGAGCAGAACGGTGCCCGATTCCAGATACAATATGTCGGCGAGGGGAATGTCGGTTATTTCGGGAGGCTGCGCGGCGGACGCGGATCCCGGCGCTTGCGAGGACGCTTTTTCGCCCACCAGGCGGGTTTCGCGCGATTCATCGGCGGTGCGAGCGGTGGAGGCGACCAGCAGGCGCCGCTCGGTGAGCACCAGGGTGCGTTCGGGGGTGATCTCCCAGGGCAGCAGGCTGCGCGGCAGCCACTTGAGGTCGGGCCGCCGGGCGAGCACGCTCTGGGCCGGGGCGAAGAGAATCATGCGCACCGGGTCGCCCGGGGCTAGGGAGGGTCGCAGGGCGGCCTGCATCCCGGCATCGAGGTCAGCGAAGGCTTTGATGCGGTCGGCGAAGCCCTTGATGGCCTTGCGCTCGAACAGGGAATTGAGGGTTGCCAGAAAAGATTTCTTCTGGTTGGGATTAACAGCCATGATTTATTCTATATCAGATCCCCCCGATTATTATTGACAGACTTTATAATTATTCATTGACTTTGAGTTTAAATGGAATTTTGTGCCCGATTTGGCGCTAAAAAAATGGTACAACAGTTAAGATTTTTTGACAACAAAAAATGAAATTTCACCACTGAGGCCCAGAGACCACTGAGAAAACCATCTTTGAAGCTCCAAGGGGGTCTGTGATCCCCGCCTTGTGCTAACAACCTTCGCGGTAGATACGGCGGTCACAGACCGCCTTAGAGCCTTAATTCGAATGGAACGTGAGTTAAGGGAAAATGAAAGGGAATTTCACCGCAGAGTCACTGAGGCACTGAGAAGAGCTATCTTTGAGGCTCCTAGGGGGTCTGTGACCCCCGTATTGTGCCAATAACCTTCGCTGTAGATACGGCGGTCACAGACCGCCTTAGAGCCTTGAAAAAGTTGTCTCGGTGGTCTCTGTGCCTCCTCTGGCACTGCCCGCCTTGAGAGATGTGTGGTGAATCTTTCGTAAATTTGAAAAACAAGGGAGTTAAAAATGCAAAAGACGGGTATATTGAATCCAGAGCTACTGCACCTGCTGGCGAGGATACGCCATACCAATATGCTGGTAATCGCCGACCGGGGGTTCCCATTTTGGCCGGAGGTGGAGACCGTGGACATCTCACTGGTGGACGGCGTGCCGAGCGTGCTGCAGGTGGTCAGCGCGCTGCGGGCGAGCTACGACTTCACCGACGCCTACATGGCCCAGGAATTCCTGGGCGAAAATACGCCCGAAGTGCAGGCGCAGTTCAAGGCTGCCCTGGCGGGCGTGCGGGTGACCTACGAAGCGCACGTGGATTTTAAGAAGCGGGTGCCGAAGGCCATCGGCCTGATCCGCACCGGCGACACCGTCCAATACGCCAACGTGATCCTGGTCTCGGGGAGGCCGTGACCCCAATGGACGGACGTCTGGAGGCATTTCTGCTGGCTCCGCAGTACCGGAGCTACGTGTGGGGAGGGCATCGGCTGCGGCCGGGCCCGGAGCCGACGGCCGAGGCCTGGGTGGTGCACGAGGCCGACGAAATTGCCAGCGGGCCGCTGGCCGGGCGCACGCTGGGGGCTGCCTCTGCGGAGCTGGGCGAGGCGCTGTTGGGGCGGCGCGCCGTGGGGCGCACCGGGATGCGGTTCCCGCTGCTGATCAAGCTGCTAGACTGCGCCGCCTGGCTCTCGCTGCAGGTGCATCCCAACAATGAACAGGCTGCGCGCCTGGAGGGAGCCGGCAATTTCGGCAAGACCGAGGCCTGGCACTTCCTGGAAGCCGAGCCCGGCGGCGAGATTCTGGCCGGCTTGCAGCCGGGCGCCAGCCCGGCCGAGCTGGTCCAGGCCATCCGCGGCGGGACGCTGGTGGAGAAGATGCAGCGCCTGGCGGTGCGCGCCGGCGACAGCATCCTGATTCCGGCGGGCATGATTCACGCCCTGGGGCCGGGCCTGCTGGTGTACGAGGTGCAGCAGGTGTCGGACATCACTTACCGGGTGTTCGATTGGAACCGCCCGGCTTCCGACGGGCGCCCGCTGCACATCGAGAAGTCGGCAGCGGTGGCGGATGCGGGCCTGACCGGGCGCATCCTGCCCCCGCAGGACCTGGCGGACGGAGAGCGGCGCGAGCTGGTGGCCTGCGAATACTTCAGGCTGGAACTTCTGGCCGGAGAACGGAATACTATTTCACTGGACACGCGCGGTGAGACGTTCCACGTCCTGACCGCCATTCATGGGGCGGCGCGGGTGACCGGCGAAGGCTGGAGCCACACCCTGGGGCGGTTCGAGACGCTGGTGGCGCCGGCGGCGTGCGGGGCGTACCGGGTGGAGCCGCAGGGAGCGATGAAGGTGCTGACAGCCAGCGTGTAAGAAAAAATGAGCATTTTGCCCCGCAGCAGCGGGCAAAATGCTCAAGATTTGGGTTCTCTCCCCTCTCCTGAAACGGTTTCTTGCTTCTGGAGATCGCGTAGCATCCTGTCAGGAGGGGTTGGGGGTGAGGCAGCCTTTATTTATAACCTTATCGGGAAATACACCGTATACACCTCGTCGCGCACCTCATAGAGTGGAATGAAGCGCAGGCCGCGGGGCTGGTGCTGGACGCGATAGCCAGGCTTCCAGCCGTTCCACTTGCGTTCGTCGTCGGGAGTCAAAAGGGACTCGGCCTGCTGGCGCACGCCATAGAGGGTGCGTTCCTCGGACAGCAGCCCGGCCAGGACGACCGGCCCGTCCATGAAGGCCACCGTCTCGGGCTCATCGGGCAGGGAGCATGTGGTGAGGGGGCGCGGCAGGTCCACCTGCACCGTGTCGGACTGCCAGGCCCGGTGCAGGCCGGCGAAGGGCGTCTGTTTGCCGTCGACTAGCAGCGGGATGCCGCCGTTGACCGAGACGGCGGCTTCGCCTGACAGCCAGGCGGGCAGGCGCAGCTTGAGATCGAACTCGGTGGGGCGGGCGCATTCGATGTGCAGCAGGTAGCGGTCTGTGGCCGGGCGCGAGACTGAGGCCGTCTGCGGGTCCTGTTTCAGGCGCACGCTGACCGGGCCATCGGGACGGGTCCAGGACAGCTGGCTGGGGATGTACTGGCTGACGACCAGGCTGCCGCCGTTCTGCTCGTAATAAATAGAACGGGTGTGGCTGGCCTGGGCCTGGACCAGGGTGCCGTGGCAGCACCAGAAATGCCCGGTGGGGCTGCCCCAGCGCTTGACCGAGCCCGGCCCCAGCGGCAGGAAATAGGCCACCATGCCTGTATCGGGGTGCTGCTGGGCCAGGATGCCGTTGTAAAAATTGCGCTCCCAGTAATCGGCGTAGAGCGGGTCGCCGGTCCAGCGGTAGAGGTATTCGGACAGGCGCATCATGTTGTAAACCACGCAGTGCTCCTGGGTCTCGGAGCCCAGGCGGGCCGAAAGCTGCATGGGCGGGGACCAGATCTCGCCGTTCGTCTGGCCGCCGGTGCAGTAGGCGCCGCGCCGGGTGACGGTCTGGTTCCAGTAAGCCTCGACCACCTGGCGCCAGTGCGCCTCGCCGGTCACTTCCCAGGCGCGGGCGGCGCCCTGCGCCTCGGGGATGGTGGTGTTGGCGTGCTGGTTGGTCAGGGCGTCCTCGCCTGCCAGCAGGCGCTCGAACAGGCGGCGGTGCTCGTAGCGGAGCATCAGCTCGAGGTGCTGCTCCTCGCCGGTCAGCCCATACAGGTCGGCCCACAGCTCCTGCATGCCGCCTGTCTCCACGTCCAGCATCTCGTCCCAGCGCTGCGCGGAAAACTGCCCGCTCCAGCGGTAGAACCAGGCGGCGGCCTTCTTGAGCACGTCCAGGGCCAACTCATTCTGCAGCAGGGCGGCGGCTTCGTACAGGCCCATGAGGGTCTTGTGTAGAACGTACTGGGGCGCCCAGACGCGCTTGCCACGCCCGAGCCAATCCAGGTACTTTTCGGGGATCGAGCCGACCCATTCGCCGCCGTTTTCCTGCTGGCAGCGGGCCAGCTCGGCCACGATGGAGCCGGCCTTGGCCTTGAGCTCGGCGTCGCCGGTAGTGGCAGCCTGGCGGGCGGCGGCTGAGAGCCAATGGCCCAGGAACTGGCCGCGCACCTGGCAGGTTGGAGCTTCCCAGCCGCCGTGGCCCACCTGGGGGTTATCCTGGGTAGACCAAAGCCCAGCCTCCAGGTAGTGGTTCTGGAGCAGGTCCGGGTTGCGCAGCGACATGAGGTAGGCCCGGTTGAGGTCGGCGCGGGTTTCGACCGGCCCGGGCAGCAGGTTGACGGAAGAATAGGGGAAGGGGTGGAGCAGGGTGGAAGGCGGGGGCATGGGACACCTGAAGAAAGTGATTTAAGTTTACAGTTTACAGTATAC
>DBMK01000102.1 GCA_002298885.1 Anaerolineaceae bacterium UBA700
TTCGTGCCCATTCGTTAAAATTCGTGCAATTCGCGGATAAAGTCTTATTCCTTGATCGCCCGGATCGAAAACTCCAGCGGGAAACCAGGGATGCCGGGCGGGATGCGGTACAGGCCGTCGGCGCCCTTCACCAGGTAGGAGAACATGGGGTAGCAGGCGAAGGGCCACTCGTGCAGGAACTGGATGCGCAGCCCGGCGGCGGTCAGCTCGCTCACAACCTCGCCCAGCGGGTAGGCCCATTCGTAGGTAGTCTTGTTGTACGTCTCGGCGCTCGGGTCGGCGTACGAGCCCTGCACCGGGCAGGCGATGACGTCTTTGTCGAAGTACGGATATTCGAGCGCCGGCGATGGCGCCGAATCGCTGAACATCATGGCAAAGGGATGGAACTCGGCGATGTAAAAGACGCCCCCCGGCCGCAGGTAGCTGGCGGCGATCTGCGCCCAGCGGTGCAGGTCGGCCAGCCAGGTCAGCACCCCGTAGGAGGTGAACACGATGTCGAACGGCTCGGCCGGGTCGAGGTGTTGGGGCAGCTCGTACAGGTCACTGCATACGAAGCGCGCCGGCAAACCCAGCTCGGCGCTCAACGCCCGCGCCAGCTCCACCCCCTTGGGGGAGAAGTCGACCCCCGTAACCTGCGCCCCGCGCCGCGCCCACGAAAGCGTGTCCATGCCGAAGTGACACTGCAAGTGCAGCAGGCGCTTGCCCTGCACGTCGCCCAGCTCCTCCAGCTCCAGCGCCTTCAGCTTGCTGCGCCCGGCCTTGAACCCCTCCATGTCGTACATCTCCGAGGCGGAATTGATCCCCACCCACTCGTCCCACAGCTCCCGGTTAGCGCGCCGGTATTCGTCCATGATGAATGCTCCTCTTATCCACGAATTACACGAATGAAAACGAATGAACGCAAATGCTTTTTAAAGATTCCCTTCGTGTTTTTTCGTTTCCATTAGCGTAATTCGTGGAAAAACTTCTTACTTTGAACTGTGAACTGTAAACTCTCTTCACGTTTCACGCAGTTCCTCTCGCCGCCCCCAGCACCGCTGCCGCAAACTCCTGCGGCGCCTCCTGGGGCAGGTTGTGGCCGGCACGGGGGATCACCTGCTTTTTAAGCCCGTTCACAAATAAGCGATCCAGGGCGCTGTAGCTTCCCACCGGCGTGACCCCGTCTCCAGCGCCTTCCAAAGCCAGGCCCGGCACGCTGATCGCCGGGCTGAGCGCCAGACGCTTTTCAAGTCCGGCGTATGCCGGGTCGCCTTCCGCCAGACCATACCGGTGCCGGTAAGAATGGATCACCACGTCGACAAAATCCTCGTTCTCGAACGATTCGGCCGTGCGGGCATAGACTGCCTCGTCGAACTGCCAGTTCGGGGACCACTGCCGCCACAGCAGCCGGCACAGCTCGCGCCGGTACTTTGCCAGGCCGGCCCGGCCGCGCTCGCCGTTGAAGTAGTATTGGTACCAATAGCGCTGCTCCTCCTGGGGCGGCGCCGGCTTCTGCGCCTCGGCAATTTGCTGGATCTTGTAGCCTCCGGCAACCACCAGCCCAATCACCCGCTCCGGCCACAGCGCGGCCGCCACGCACGCCGCCGTCCCGCCCCAATCGAAGCCCGCCAGCACGGCTCTTTCGATCTTCAGCGCGTCCAGCAGCGCTTTCAAGTCATCCCCCAGCGCAGCTTGCTCTCCCGACCGGGGCGTCTCCGGCGACAGGAAACGGGTTGGACCGTAACCCCTCAAGTATGGCACGATTACCCGATAATTCGCCGCCGCCAATATCGGGGCCACTTCGGCGTAGGCGTTCACGTCGTACGGAAACCCATGCAGCAGCACCACCGCCATCCCCTCCGCTGTACCGTACTCCGCATAGCCTACCCGCAGGACCCCTGCCTCGATCTCTTTCAACATGCCCATCCTTCCGGAAAAGCCCGTTTAGTGTGAGACGTGAAACGTGATGCGTGAAACGTGATGCTTAACCACGAATTACGCCAATGATAACGAATGAGCACAAACAGTTTTTATAAAGATCCCATTCGTGTCCATTCGTCCCCATTGGCGTAATTCGTGGAAACGTCTTTACTGTAAACTGTATACTGTAAACTGTAAACTTATTTACGCTCCCAGATTCTTCTTGAAAAACTCCGTAATCTCCGTATAACACTTGATCCGGTTGTCGTACTTCAGCACGTCGTGGCCTTCGTCGGGGAACATGAGGTACTCCACCTGCTTTCCGGTCGCCTTCAAGTGTTCCACCAGGTCGTGCGACTCCGGCTCCTTCACCCGCGGGTCGTTGGCGCCCTGGATCACCAGCAGCGGGCAGGCGATCTGGTCGATGTAGGTCTCGGGGCTGCGCTCCACCAGAAAATCGTGGTCCTTCACCGGGTGGCCTAGCGACAGCTCGAAGTAGGGCTTCCACGTCTCGGGGATGCGCTCCGAAAAGGTCAGCAGGTTGAACGGGCCGAACATGTCCACCGCCGCTTTCCACAGCTCGGGGTGGCGCCCTGCCAGGGTGAGGGTCATATAACCGCCGTAAGAGCGCCCCACCACGCCGGCCCGTGTCGTATCCAATCGTTCGTCTTTGGCCAGCAGTTGCATGGCGTAAGCGTGGTCCAGGCGGTCCTGCCCGCCCCAATCCCGGTCGACCTGCTTCATATAACTCAGGCCGTAGCCGCTGCTGCCGCGCACGTTGGGCACGAACACGGCAAAGCCGTTGAGGGTCAGGAACTGGATCAGCGGCATCGAGAACCAGGCAAAATCCGGGCGCTCCTGGCTCTGCGGCCCGCCGTGGACGTAGTAGACCAGCGGGCGCTTGCCCTTGAAGCCCAGCTCGGGCGAGGGCAGGTACAGGCGGGCCGAGGTGCGCGTCCCGTCGAAGGAGTCGAAGGAAGCATCCTCGCCGGGCGAGAACAGGTCCGGGTCGATCCCCAGCACCCGCTCGCGGGTGTGCAGCACCACCATCTTGCGCTTCTTGCCCTCCACAGTGTAGATCTGGGTTGGCGAGGTGGCAGTGGAATAAGAGAGGACGAAGCTGTCACTCTTCGGGTCGTAATAATACGAATCCAGCACCCCGTCGGTCAGCTCGCCCTTGCCGCAGATCACGTGCAGCGCCTTGAGGGCCCGCTTGTCCGGGTCGAATTCGGCCTCGTACAGCCACGAGCAGCCGTCGATGTTGTACACCAGGGCGTAGCGTCCGCCCACCAGCGAGTTGATCTGCACCAGCTCGCCCAGGCCCTTGTGCTTGAGCCCCTTGACCTTGACCTTCTGGGTTTTTTGCGGCTGCTTGAGCGCCAGGTAGGCCGGGGAATAGGCGTCGCTGTAGATGGCGCAGGCCAGCAGCAGGCCCTTCTGGTTGGGGGTGAAGGCCACCGAGTTGATCCCGTTCAGCGGCACCTCCTGCCCGGGCTGGCGCTGCTCCAGCGGCACGCCGTAGAGCAGCTTCTTGGCCTGCGTCTTCTTCTCCCACAGGTTCAGCACGCCGTCGCCGACGGTATAGCCGTCCACCAGCACCACCCGGCTGTGGCTGGAATTGTGCGCCGCCGGATAGGCGCCCCACGGGCTGGCGTCCAGCTTGACCACCTCGCCGCTCGACAGGTCCGCCCGGTAGGCGGTCTGGACGGATTCGGTGCGCGATTCTACGTTGAAATACATCACCGGGCTGCCCGGGTCGACGTGGATCAGGTGAACCCGCGTCCCGGCAAAGAAGTCGTTGAAGGCCGGCGCGGGGTAGCCGCCCTCCAGCGGGATCTCCATCGGCTGGTAATTCTCGTCTCCGTCGCGGTCGAGCATCACCAGGATTTTATTCAGCTTGGGCAGCACAAAATACGATTCACTCCCTTCCATCAGGTGCGGGTTCTGCATGGCAATATGCGGCGGCAGCAGCGGCTGGGGGATGCTCCCGCCGTAGTCCATGGCGTACAGGCTGAGGTGTCCGCTGAGGTTAGAGATAAAATAAATCCGCCCGTCGACCAGTTTTGGCGTCTGGAACAACCGGGCCGAAAGCATCGCGCTGATCTGGAACATAAAAACCCTCCTCGTGTATCCGCTAATAGGTCGAATTCCTGTATATTTTACCGCATTAGAGTGGGGAATTTAATTTCACCACACACCTGCCNNAGGGCAGGTGTGTGGTGAAAATCACTTGACTCTCCCCCCAGGGTAAGGTGTAGGATATATATAGTAAATCACCTTTGCCTCCATTCCCGTTTCACGCTTCACGTTTCACTCCCGGAGTCCCCCATGCAAACTCTTGACCTCAAGAAAACCCTCAAGCCCTTGCTTTCACCATCCGCGGCCGAACCGCAGATGGTCGACGTGCCCGAGATGCAGTTCCTGATGATCGACGGGACAGGCAACCCCGGCGTCTCCCAGGAATACACCGACGCCGTGGGCGCCCTGTATTCGCTGGCCTACACCATCAAGTTCGCCGTCAAAAAGGGCCCCGCCGCCATCGACTACCCGGTGATAGCCTCGGAGGGGCTGTGGTGGATGGAGGACATGACCCGTTTCAGCATCGATACCAAGGACGAATGGCTGTGGACGATGATGATCATGCAGCCCGACGTGGTTACCCCGGACCTGTTCGAGCAGATGCGCCGCGAGACGATGAAGAAGAAGCCCCAGCCGGCCCTGGCCCGCCTGCGCCTGGAGCGCTACGCCGAAGGCCGCGCCGCCCAGATCATGCACGTCGGCCCTTATGCCGCCGAGGCGCCCACCGTCCAGAAGCTGCACCGCTTCATTACCGAGAGCGGCTGCCGGCTGCGGGGCAAGCACCACGAGATCTACCTGAACGACCCCAACCGCACCGCCCCCGATAAACTCCATACCATTCTGAGGCAACCGGTAGAGTAGTGATTTTTCCACCACAGAGTCACAGAGACACTGAGAAAGACATTATCCACGAATTGCGCGAATAAAAACGAATTACATAAAAATATTTTAAAAAGAATTCGTGTTATTTTGTTTTTCAATTCGTGAAATTAGTGGTTAAAGTCTTTCTCTATGCCTCTGTGCCTCCGTGGTGAAAGAGAGAGGAATTAAAAATGACTGAATTATTAAACGAATACTATGCTTGCCCGGGGCCGATGACGGACGCGGGGACGTATGCAGCGCTGTACAAGACCCTGCCGCAGGACGTTGCGGGGATCGTCAAAGCCGTGCAGGGGCTGCAGGTGCACGTCTTCTGGACCCAGCGGTATAAAATCAACCCGCCCGAGGAGCGGCGCAGCGCCGAGCCGAACCTGCGCCCGGTGCGGCGCAAGCTGGCGCGCATCCTGGAGCTCGACCCGGCCCCGCTGAACCGGCGCCGCCCGCACGAGCGCCGCCTGCTGGGCAACTGCCGCGATTTCAGCATCCTCACTGCCTCCATCCTCAAGGCCCGGGGCATCCCGGCCCGGGCGCGCTGCGGCTTCGGCACCTATTTCATCCCCGGCCATTTTGAGGACCATTGGGTGGTGGAGTACTGGCTGGCGGCCGAACAGCGCTGGATCATGCTCGACGCCCAGATGGACGCCCTGCAGCGCCGCGTCCTGAAGCTGGACTTCGACCCGCTGGACATGCCGCCCGGGCGCTTCATCACCGGCGGGCAGGCCTGGCTGATGTGCCGCCGCCAGGGCGCCGACCCGGACAGCTTCGGCATCGCCCAGTGGCACGGCTGGGACTTCGTGCGCGGCGACCTGCTGCGCGACGTGCTGGCGCTCAACAACGTCGAGGTGCTGCCGTGGGACTTCTGGCCCGCCCTGCAGACCCCCGTGGCCGAGCTGCCGCCCAACGAGCTGGCCCGCCTGGACTACCTGGCCGGCCTCGCCGCCCAACCCCTCGGCCCCAACCAGTTCACCCAGCCCGATTTCGCCGCCCTGCGCCAGGCCTACGAGGATTGGCCCGAAGCCCACGTCCCCGCCGCCTGGCTGGAGGGCTAGGTTTTTTTGTGGGTCAATTTCGGCTGGCGTTGCCAGCCGAAAT
>DBMK01000091.1 GCA_002298885.1 Anaerolineaceae bacterium UBA700
TTTTGGCCTCAAAGAGGCCAAAAACCGCATTCTTTATTCTCAAGGGGCAGTCTGGCGGCGCAATGCAAAAATGTTATAATTAACCATCCATTTCATAAAGGATCGCCGGGTGGAACGTCAGCCCAGGCGTCTGTTATGAGATAATTTTGAGGCCAGGAAACGCAATTATTTGGAGGCAGGCTGATGGAAATAACTACCACCTCGTTCAAACACTGTGATCTGCTCATCTTGAAGGGACGCATCGACAGCTCGACCGCGCCCCAATTCGAACAAGCGGTCAAAGCCATTACCGACCAATCCCGTTTTAGAATTGTGATGGATATGAACGGGGTGGATTTTATGTCCAGCGCTGGTCTGCGCGTGCTGGTCAATACCCAAAAGACCTGCAAGCGGTACAATCGCGGCGAAGTGGTCCTGGCCAAAATTCCTGGCAACATTCAATCCGCCCTGGAGCTTTCAGGGTTCACACCGCTGTTCAAGATTTTCGATGATCAAATTGCAGCGGTTGGAAATTTCTAACCCCCAACATTCCATGACCACCATGGTCGTGCCAGGCCGATATGAGAACCTGGTAAAAATTGGCGAGTTCGTCCGCCAGGCCGCGCAGGCCGCCGGATTGGACAGTTTTTCGGTTTACCAGGTGGAGACGGCGGTCGACGAGGCTTGCACGAATATCATCGAGCATGCCTACGGCAGGGAAGGGGTTGGGGATATCGAATGCACGTGCCGGACCGCGCCGGACGAGATAATCATCGTCCTGCGGGATTGGGGCAAGCCCTTTAACCCGGCCAAGATTCGCCCTCCCAATTTAAAAGCGCCGCTTAAAAAACGCCAGGCTCATGGGTTAGGCTTGCATTTCATCAACGAGTGGATGGACGAGGTAGATTTCCAGTTCACGGGTGAGACGGGAAACGTGCTGACCATGATCAAGCGTAAGGAGAAGCCTGGATGAAAACGCCCAGGTCATCGGGCGGTTCGGATTGGAAGCAATTCCTACGCCTGGCTGAAGAGCTGTTTGCCCAGCCGGACGCGGCCACCCAATGCAAGCTGATCACCCGAACGGTCGCCGGGATGCTGAGCTGCCAGGCCAGGATCTGGCTGGTGAAGCCCATATACCCGCTGCCCGGCCAGCCGCCCGTGCCGCTTATCCCCGACCCGGGCGCGCCCGAGCTGGCGCAGCATGCCCTGGCAGAAGGGAAAATGCTATTCCAGGAGGGGGAGCAGGTTTTCGCAGGGGCAAAAGCCGGAGAGAAGAATCCGGCACACACCTTTGCAATGCCGATTGCGGCACATAAACACACGCTGGCAATCCTATACGTCGAACGACCGGATGGGCTTCCCTTCAATAAAGACGAAATTTCTTACCTGGAAGCGCTGGGGGCGCACGCCGCCCAGGCGCTGCGGGTGAGCCAACAGGCAGCCGTCAAAAACTGGCGCTCCGAGCAACTGGGGCTGGTGCGCAAGGTCAGCGCGCAGATTGCAAACATCGTCGACCTGGACGAGTTGTGCACGCGCATCACCCGCCTGATCCAACAGACGTTCAATTATTACGAAGCGGCCATTTTTACCCTCGAGCCTGGCGAGGACGAACTATGTTTCCGGGCCAGTGCTCGCCAGATGCTGCATTCAGAGCCGCCGCCGGATTACCGGGTCAAGGTAGGCGAGGGGCTGATTGGGTTGGTAGCCGAAACGGGCAAAGAGATCGTGGCGCAGGATGTCGACATGGATCCGCGCTACCGCTTCTTCGACACGCTTCCCGAAACCCAATCCGAGGTCACACTCCCGATTAAAATTGAAGAACGTATCCTGGGCGTTTTGGACGTGCAAAGCGACCAAATGGATGCATTTCACGAAGCTGATGTGATGGTGCTGCAGGCCCTGGCGGATAATATTGCCCTGGCGGTCGAAGGGACGCGCCTGTACAGCAATCTGAAGCGCCGCGCTGAGCAAATTTCGGCGGTGGTGGAGGTCAGCCACGCCCTGACGTCGATCCTGGACCTGGATACGTTAATGGTGGAAGTAGTGCAGCTCATCCAAAAGCGCTTCGGTTTCCAATACGTCAACTTGTTCACCGTCCACACCGGGCGGCGCAAGGTGTTATTCGCCGCCGGCAGCGCGCCATTAGACCCGTCGACAGGCGCGTCGGAAATTGCTTACGAGCTGGACGATCCGACGGGAATGGTCCCCTGGGTGGCGCGCAACAACCAGACTCGCCTGGCCAACGACGTCAGCCGGGATGAGCTGTACCGGCCAAACGTACTGCTGCCCGATAATCCTCATTCCGAGATGGTGGTGCCCCTGGCGTTTGGCGGTGAAATGCTTGGCGTGCTGGATATCCAATGCGAAGCGTTGAACGCCTTCGACCAGGAGGACAAATTCTTCCTCGAAGCGCTGGCGTCGTCGATTGCTATTGCCATGCATAACGCATACGTATACCGCACCGAACGCTGGCGGCGGCAGGCGGGTGACAGCTTCAGAGATGTGGCCAATATGCTTTCGGCGAAGACCCCGCTGGATGCACTGCTGGACAGTATTTTAGAGGAGCTGGAACGCAACCTGCCGTGCGAGGCCTCTGCAATCTGGTTATTAGAGGAGAGTTCAAACCCGGCGGCGGGCACTGCGCAGAATTTAAAGCTGGTAGCGGTGCGCGGCGTGGAAGTGGAAGCGCTGGTGCGGGCGCGCAACGAAGTAGAATCGGCGCGTGAATGGCTTGATAAGGCTTTGCAATCACCGGAACCGGTCCTGCGCAAGGCGACAGATCCGTACGGGCCGTTGGGGACTGCCAAGGCATTCCCGCAGGATTATTCTTCGATCGCGGTTTTACTGCGCATAGCCGAGCACCCATTGGGCGTATTGACCCTGGCACACCACGCTCCGGACCGCTACGGCAGCGAAGCGCTGATGATGACCACTACCTTCGCCGGATACGCCGCAGCAGCCATTCAAAACAACCACCTGTACGCCGAAGCCCAGGAACAGGCCTGGGTATCGACGATCATGCTGCAGGTGGCCGAAGCCTGCCAGTCGATCAGCTCGGCCGAGGAACTGTTCTCGACCATGGTGCGCCTGACGCGCCTGTTGGTCGGAATCAAGCGCTGCGGGATATTCCTATGGAATGAGCCGGAGCAGGCGTTCATCCTCAAGGCCTGGCATGGGCTTGACCGCCAGCCAACCCAGACGGTGTTCAAGGATTTCGAAGTGCCGGCCTTCGGGCGGCTGCAAGCTGAAAAAACGACGATTTTTATCGAAGACCCGGCGCTTGAACTCAACCTGCCGGCGGCTTCGATTTCACCCGAGCCGGGGACGATCGTTATGCTGCCCTTGATGGCCCGGGATACACTGCTAGGCGCTTTCCTGGTAGCCCATCAGCCGGATTCCAACCGGGGACCCTCGATTGTGTTCGAGCAGCAGGTGCTTTCGATCCTGCAGGGTATGGCCCACCAGATGGCTGTGGCGCTGGAGAACCTGCGCCTGCTCGAAGCTCGCCAGGAGGAAGCTTACGTGACGGCCGTGCTGCTGCAGGTGGCCCAGGCAGTGGTCAGCCAGAACGACCTGGCGGACATCCTGGATACGATTGTGAACCTGATGCCAATCCTGGTGGGTATCGACGCCTGCCTGGTCTTCTTATGGGACGCAGAACGCAAGGTATTCACCACGGCCCAGGCGTTCACCGGCAGCCGCCAATCGGACAATGCGTTGAAAGGCATGGAGTATGCCTCGGGAGAGTACGCCCTGCTGGACTGTGTCCGCCAGAACGGTGCGCCCTTCTTCAGCCTGCTGGCGGACGCCGAGATGCCGCCCGACCAATGGAGCACCCTCGAATGCCATCCGATTGAACAGCTTGATTATTATTTTGGCCCGGTGGGGGACCAATGGCTGCTGGCATTTCCACTGGCAGCCAGGGGAGAAGTGCTGGGAGTGATGCTGGCGCGCGAAGAAGGTCTGCTGCCCAACTTGCAGGAACGCCGCCTGGAAATCATCAACGGCATTGCCCAGCAGACGGCGCTGGCCATCCAGAACGAGCTGTTCAAGAAACAAACCATGGAACGCATGCGGCTGGAGCGCGAATTCCAACTGGCGCGCAACATCCAGACGACTTTCCTGCCGGACAGCCTGCCCAAATGGCCGGGTTGGGAGATTGCCGCGCGTTGGGAGACGGCGCGTGTGGTGGGCGGCGATTTTTACGACGTTTTCAACCTGGGGCGGGACCGGGTTGGTTTGGCTATTGCGGACGTTTCGGATAAGGGCATGCCGGCGGCGCTGTATATGACCGTAGCGCGCACCTTGATCCGGGCCTACGGGCGCGGAGCGCGGTCGCCGGCAGCGGTGCTGGAAAATGTGAATCGCCCCATGGTGAGCGACGCCCCGAACAGCATGTTCGTGACGGCTGCTTTTGCCATGCTGTTCCCGGAGACCGGCGAGATGATTTACGCCAGCGCTGGTCACAACCGTCCGCTGATCGTGCGGGCGTGCAGCGGGCAGGTGGAACAGTTTCCGCTTGGCGGGATGGCCATGGGGGTTTACTCCAACCTGAACCTTAAAGACTACCGCCTGACCATAAACCCGACCGATATTTTGTTGTTCTACACGGATGGCGTGACCGAGAGCTTTTCACCGGAAGGTGAGGTGTTTGGGGAGGAACGTCTGAAGGCCTTGCTGGCGGAAAACTGCGGCAAGCCGCTTCCGGAGCTGTTGGATACGCTTGAAGATGGGATCAGTGCCTGGCGCGGCGGGGCGCCTCCCAGCGACGACACCACCATGCTCGTCATCCGTCGGGAGTAACTTTCGTTAAATAAACAGTGTTTGTTTTTTGTGCGGGCGATCCTCGCCCGCACAAAGAACAAACACTGTTATTTCTTTTTAGTTACCGAAGAAGAGAGCCCACCATTTTTGCCAGTGGTCCACAACCTGGGGGGTGGGGGTGACCACGACGGCGGGAGACGGGGTATAGTCCTTGGGGGGCAGCGGGATGACGGGAATATCCCCGGCCTGGCCCATGCTGCCATATTCGCGGGCCCAATCTTTTACAGCCGCTTCAGAGGTGGCGTAGGCGATCTGAGTCTGCAAATTCACCTGGGTGATTTCAAGCTGGTTGACGTCCTTCTGCAGCAAGTCGCGCTGGCTGCTCAGGCGGAACAGGTCGTTGAGCCTGGAATTCAGGTCCATCACCAGGAAAAATGAGATGACCAGTAGGCCGATGACCAGCAACTGCTTTTTATTGATAAAAAACTTGTTCATTCCAGTAAATATTACCTCAAATGAAAATGGGAGACAAGTGTTTTGAGGCCTGAAACTGGCACAAGGCCGGCCTGGTGGGGTTGGTGCAATTATTGCACCAATCCGGCTAGAAGGGTTTATTAAAAAGAAAACCCCCGCATTGCGGGGGAGAGTGCCGAAGGAGGGATTTGAACCCTCACGAGGATAATCCCACTACGCCCTGAACGTAGCGCGTCTGCCAGTTCCGCCACTTCGGCATTGCTTGATGACCGATGTATTTTAACGGAAATTTAGATTTTGTCAACCTTTGAAAATGATTTAAGGATGGGTTTCCCGTGCTATAATTTTCACAAGCGGAACCCGGAAAATGGAGACCTTTTTGCAGCAATTATTCAATTTATTCATTGCGCCGCCCGGCAGTTTAATCTATTACCTGGTGCTGGCCTTTGCCATCATGGCTGCCCTGCAAATCGTGTTGATCGGCGGGCGCCAGGCCGAGCGCAAGCTTTCATCCCGTCGTATCCTGGTGGGGCTGGCGCTGCTGCTGGCCTGCCAGGTGGTGCTGTTCGTGGTGAGCGGGCTGGCGTGGCAGGGGTTGATCGACCCACATGCGGTGCTGCCGCCGTTGGACCGGGCCGTGAGTGTCTTCGGGCTGCTGTGGATTGCCTGGCTGTGGGCGTTTCCGACGTCGAATCGCCTGGCGGATGCAGTGACGGGCGTATTAAGCCTGGTGGTAATTATTGCATTTGGCTTTTCACTTAACAACTGGGGCCTTTACCCACCCGGAACGAATTTTAACGGCAGCGTACTAGACCAGGCGTGGGAAATTGCGGCGCTGGGCGTGATTCTGCTCGGGCTGCTGGTCCTGCTGGTTCGCCGGCCGGAGGGTTGGGGAATGGGGCTGGGCATGCTACTGCTCAACCTGGCCGGCCACCTTACACATTTTCTGAGCCCCGGAGCGGAAGGCGATTTTGCCGGAGTGGTCCGGCTGGCGCAGTTGTGCAGTTTTCCGTTACTGCCCATCCTGGCGCAGCGCAGCCTGCTTGAATCAAAGGTTTCCCCTATGCTGCCGGCTCCGATCTCTGCGGCGTTGAAACCTTCGGTGGCGGGGGTGGTGCGCGAGCGCCGGCGCTACAGCGCCGATCCACGAGCCGTTTTCGATTGGCTGCAACTGGCCGTTTTGAACGAGCCGGACCGGCTATACGCCGAGTTCACGCGGGCGTTCGCTCAAACGTTGATGGCCGACCTGTGCCTGTTGGTGCGCGTGCCTGATCCCAGGGGAAAAGTGGCCATCCTGACCGGCTACGACCTGATTCACGAGGAATACCTGGCTGCCTTCAGCATGGACCGTGAGGATATCCCGGCGATTGGTAATGCGCTGCAAAAGGGGAAAGCGCTGCGGCTGGGTATGGAAGACGGGGCATCGTCGGATCTGGCCGCGCTGGCCAAGGCCGCCAACCTGGGCGACCCCGGCAACTTAATGCTCGTCCCCCTGGCAAAACCGCAGGAGGTGTGGGGAGCAATCCTGGCGCTTTCGCCCTATTCGAAACGGACCTGGAGCACAGAGGACCAGACCTACCTGCTCTCATCGACCGAGATCATGGTAGACGTGCTGAATCACGGCGGCCAGGGCGAGCGGGTCTCAGCCGCAGCGGCAGCCGAGCCGGGCGATCTGACCCGGTTGCGGCGCGAGGTGGGCGAAGCAGCCCTGCAGCTCGACGAAATGAAGGGTGAAAACAGGCTGCTGCTCGAAGAAATCGCCAATATGCGCAGCGTAGCTCCGCCGGACATGGAGAGCCTGCTGGCCGTGCAAAGGGAATCGCAAGACATCATCGCCAGCCTCCAGGAAGAAAACGAACGCCTGCGCGTGGCGCTGGAAGAGCAGGATAACGACGCCTTTGCTTTTGGGGCGGTTGAAGCGGGTAAAGAAATAGAGCGGCCCGTCCAGGCCAGCATCCATTTCGAGGATGAACTGCGGCGGTCGCTGGAACAGGTGGCGCACCTGCAAAATGCGCTGGCGACATCCAACATACAGCTCCTGGCGCTGCAAAAGACGGCGCCGGAGGGGGAGGAGGGCGCCGGAATTGGCGAGAATAAGGAAGTGATCAACGCCCTGGTGCAGGAGCTGCGCCAGCCGATGGCTTCCATTACCGGGTATACCGACCTGCTGCTGGCCGAATCGGCCGGCCTGATCGGCGCCTTGCAGCGTAATTTCCTGGAAAGGATCAAAGGCTCGATTGAAAGAATGCAGGCGATCCTGAATGACCTGATCCAGACGACGGCCTTGCAAAGCGCGCCACTCGAGCTCTCGCCGCAGGCAGTGAACGCCAGCGTGATTATCGACGAGGCGGTGGCGGCGGTGAGCGCCCAGGTGCGGGCTAAGAACATTACCCTGCGGGTGGACCTACCGGACGAACTGCCGGAAATCCGGGCCGACCGGGATGCCATCCAGCAAGTGGTGGTGCACCTGCTGCAGAACGCCAGCTCGGTTACCCCGGTGGAAGGATCGATCAGCCTGAAAGTGCACGTGCAGCCAAACGACCGCAATGAGCCTGCCATGCTGCTACAAGTAACGGATACGGGCGGTGGGATCGCGGCGGAGGACCTGCCGCGGGTGTTTTCTCGCCGCTATCGGGCCGACAACCCTCTGATCCAGGGGGTAGGCGATACAGGGGTTGGGCTTTCGATTGCCAAGACCCTGGTTGAGGCGCACCATGGGCGCATCTGGGTGGAGTCCACCCCGGGGCAGTCCTCTACCATCAGTATTTTGCTGCCGCTCAACCCGCGCAGCGAGCCGGCCACGGCCGAGTCATGAAAAGTGTAAGAGAAGTATCCGTCGGTCTGATTACGGCAATTGCCTCCAGTCTGGTTATCCTGGGGGCTATTATTGTGTCCATGACAGAGGGTGTCTCGCTGGTGCCGCCAACACCGGAACCCACCCTGACCTTGCCGGTGCTGGAAGACACGCCGATCCTCGGAGCGCCGACACTGACACGATCGCCGCTCAAAACCAACACCGCACTGCCGGTGTTCATCACCAATACACCCCTAGCCTCGGCCTGCAAGAACATTCCGCCGGGTTGGGTGAAAATTACTACCTCAGGGGATGATCTTAAGCCGGTTGCCGCGCAAAGAGGGGTAACTGTAAACGACCTTGTAGTTGCCAACTGCTTGCCGGCATCGAGCGTGATGCCTGGCTCACAGCTCTTCGTTCCGCCGCTGCCCACGGTGACCTTCACGCCGAGCCTGACCCTGACACTGACACTCACCCGGACAATCGTCTTTACACCGACCGCCACAACCTGCACGCCTCACCCGCCAGCCGGCTGGGTGCGCTACCAGGTACGGTCGGGAGACACTCTGTCTGAGCTGGCTACAAAAGTGGGGCTTAACGGCTACCAGTTGATCATCGACGTGAACTGCCTTGCCTCCCCTTATATTAATTCGGGGCAAATTATCTACTTGCCGAGCAACCCGAGCGGAACGGCGACGCCCACCGCACGCCCCAGCGCGACGCGCACGCGGGGACCCACGTTCACGTTCACCCCGCGCCCGACCACTTTCACCCCCACAATCACCCCAACTGGAACAAATATTGCTACTCTTACGTCTACATTAACAGGTACTGTTACTGCAACAGGCACTGCTACCGCGACTCAAGCGCCAACAGCAACACCTACCAGCACCCCGATATCCATTGTAACGCCTACCAACCCGCCGCCTTCGGCGACGCCAACCGTTACACCTGGACCGTAACTATTGTTGGAAGACTATGCAACCAAAACCTAAAAACGCCTTCGTCCTCATCGTTCTGGTCATCGCTTTGACGGCATGCAATATGCCGTTTGGCGAAGCCAACATGCCTGTTTCGGTATCTGGGGCGGCGTCCTATTTGCTCGTCACACCCAACCCGAACGCCTCTGCAACACCGACCCCGTTCCAGCCGGTGACCTCGACCCCGCTCCCGACGGACCTGCCGACGCCGACAGCCACGGCTGTCATCCCGCCGACGCGCACACCGACCCTCATCCCCACGGCAAATTCGGTCGGTGTATGGGGGAAGTATCCGGACGGGCAGATGCGCATTATGGTCCTCGGCTCCGATTTCAGGCCGGGCGGCGGCTACCGCACCGATATTATGATGATGGTCTCCATCAATCCCAAGAGCGGCACGGTTTCGGTGCTGTCCTTCCCCAGGGACCTGTACGTAAATATCCCGGGGTGGGGGATGAACCGCATCAATACGGCGATGGAATACGGCGGCTTTGACCTGCTGACGGCGACACTGCAATCCAACTTCGGCATCAGCCCGAACCGCTACGTCATCACGACCTTCAACAGTTTCACGAGCATCATCGACAGCCTGGGCGGGGTGGACGTGGTGGCGAGCATCGCCCTCACCGACAAATGCAAGTTTAAGGTATCCTATAATGTCAACGGCTGGTGCACGATCAAGCCGGGCACCACGCACATGAACGGGACGGTTGCGCTGTGGTACGTTCGCTCTCGCCATTCGACCAGCGATTTCGACCGCGAACGGCGCTCGCAGGAAGTGCTGCAGGCGATCTTCACCAAATTGTTCAGCCTGGATGCTGTTTCCCACATCCCGGATCTCTATGACGCATACCGTAAAAATGTAGAAACGAACCTGACAGTCGACGATATCATCAGCATGGCGCCGGTTGCGGCCGGCTTGATTGCGGACAAGAACCGCATCCGCCGCTTTTCGATAGGACCAGGGCAAGTCTCGGATTACACCACCGACGCCGGCGCAATGGTGCTGCTGCCGAACGAAGCCCTGATTCAAAATCTGATCCAACAGGCGGTGTTCACGCCTTAATCCCTCGTCCGTTGAACAAAAAGATCCGTTGGGGCTTTTCAGGCATCTGAACCTGCGTAAAAGTCACCCAACGGGTCTTTTTTAATGAAAAAATCGACTGTTGACATTCATCCTTAAATCAGGTAGACTATTTTTTGTAAACTATACGCAAAACGGGAGGAGTGATGGCCACTCAAAGCCCCATCAGTGCTCATATTACGTCCCAAACGCCGCTGCTGCCGGCGATGCGGGCCTGGGAAATCTACTTGCGCGATCAGGGCCGCTCCGTCTACACCATCAAAGCTTTTATGGGCGACCTGACTCTCCTCTCCAATTTCCTGCCGCCCGACCGCACGCTGGGTGCGGTGAACACCAAGGACCTGAACAATTTTCTGCAATGGCTGCAGACGGGGCGGGGCGTTGCCTGCAGCCCGAAGAGCCTGGCGCGGCGGGTGACGTCGCTCAAGGCGTTCTTCCGCTGGCTGCACAAAAGCGGCACTCTGACGGCCGACCCCGCCGAGAAGGTGCTGCAGCAGTCGGTCATCAGCCCGCTGCCGGAAATCCTGACCATGATCGAGGAGCAGGTGGTGCTGGACGTGGCCAACCGCCACCGCAAGGCCCGGCGGCCGGATGCGCGGCCGGCGACCTTGTTGTCGCTGCTGCTTTCCACGGGCATCAAGAAGGGGGAATGCCTGACGATCAATTTGAACCACATCGATCTCGGCGCCCCCGAAGGCCCGATCCTGTTCATTCGCTACCCCAGCCCGAGCAACCGCTATAAGGAGCGCAAGATTTCACTGCCCACCGAGTGGATCAGCGCTTACAGTGAATACCTGGACCAATACAAGCCGGTCGACACGGTCTTCCCCTGGTCGCCGCGGCGGCTGGAATACCTGCTGGAGGATATCGGCCGCGAGGCCGGTTTGACCAAGCACCTGTCATTCGATATGTGCCGGTGGACGTGCGCCTTGAACGATTTTCGCGGTGGAGTGGAAACGGACCTGATCCGTCAGAAACTGGGGATTTCGAAGATCCAGTGGCGCGAGATCAGCATGAAACTGCGCCAGCTTTCAGAAAAGTAAAGTAAAAAAACAATTTTCGGGTTGGTTTACGGCTGCGAAGCAGCCGTAAACCA
>DBMK01000286.1 GCA_002298885.1 Anaerolineaceae bacterium UBA700
GCCGCAAGCCAAAAAATATCCCCGTTACTTCATTCCTCTGATAAAATCATTCTCAGTATCCAGGAGAGACATGAAGCTTATTCGCTATGGCATCATCGCCGTTCTGATCGGATTAATTTGCACGGGGATCGTTTTCCGCTTTCAGGACATGGATTGGAACCAGGGAGCCAGCCTGCACCCGGACGAATACGGGCTGACCAACACCCTGACTCAACTGCATACGCCGGCTAACCTGGGCGATTATTTCAACACGCGCCTTTCGCCGCTCAGCCCGTACGCCAAATACGACCTGGCCGGGCAGAAGACCGGGGACGGGCCGGATAACCGCCTGCGCTGGGGGCAGTGGCCGATTATTATGATTCGCGGGCTGGGCGAGCTGACCGGCAACACGGGTTACGACGAGATCCGTATGCTTGGGCGATATTTTTCGGCGTTCGCCGACACGCTGAGCGTGATGCTGATCCTGCTCATCGGCTGGCAGCTCTATGGGCTGATGGCGGGGCTGCTGGGGGCGGCGCTCTCGTCGCTGGCGGTGATGCAGATCCAGCAGTCGCACTTCATGACCGTGGATAACTTTAGTGCCTTCTTCGCGGTACTGGCGATGACCTGCGCGGTGCAGGTGGCGCGGCAGCCCTGCCTGGTGCGCCCCGCGCCAGCCGGCGAAGAGACGAGCCGGTACATTCCTTACCGTATCAACGGGCGGGCCGTCAAGTGGTTCATCTTTTTCGGGATCAGTTTTGGGATGGCGCTGGCCTCCAAGATCAATCTGCTGCCGCTGGGCGGAATGATCCTGATCGCGGTATTCATCAGCGCCGCGGATTTGAAGCTGCGCTACCGCAACGACCTGACCCGCATCGGGCTGCTGGCGGGTGGATTGGTCCTGCTAAGCGTGCTCGTCGGCCTGCTCACCTTCCGGGTGACGCAGCCGATGAGCTTCCGGGCGGCGCAGGGGGATACCACCCTGCTGACGCTGCGCTTCAACCCGGATTGGACCGACAGTATGGACGTGGCCCAGCAGGAATCGAACGGCATCGGCGGCGGCCCGCCGAGCGAGCAGTGGGCCAACCGGCCGCCGGTGGTCTTCCCGCTGATGAACATGGTGGTGTGGGGGATGGGCATTCCGCTGGGAGCTGCGGCCTGGGCCGGGTTCTTGTTGGCCGCCTGGCAGGTGGCCCGGCACGGTAAGAACTGGCGGGCACACCTGCTACCGCTGGTGTGGACGGGCGGCTATTTCCTGGTGATGGGGACGCGCTTCGTGAGCTCGGTGCGCTACTTCCTGCCGATCTACCCGTTCCTGTGCCTGCTGGCGGGCTGGCTGGTGGTGGAGGCGGTACGCACGGCCTGGCCGGCGCAGAGCGAACCAGCCCGCTTCACCGTGGGGCGAACGTTCAAGGCGGCCGGAGCGGCCCTGCTGGCGGTTTGCGTGGCCGGCGGGACGCTCACCTGGGCGACGGCCTTCACCCAGACCGTATTTGGGCAGGACCACACCCGCATCCAGGCCACGAAGTGGATCTACCAGAACATCCCGGCGCCGTTCCAGATTGGGTTGAAGACCACAGAGGACACGCCGTTCATCCCCATCGCCGCCTCGGACGGGCTGAAGATCGGCTCGACCTTCGCGGCGCACCAGGAATTCAGCCCGCTAAGCGACGGAACACTGGCGACCATCACGTTGCCCCATGTGCTGTACAGCGGTACAGGCACGGCCCAGCTTAAGCTGACGGTTAGCGCCGACCCGGAAGGGACGCAGGTCATCGACGAGGCGATGCTGAGCGTGCCGGCAGCCGCACCGGGGAGCCGCGGCGTGGAGGTGCAGGGCGTTTTCAAAGGGGCGGTGGTTTTCAAAGGAACGAGCTATTATTTGAACGCCGCGCCGGGCGCTGGGGCAGCGGAATTCACCGTCTACCGCAACGTGGTGGCCAACGAGGATTGGGACGAGGGCCTGCCGGTGCGCTTCTTCGGGTACGACCCCTTTGGGCAGTTCTACACCGGGATAACCATGAGTGTGCGCTGGGCCGACGACGAGAACAAGCGCCAGATGTATTACAAGAACCTGCAGGACGTCGACTACGTGATCCTGCCCAGCCAGCGCTCGATCTGGAGCGTCAGCCGTTTCCCGTTAATGTACCCGATGACGATCGAGTATTACCGGGCGCTGTTCGACGGGCGGCTGGGCTTCGACCTGGCGGCGAATTTCCAGGCGCCGGAGAAGATCGGCCCGCTGTGGATTTCAGACGTGGGCGGGCTGGTTGCGTGGAACCAGCGCCCGACCCTGCCGCGCTTCAATTTCAATTTCCTGGCGGCGGAGGAAGCCTTCAGCGTGTACGACCACCCGCCGGTGTGGATTTTTAAGAAGCGGCCCGATTTTCAGATCGCAGCCGTGGTCAACGCCCTGGGCCCGTTCGACCTGAGCAAAGTCGTGGTGCAGTCGGCCAGGAATGCGACCACTTACCCCATCCAATAGATGGTTTGGTTCACTTTCAAATCCCCATCCCCCCGACCCCCTTCCCCTTGGGAAGGGGG